>JBGVKW010000013.1:0-12404 GCA_045123895.1 Agathobacter sp.
TTTGCTGACATCTTCCTCTGCGCATTCCTGCAATCCGCCGGCGGCTTTTATCTCAGTTGGAGATTGAGACTCCCACTGAGACAAATATCATTTCTACTCACCACTTAAAGAAGTGGGAGTCTTCTCCAACTAGAGATAAAAGCATGAGCACGAGGTTAATCCTCGTGCTCAAATTCTTCTATTAGCTTTTCGATTTGTAGTTCTCCGTATACCCAGATAAAACAAAACATCTGGGCACGGGCTGACATTTTTGCAGTTTTAAGAAGTTCTTTTACCTCTTCTTTTGAATACCAGTCAGCTTCAATTTCCTCAAAAGGATTATGTTTGTTTTCTATATTTCCTGAAACCTGTGCAAGAACCACGGAGCTGGTTTCATTAGTGATGCCCACAGCGTTGTAGCTGCTTTTCATGCGAAAAAGTCGTCTGTCCATAATCAGACCGGTTTCTTCTTCAAGTTCTCTTGCTGCAGCTTGTGAAGGTGTCTCACCCGGGTCAATCATTCCAGATGGGAAATTATAAATCCAATCGCCGGCGGCCATTCGAAATTCCCTGTTAAGCAAAAGCTTACCTGTTTCTTTCGAGATTGCGATTACAACAACGGTTTTACTTGACCAGGACTGCAAATCTTCGAGACTGTGAAGATGTCTGTCGCGACTTACAATCTCATACTTTTTTGGACGGTGGTCCTCTGTTTCATATTCAAGGTCATATCTGCAAATATGACTTGCTTTTTCAACTCGTTTAATACTTTTAAATTTCATGTTATTCCTCCTACAAATTGGATATACACATGTATATCAACCGATTTCACTTATTCATAATGATTAACAGCTCCAAAGCTGTCATAGTAGATACAGCTTTTATCGCAATGCCCATCAAAAAGACCTTTGCAGGGTTTCATATTGTAAAGAGCCTCTGATTCGTCATCATATCTTGTGATTCGTTTTCTAATATATCCAATATTTTCAAAATTCATCTCTTTTCCAGGGGTCATGGCTGCACAGCTGTTTATCCAGATAACATTGCAGTAATCGTGGGCACAAAGGTCAAAAGATGTTTTAAAATCATATGCACCTGTGGAATATGATGGAACAATAATCAGAGTTAGCATAAAGCCCCTCATAATTCGCTCCATGTATCGTGTTGTCAGAAAATCCTTACAGATTAGTATTGCAAAACGTCCGATTCCTTCATAGTGGAAAACATTTATCACATTCTTACCAATAATATCTTCCATATAATCACCGTCATTAGTGTTCATAACAAAGGGATTTTGCTTATACTGTTTGGCAAGTTTGTTTCCATATTTATCAAGGACCAGACAGGTATTCTGGTTATCATTATAAACAGATGGAAGAACTATCATTTCCGGCATATCTGCTCTTTTTTCATCGGATAATTTGTTTAGTTGTTCAATAATATATTCATCAGTAAGTGGATTTCCAAGCATTTCGGGAAATACGATTACTTCCGTACCGTTTTTTCCAGCTTCGCAAATCTTTTCCCAGATAAGCTGATTGTCTTCGCTCATCTTTGATGAATCATAATTTATCGAGAATACTTTAAAATCATTATTTTCATATCGGTCTATTGAAAAGTTTGGTTTTGAGGTTATGGGACTAGCTGCTACATTTAACTTTTTGGTTTTATCAAATTTCTTAAAAAAACCTTTTGGAAGAAAAATGTGATTATCTTCAATCTCATATAAAACCCGGTCTTCCATTACCATAAAATGTTTTAAATAGTTGTCTAGTCTTCTGTATGAATATGACATTCGGCTTTTTCTTGCCCACACACAATCACATCGAGGAAGAAGACCAATTCCCGTTGAGGCACGATTGCTATTTAGTTCTTTGGTAGAGTCAAGAGTTTGTAAATGACGGATTTCTTCTTTTAGGATCTTATCAAGAGTTCCATCTAATGCCTGAACCATACCCATTATGCAGTTATTGTCATCAGATTTCATAAGTTTATTGGAAAACTCTTCAATCTGGTTTACGTATGTCTCACAAATATTATTCCTTTTGGCTCGTAAAAAGCGTCCATTTTCACCACGTTTAAGTGGTGTATTACATTCTATTTTTGTTTTAACCCGGTCTTTTTCGCGAGAAGAAATGCAGCCATATCTTACAAGATAGTTTTTTGTATTACCTGCAACGATATATTGACATAACTTTGCAAAGATGTCATACAGGCGAATAATTTGAGTTCTGTCTTCCATTGTTTTCACCATTTTATTTTTTGTTATTTTATAGTACAATTATACTAGTTATTTGAATTTGAATCAATTTTATTAGAGGTATTTATGTCTTTTTTTAAGGAGAATGAGATTACAGATATTTTATCTGTAGCGAATATGGGGCTTTGGAAACTTGAATATGATGAGGAAGACAGCATAGAAGGACGATTGTACGCTGATGAGCGCATGGGAATAATGCTAGGAATTGATGAAGACATTTCGCCAGAAGAAAGATTTATTATTTTTTCTTCCAGAATCTATGTGGATGATTTGGAGATGTTTGGGGAGTACGACTATAATCTTCGAAGCATGGAGGCAACGGAAATTATCTACAGATATAATCATCCGACTCTGGGACTAAGATATGTCCGCTGCGCAGGTAAACGTGATGAGAATGAAAAGAAAATGGTGAGTATCAGAGGATATCATCAGGATATTACTGATACTGTACGTGTGGAGAATGAGTATAAAGAGAGAAATCTTCGAATGATGGCTGCACTAGGAGATGAATACGAAGCTATTCATGTGGCAAATTTGGATAATGATACTTTTTATACAATAAAAACTTCTGAAGGATTAGTGAAAAACAATATTAATACTGAAAAGCAGTGTTTTTCAAAGGAATCGGTTGAGCTGATAAAATTGTTTGTGGAAGAGGATGAGCAAGAGGCGTTTATTGATTTTATTCAAATTGATAACCTGAAGAGAAAAATAAAATATGAACAGAAATTTTTCTACAGATATAAGGTGAAAAATAAACAGAGTGATGCTCAGTATTATGAGATGTGTTTTGTTAATATTAGCAAAAAGGAGGATGAGAATCATCTTGTAATAGGTGCCAGATGCATAGATGATATTGTATCTCAGGAGCGTGAGAAGGCGCAGTATACAGATGCGCTATTACATGATTGTGAATATTTTTATGAGTTTGATGTTACTACTGGACTGATCCTGGGTAATTTCTATTTAACGAAAGATTATAATCCATTTTTCGATTTGGAGTTTGAGTTTCCGATTAATTATGATGAATTCAATCATAGGAGATTTGAGCAGCTTGGAATTGCTGCAAAGACAAAGAAAGAGAGCTGTTATTGGACAAGAGAGGGGTTAATAGATGCGTTTGAGAATGGAAAGAGAAGCGTAGAAATTCGATATGGTTCGGAAAAACTGAATCTATACTGGACAGCTACCATTATTCTTACAAAGGATAAGATTACAAATCATCTTCACGCAGTTTACATCTGCAGAGATGTTACGGAATACAGACAGGCAGAGATGAAAAAGCAGATAGAGCTTGAGAAGGCTTTGGATATTGCACAGAAGGCCAATCAGGCAAAGAGTATTTTTTGTCAAATATGTCTCATGATATAAGAACACCAATGAATGGAATAATTGGGATGCTGGAAATTATCAGTAAAAACAGAGATGATAAAGAAAAAGTAGATGACTGCTTAAGAAAAATTGATATTTCGTCAAGACATTTACTTTCACTTATCAATGATGTGCTTGATATGAGCAGACTAGAATCAGGGGAATTAGTGTTAGAGCATATTCCATTTAATATTTCGTCCCTGGTAGATGAGGTGTACAGTATCATTATTCCGCAGGCAAAAAAATCTGAAATAGAGGTTGAAATGAATTGCGAAAATGGAATAATTGAGAATCTGATAGGAAGTCCGCTTCATATAAAACAGATACTTATCAATCTTTTTGGAAATTCCATAAAATACAATAAGCCTCAAGGACAAATATTTTTTAATCTTGCCATGAATAGGAAAGCAGATGATGTTGCCGTAATGGAATTTACATTCCGGGATACGGGAATTGGAATGAGCAGGGATTTTGTGGAAAATGGTTTATTTAAGGCCTTTGTTCAGGGAAATACTGATGCCAGAACAAAGTATCATGGAACAGGACTGGGAATGTCTATTGTTCGAGGGCTCATTGAAAAGATGAATGGAAAAATCTTTGTAGACAGTACAGTGGGAGAAGGAACATCTATCTGTGTTGAAACACCATTTGAAATTGATGGTCAGGTAGAAGGAAAATACGCGAAAAAATCTGAAAATGTTAAAGATTTATCGGGAGCAAAAGTTTTGCTGGTGGAGGATAATGACCTCAATATGGAAATAGCAACTTTCATTTTCGAAGAAGAAAACTGTGAGGTAGTTTGTGCATATGATGGAAAGGAGGCCCTGGATATTTTTAAGGAATCTAAACCGGGAACCTTTGATGTTATTATGATGGATATCATGATGCCGGTAATGAATGGGCTTGAAGCCACCAAGGCTATTCGTGAACTTCCGAGGGAGGACGCAAAAACTATTCCAATAATTGCAATGACTGCAAATGCGTTTAATGAAGATGTGGAAAAATCAAAGCAGGCGGGGATGAATGCTCATTTGACAAAACCCCTCAGGGCAAATGAAATAATAGGGGTTGTTTCAGAGTACATTAATACAAAATAGTATTGACAGAAAAGTTTTCAATATGCTAGTATTGTTATTATCACACAATAAATAACGAATGAAGGTTGAATAAATGAAAGAGTATTTCAAAAAAAATATAATAATATTAGCAGGTCTTGTTGCTGCTTCAGTTTGTCTTATGGGATGTCAGAAAAAAGAAATAGAAGTTGATGTCTATTCGTATTTTGAGTATTTCTTTGAAGGTCCTGATGGAGAGGGAGAGATGTATGCAAGTCTTGATTACGATAAAATGTGTCAGGATATCAGAGAACAAATTGAGGGGGAGGCTCCTTCTAGACTAGAATTAAAGAAGAATATTAAGAAGAGTATTTCCTATAATGAAGACGATTTTTATCTCTGTGAAAACGGAGAGGAAATTGAATTAGAGTGGAAGATAAAAGAAAATGATTTTCTGAAAAAATACAACATTGTAATTGTGGCAGAAGATAGGGATATTGAAGTAAGCGGACTTGGAAATTATGTCGAAAGTGCATCTAGAATACCGGAAAGCTTTATGAACAGAATGGATTCAATTGTTATTAAAGATTTTAATGAGCAGTTTGTTGAGTTAGCAGCAGATGATGAAGTTGTCAATTCTGTTGAGGTAGTAAATCGACTTTTCTGGTATGATGATGATTCAAATGGATATATTACAGTGCTTAAAGTTGTGGTAAGTAACGATTATATTAAGAATGCAGAATATTATTATTATGGAACATTTGAAGGAATACTAACTGACGATAATAATACACTTAGTGTAAATCTTGATGAATGCAAGATTCCTAATGGAAGTGGATACAATGGAAAGACTTCAGGTGAGTCCTTTATTTTTGAAGGAGATAAGGGTCATTTCTATATTGGATATGAAACATATGACGAATTATATAATGCAAAAACAGAAGGTTTAGAGGTTGTTGAGGAGTGTCCTCTGCAGAAATAAAAAGAGAATAGTTCTTTATTATTTTTTAAAAGTGTGGTACTATAATACTATATTGCGTATTGGGAAGAGTGTGAAATGGATAGAGAACTGAAAAGATTTGAAGTTGCTTCAATAGAGTTAATAAGCAAAATTGAAAGATTAATTAAAACTTCATATATTGTCATTACGGATTTGGAAAAAAATGTTTCCTGGGTTTCAGAAGAAATGGGGAAATTTTTTGGGGTGAAGGCTGGTCTTGTAGAAGACTTCTTTGAAATATTTTATGAATGTGCACATCCATATGATATAGATGAGTTAAAAAGAAATATTAAAGAACGCCTTCAGCTACAGGAACTTGGGGTAAGCTGTTCTATTCGGTTAAGACATGATGTTAAGGATATACCAGAGTATGTTCTGTTTACAATTACGTCAGATGTTGTCTGCGTTCAGGGTGATTACAGATATCTGGTCACAGTAATGCGAAATGATAAAATTCCACCGGAAATTGATTATGTTACAATATTGTTTGGAAAAAAACGATTTTTGGATGATATTGAGAAAACAATGAATAGTGGATTATCTGTTGCTACAATTATGGTTTCACTTGACAATATTGGTGATTTGAAAATTATTTATGGTGAAAACAGTAGTGATACTTTGTTTGAAGATGTAGCACTCAGGTTTATCTATATGATGGATGAGAATAAAGCTATATATAGAATTAATGAGACTGGTTTTGTATTTATTTTAAAGGATGTTGACAGAGAATTTGTATATCAGTATGCAGATGAAATCAAAAATATTCTGGAAAACCAGATTGTATTCCAAGGACGCCAGATGTTGCTTAAATGCAGCATGGCTGCGCTTATGCTTGATAGTTTTGAAGGTTCATCGGATACTATTCAGGGGCGACTTGAGTTTGCTGTTGAAATATCAAGAGAAAAGCATAGGGGGGACCTTGTATTTTTTGATGATATTGTAAAGATAAACAATAATGTCAATCTTGACTTAATCAAGGTAATTCATCAGTCTGTCCAGAGAGACTGTGAGGGTTTTTATGTTGAATATCAGCCTATAGTAGAATCATCAAATGGTAAGATTGTTGGTGCTGAAGCTTTGGTACGTTGGAAAAAGGAACCATACGGAATTGTTCCACCTGGAATGTTTATTGAGTGGATGGAAAGAAATTCAAGTATGTTTGAGGTGGGAAATTTTGTGCTTAAGACAGCACTTATGGATTTAAAGGAATTTGTTAAGCACGACCCGGAGTTTTTTGTGAACGTTAATGTTTCGGCAAGACAGCTTGAGAGAAAAGAATTTAAGACAATAGTAATAGACGAACTAAAGAAATCAGGAGTATCTCCAAAGAATCTTTGTCTTGAGATTACAGAAAGATGTAAGGATTTACCTTTAGAAGTTCTGTGTGAGGAAATCGAATTTTTCCAGGGACAGGGAATAAGAGTAGCACTTGATGATTATGGAACGGGAAGTGCGTCTGCTAGTTTGCTTCTCAATCTTCCGGTGGACGAGATAAAGCTGGATATGAGTTTTGTTCGTGGAATATTAGATGACAGAAAGAAACAGCTACTCCTTAAGAAAGTAATTGCGTTTGCAAATGATGCTGGAATACTATCATGCGTTGAGGGAATCGAGAACGAGGAAATACAGGATTATCTTAGGCCTGTTAAGTCAACATGGTTTCAGGGATATTATTATTCAAAACCGATTTCTGCTTCTGCGATTATTGATTTTATGGAGTAATATTCGCAGCTGTTATTACAAATAAATATAGTAGATAAACAGGGCTGGTGTTTTCACTAGCCCTTGAATTTGCACTAATATCATAGTATAATTGCAAGGATTGTTATTTTATGAATTAAACTAAAGATTAATAAATGCATTTAAGGAGGAAAATAAAATGGCTACCTGGAACAACCTTAATAAGCTTTCTGCATTTGAGGAGCTTTCAAACGTAAAGCGCGTAAATCTTGTTGATGAAATTGCAGGAGAGAACGGAGCAAACCGTGTAAAGAATTATAGTATTCCAATGGCAGAAGGTCTTGTATATAACTACTCAGCAAAGGAAGTAGATGATAATGTTCTTTCTGTTCTTGAGAAATTAGCAAAAGAGGCAGAACTTGCAGATAAATTTGCAGAGCTTTACAACGGAGCTGTAATAAATACAGGAGAGAATCGTCTTGTACTTCATCACCTTACACGTGGACAGCTTGGAGATGCTGTAAGCGCTGACGGAGTTGACAAGCGTACATTCTATGTAACACAGCAGGAGAGAATCGCTGAGTTTGCCAATAAAGTTCACTCTGGAGAAATCACAAACGCAGCTGGAGAGAAATTCACAACTGTTGTTCAGATTGGTATTGGTGGAAGTGACCTTGGTCCTCGTGCTATGTACCTTGCACTTGAGAATTGGGCAAAGGTTAATAATACTTTCAAGATGGAAGCTAAATTCATCAGCAATGTAGATCCTGATGATGCAGCAGCTGTTTTAAATTCAGTTGACGTAGCACATTCTATTTTCGTTCTTGTTTCAAAATCAGGAACAACACTTGAGACACTTACGAATGAGTCATTTGTAAAAGATGCTTTAGCAAAAGCAGGTCTTGATGCTTCTAAGCATATGATTGCAGTTACAAGTGAGACTTCACCACTTGCAAAGAGTGATGATTACCTTGCAGCATTCTTCATGGATGACTATATCGGTGGACGTTTTTCTTCTTGTTCAGCAGTTGGTGGAGCAGTTCTTTCACTTGCATTTGGACCAGAAGTATTTGCACAGTTCCTCGATGGAGCAGCAGCGGCAGATAAGCTTGCTGCAGAGAAGGATGTATTCAAAAACGCAGCAATGCTTGATGCATTAATTGGATTATATGAGAGAAATGTACTTGGATATCCATGTACAGCAGTACTTCCATACTCACAGGCTCTTAGCCGTTTCCCTGCACATTTACAGCAGTTAGATATGGAGTCAAATGGTAAATCAGTAAACCGTTTCAACGAGCCGGTTGATTATGTAACAGGACCAGTTATCTTTGGTGAGCCTGGAACAAACGGACAGCATTCGTTCTACCAGTTACTCCACCAGGGTACAGATATCGTTCCTCTTCAGTTTATTGGATTCAAGAATAGCCAGATTGGAACAGATGTTGTAATCCAAAACAGCACAAGCCAGCAGAAGCTTTGCGCTAACGTAGCTGCTCAGATTGTAGCTTTCGCTGGTGGAAAATCAGATGACAACAAGAATAAGAACTTCGAAGGTGGACGTCCATCAAGTATCATCATCGGAGAAAAATTAGATCCAAAATCCCTCGGTGCTCTTCTTGCACATTTTGAGAACAAGGTTATGTTCCAGGGATTCTTATGGAACATCAACAGCTTCGATCAGGAAGGTGTACAGCTTGGTAAAGTACTTGCAACAAAGGTACTTGCACATGACACAGATGGAGCTCTTAAAGTATTCAGTGATTTATTAAATATTTAATATTTAATAAAAGTGATTTGATATAACAGAGATATAAAAAACGGCTACAGTTTTCAATGTTTGAAAGCTGTAACCGTTTTTATTTTTATGTTATGTCACATTAATAATTTAGTATGGATAATACTGTTGTGGCTGAGATTGTGGCTGAAATTGAAACGGTTGCTGTGGTTGAGGTTGAGGTTTTGGCTCTTTTCCACATAAAGTACCCAGTGTAACGCACAGTAAAATCCAGCTGGCTGAGTATAGTGGAGTTGCGATTAATGAGTATAAATTATTTAATGCCGACATTGAATAATATTTTTCGTGACTCCATTCTAGAGAATGGTAATAGTATGTACTAATATAAGGTGAAATAATGCTAATAACAGCAAGAACAATAATTATTAGGAGGCATGTAATCTTACCAGTTTTTTTTGTCTTGTTTAATACAGTAACAAGACACGCTGTAAGATAAAGTCCAAATAATATAATATTACGAATCATTCCATATGGGTCATATGTTACAGTAAAATGATCATAATTGTTACCCAAAATAATATCATTAACGAAACTAAAAAAAACTTCCTGAGGTCCTAAATATATCAAAAGATATGTAAAAAGACATAAAAATGAAAGTGATGTAGCAATAATAATCAGTACATTAGTTGTTTTGGTTTTCATAAATAATCTCCTTTTTAATTATATACAGTATTAATTTAATATTTTTATTTGCAGTTATCAATGGAAATAAAGTACTAAAAAGGGATAGCATATAAAGAAATAATGTTGTATAATGAGTCGAATAGATATAAAGTACTACAAATATATTGCATTTTATAATTAACGTAGTGTAAATTGGGGGGTAAAAAATGACAAAGGATTTAACTGTGGGAAGTCCACTGAAGATTTTTATCTGGTTTACGGTTCCGATTCTGATAGGGAATCTTTTTCAGCAGTTTTATAATGTGGTGGATACCGTAATAGTTGGAAGAATACTGGGAGAGAATGCACTTGCAGCGGTTGGAAGCACCTGGTGTCTGACGTTTCTGGTAATAGGATTTTCAAATGGAATTGCACAGGGATTTGGAGTAATGATAGCACAGGCTTTTGGTGCCGGAAATCATAAGCTGCTTCGTCATTATGTAGCACTGATTATCATTCTTACCATTGCAGTGTCTGCAATTCTATCGATTCCGACTACTATTTTTTCCAGAGAATTTCTTACACTTTTGAATACTCCAACTGATATTATTGATATGGCAGATTCTTATATTAAAGTCATATTTGGTGGTTTGTTTTTCACAATGGTGTACAATGTAGAGGCTGGAATTTTAAGGGGAATGGGCGATAGCAAGACTCCGCTTTATTTTTTGCTTATTGCATCGGTACTCAATATCATTCTTGATATTGTATTAATTATGTGTGTAGGCATGAATACAGAGGGTGCAGCACTTGCAACAGTTATTGGACAGGGTGTGTCGGCATTGCTTTGTTTTATATATATGTATTCCAAATTCCCAATAGTAAGGGTTCAAAAGTCAGATTTTTATCGTGATATTGCAGGGGGAGTTCGACTGCTTAGCTTAGGAGTTCCTATGGCAATCAATTATTCGATTACGGCAGTCGGAACAATGATTTTGCAGGCGGCTATAAATGGATTTAACTCACCAAGTATGGTGGCGGCATATACAGCTGCGTCAAAAGTCGTCAATTTGTCAACCCAGACCATGCCGTCACTTGGAACAACATCAGCTACTTTCTGTGGACAGAATCTTGGTGCAGGAAAGATGGATAGAATATTTAGGGGAATGAAAACTGTGTTATTATTGTGTCTTATAGTTAGTATTGGTGGCGCGGCAATAAGCATTTTGCTTGGACCAACAATTGTTGGACTATTTATCGATAACCCATCGGGAAATACAATTGAGTATGCAATGGAATACATAGTTAAAGCTAGTATATGTATGATGCCGCTTTCAATGATATTTGTTTACAGAAACGGAATGCAGGGGCTTAATAAGGCTCTGGTGCCAATGTTATGTGGAACTGTTGAATTGATTAGTCGTTTTGCAGTTATAAAAATACTTACAAAACCGTTTGGATATCCGGGTGTATGCTGGGCGGACCCAATATGCTGGCTGGTTACAGGTGTGATGGTATTTATTGCATACCTGTTGTGGGAGAATAAAACAAAGAGAAAAATGAGAGAGAGAAACGTGTAATGGAACAGAAGAAAAAGAGAACAGGTTTATATATAGCATTGATAGTAGGAGGAGTAATTCTCGTAGCAGTCATAGTAACTGTAATTCTATTAATGCTTGATGGAAACAATAAGGGCAAACAAGAAATTAAATCCAGTGAAACTGTATCTGAAATGCAAAATAAGCAGGATGACACAGAAAAAGTGGATGATACAAAAACGGATGATACAAAAACAGATGACGTTGTAGAGAGTGAAAATGAGTCAGAAAGTGAAGAAACAATTGATGAAGGAATGCAGCCAGTCGCAGTGTCAAATGACAGTATTAAGCTGGTGAATGCATCGTCTGTTCTTCAACCACAGGGCACTAATGAAAATCCATATCTATACTACGCACTCAATGCAGTTGACGGGAAAAGTGATACTGCCTGGGTTGAGGGTGTTGATGGAAATGGAGAAAACGAATGGATTGAGTTTACATTTGATAGAGAATATGATGTAAACGGAATCGAAATTGCAAATGGATACAGAAAATCCAGTGATATTTTTGCAAAAAACGGACGTGTTAAACAGATGAAAATTATTTTTTCAGATGGAACGTCAGTAGACTGTGAATTGACAGACAGAGGTGATGGAATGCAGAGAATAGATTTTGAGTCAGCAGTAAAAACAAGTTCGGTCAGATTGCAAATTGTAAGTGTATATCAGGGAAGTAAGTACACTGATACATGTATTTCAGAAGTAAACATTTATTAGTACAAAAGTCAAATATGAAGTAGTTTTGCGGTACTAAAAACAATTTTTTCGTCGAAATCAATAAAAAATACTATCACGAATTTGATATTTTAGTGACTTTTATGATATTTATTATTACTAAATACAATTATTCTTTTACCCATATTAGAAAATGTTTTTCTGAAAGGGGTAATTATGAAGAGAAGACGATTATTGGCAGGAGTACTAAGCACAGCACTTGTTGTTTCAGTATTGCCACAGGGAGTATCAGCAGAGACAGATTCTGATTCTGATACAACATTAAGTTATGATGGCTATGAATTAGCATGGTCAGATGAATTTGATGGAGACACATTAAATCGTGA
>JBGVKW010000014.1:0-6365 GCA_045123895.1 Agathobacter sp.
CTCATGGTCAATGTATCTTATTACAAGCTATGAGGATACACAAAGATATATTGGGCGAAAAGCTGATAAGAACAGGAAAATATATAATGGAATGATAAAGACATATTTTTATCAGTTTATGGGACCAAAACCTCCAAAGAGAAAAAGGGATTAAAAAATGAGATATTCAAAAAGATACATTGCTTTTACAATTATACTTACTGTTGTATTTTTTGTGAATTTCACTTTGAATTCATTTGAAAAGTCAACACTAGGAAAGTTTAGAGGGGCTCAAATTGAGGATGAAGTATGGAGTCCTATTGTGGCTAAGGATATTAATAGTGGCGTAATAACAGTTAATATAGACGGAAAAAAATATACAAGTGAGAATGTCTCGCTTTACATGGATGAAAATAGAAATATTATGGTGCCTGTTAATTTATTAGGAGAATCGTTTAACTGTGGTGCACATATTTATAATAAGTCAATGCTAACTGTTGAGAAACATAATCTGGTTGCAGATTTTACGCTTGCAGTGGACAATAATTTTGTTTTTCACGATGGCCAGTTTTATGTTAGTCTGAACACCCTTTCAGAGCAGTTAAACAGTAGCTGTACATTTGATGCTGATACCAATACCCTCACTGTTACAGACAATGAAGAGGACAATTCTCTTGTCCCAACAAAATACAATTTGCGTGACAGAATGCGTATATCTGAAATTAGAAATCAGGGAGTTTACGGAACCTGCTGGGCATTTGCTGCAATTAGTGCATTAGAGTCTTCATTGTTACCTGAAGAGACTGCGCTTTTCTCTGTTGATCATATGAGTATGAGTAATTCATTTAATGTTAATCAGTATGATGGTGGAGAATATACTATGGGAATGGCGTATCTTGCCGCATGGCAGGGGCCTGTTTATGAAGCTGATGATCCATATGGGGATGGTGTTACAAATGGAAAGTTAAATCCTGTAAAGCATGTTCAGGAAATCAGAATTATTGATGGTAAGGATTATGTTGGGATTAAGGAATCTGTATTAAAATATGGTGGAGTCCAGACTTCTTTGTATAGCACATTAAAAAGTTCTCAAACCCAATCACAGTATTATAATAAAACGACTAATTCATACTGCTATATTGGTGAGGAAAAACCGAATCATGATGTTGTTATCATTGGATGGGATGACAACTATTCAAAAGACAATTTTAATGTAAGCCTTGAAGGTGATGGAGCGTTTATTTGTCAGAATAGTTGGGGAACTGAATTTGGTGATAATGGAATTTTTTATGTTTCATATTATGACACAAATATTGGTACACACAATGTTGTTTACTCAGGAATCGAAGATGTAGATAATTATGATAATATTTATCAGAGTGATTTGTGTGGATGGATTGGAAAAATGGGTTATGATAAAGAGGATATGTATGCAGCCAACGTATTTACGGCAAAGAATGATGAGGAAGTAGTTGCAGCAAGTTTTTATGCTACCGCTGCTGATACAAGATACAAACTCTTTATCGTTAAAAATTTTGAGGATACAGATTCCTTAAAGAAACTTACGCCTGTTGCAGAAGGAACTTTAAAAGAAGCAGGATATTATACTATTGATTTTGATGAGAAAATGCCTGTTGATAAGGGAGAGCGTTATGCTGTCGTTTTATATATAAAAACACCTGGGTCTACACACCCAGTTGCAATAGAGTATGATTCGAATGAACCATATCTTGAAAATGTTGATTTAGAAGATGGAGAGGGTTACATTAGTTACAGTGGAAGAGCATTTATTGATGTAAAAGAAAAAGAAGACTGTAATATATGTATTAAGGCATTTACGGATAATAGATAAGATGGATAGAAGAATACTAAAGATGGCTACTTTAGGCATAGTAACTTTGACTTTAGCAATGATGGTTGCGATGCAATTTTTTCCAAAGATTCATGAGGAATATGCAATTGCAAGAGAAGTTGAAAATTCTGTGTTTGCACCACAAAATGTTTCTGATTATGAACCGAATGAAGTGGTAGAAGAGGTAGAACAGTTAAATGGAAAATTGAAAATTGAGCTTCCGGAGGGCGTGGCAAAAGAACAGGTTATTGTTAAAAATGATTACATTTCGCAAACTATTCAGATAAAATTTCCAAAAGCAGTGGAAGATTATTTTTCAGAGTATGGAATGAGTGGAAGCTCTGATCACATTGTTTCACTGCAATATTTTAATGAAGATGATTGTGGAGTTATTGCTATTGGAACAGATAAGGTATATGAGTTAAATACGACATATGATGAGTCGAATATGTATCTAAAGTTTCTTTCTCCACATGAAGTATATGATAAGGTAATCGTTGTTGATGCAGGTCATGGAGCAAGAATGCCGGGAGCAATAAAAAATGGTATTCAGGAAAAAGATATTAATCTGAGTATTGCAATGTATTTGAAGGAGATGTTTGACGGTTATTCGGGAAATATAGGAGTCTATTATACGAGAACCCAGGATGTTGATCCTACATTTCAGCAGAGGGCTGATCTTGCAAACAAAACCGATGCAGACTTATTTATTAGTATACATAGTAATTCTTCAGGAACCGGAAATTTTACAGGCGAAAATGGAACGCAGGTTTTATATAGTGAGTCTGATGATGGAGAACTATCTAGTAAAAGATTTGCAGAAATTTGTCTTTCAAATGTAAGAGATGAATTACAAAGTAAAGATATGGGCTTAGTAGAGGGTGATGACATATACATTATAAGAAGCAGCAAAGTTCCAATTGCTCTTGTTGAGGTTGGATTTATGTCAAATAGAGTAGAACTTGAAAAGCTAGTGGACAAGGACTATCAGAAAAAGGCGGCTACAGGAATATTTAACGCTTGTATTCAGGCCTTTGAAGAAGGGTATTAAGAGAGGAAAAAGTATGATAAAAATAGTATTTGCAACAGGAAATATGGGAAAACTTAAGGAAGTAAAGGAAATACTTTCAGATTTAGATGCAGAAATTGTATCTATGAAAGAAGAAGGAATCGATGTTGATATTGAGGAAAACGGTAAGACTTTTGAGGATAATGCAATAATTAAGGCAAAGGCGATAGCTGAGTATACAGATGCAATAGTTCTTGCAGATGATTCCGGACTTGAAATTGACTACCTGAATAAGGAGCCAGGCGTATATTCTGCAAGATATCTTGGTGAGGATACTTCTTACGATATTAAAAATCGTAATCTTATAGAAAGACTTGAAGGAGTGGAAAAAGAAAAGCGTACTGCGCGATTTGTATGTGCAATTGCAGCTGTTCTTCCAAATAAAGAAGTACTTGTTACAAGACAGACAATGGAAGGATATATCGGTTGGGAACTTGAGGGGGAAAATGGATTTGGATATGATCCTATATTCTATCTTGATGAATACGAATGCTCTTCTGCGTCTATTTCACCAGAAGAAAAGAATGCAATAAGCCATAGAGGAAAGGCTCTTCGAGAGATGAGAAAGCTTCTTTCAAGTTATTTTGAAAAAAAATAAAAAAAATTTAAAAAAGTTGTTGACAAACTACACCCTCTACTATATACTAATTCTTGCGTCACGGATGAGACGCAAAACAAAATACCTTCGGGGTGTGGCTCAGCTTGGCTAGAGCGCCTGGTTTGGGACCAGGAGGTCGCAGGTTCGAATCCTGTCACCCCGACTTCATGCGGGTGTAGTTCAATGGTAGAACACCAGCCTTCCAAGCTGGATACGTGGGTTCGATTCCCATCACCCGCTTTGATATTGTAATAATTCAATATCGCATGTGTGTCTGTAGCTCAGTTGGATAGAGCACCGGCCTTCTAAGCCGGGTGTCGGGGGTTCGAATCCCTTCAGGCACATTTTTTTCTTATGGTGGGTATAGCGCAGTTGGTTAGCGCGCCAGATTGTGGCTCTGGAGGCCCAGGGTTCGAATCCCTGTATCCACCCTTTGCCAGGTGTTAGGATGCTAGACATCATATGCGCGAATCCGTGCGGCGCACGAGGGCAGACTCTAGGGCTATCGCCAAGCGGTAAGGCACAGGATTTTGATTCCTGCATTCGTTGGTTCGAATCCAACTAGCCCTGCTTATAATTAAATAATCAATATGGGATATTAGCTCAGTTGGTAGAGCACTTGACTTTTAATCAAGTTGTCCGGGGTTCGAATCCCCGATGTCTCATTAAAAAGCGTTTCTCAAAAGAGAAACGTTTTTTAATGCAAGAAATCGGAGGGCGCTAGAGGTCCGGGGGACCTCTGTTTAGCGCCGACCGGAGCGGAGCGAAGAAGCTAGAGGTCCGGGGGACCTCTGTTTAGCGCCGACCGGAGCGGAGCGAAGAATGAATCCCCTATGAAATTAGTTACTTGACAATAACAATATATATATTTAAAATGATAACATCAAAACAATAATATCATCTCGGTTGGGGGAGACGAAACATATTCGTCTCAGTGGAGGGTACAATCCCGGGGCTGAGATAAAAGCCGACCGCGGATTGCAGGAATGCGCAGAGGAAGATGTCAGCAAAGCTGACGCGCATTCCGCAACAAGAACGCTAGAGCGTTCTTGAATACAAAAAGAGCGGTTGAAAAATCTAATATAATAATTGTAAAAGTGTGAATGTGAGTTAATAATAGAAGGGAATAGCAAACATGAAATGTAATAATTGTGGATTTGAAAATAGAGGTACCTCAAAATTCTGTATAAAATGTGGGCAGCCAATCTTGCAACAACAGTTAGTGGAGAATAATTCAGAATTGCAACAGTCATATCAGCAGAAGCAAGGGAAAGTACAAACTAATGAGAATTTTACAACAAAGAATAGTACAGTACAGATTCAGCATACATCCACACCAGTAGTGGAGCGTATGGTACAGACTCAGCATACATCTGCACCAGTAGAGGCGAGTACGTCACTGCTACAGCAAACAATTGTATTTTCGCGCAAAACAGTAAAGCAGTCATCTCCTAATATACAAATTAATAACATTGCAAATCGTCAAAATGTAGCTGCAAGTAACATACCTGCAAGTAACATACCTGCAAGTAATATACCTGCATCAAAGACTGTATGTGCCAGCAGAGATAATCATATTAAAGATAATGGCGGGAAGAAGAAAGTAGTAGCTGTTTCTGTTTCTATTGCGGCAATTATTGCCAGTGTTGCCACTTTAGAAGCAATCCTCTTATTGTGTATTTTTTAAAAAATGAAATTGTGTGTTTTTTAAAAAATGAAAAAATTGTGTGTTTTTTTAAAAATAAATTGTGTGTTTTTTAAAAAATGAAATTGACAGATTAAAAATAAACTGATATAATCACATTTGTGTTTTGGAAAAACAAATACAAGCGGGCATGGCGGAATTGGCAGACGCGCTAGATTTAGGTTCTAGTGGGAGACCGTGCAGGTTCAAGTCCTGTTGCCCGTATTAGTTCTTAAAATGCTGGAAGCCTTATTTTAAAGGTTTTCCAGCATTTTTTATGTTCTAAAATTTATTCATTTTTGAGAACGGTTGAGAATAAACTATCTAGAATATCCATAGTAGCAGAATTAAAAAACATTTATATACCCATAAATTATATATTATCTCAGTAGGAGTACAATATCTAACTTAGACAATAACTTTCGGAGTAAAGTGTAACAAACAAAAGACCTTTACCGCCTGATAATAAATATAGATTTTAGAAGCAGTAAAATTTTTATGATTTTAAAAGTTAAAGTTAGATTTAACACGAACATTACGGCTTAAAATATGAAAAACAATAATAGGCAGTAAATTAGAAAGCGAATTGGACCTATTTTTGTTCATTGTTGGCGAGATGTAAAAATTATTACTGCCTGAAAACAGAAGAATTGAACTAGAGCAGTAAAATTCTGGTATATTGTCGTTGAAAACCGTGTTTTAAGATATTTTTTTCAAGATTTACTGCTTATTTGTAGAATGAATTTTTGAAGCCGTAAAATTATCTCAGTTGGGAAGATTCCCTCTTCTATAAGTGGCGAGCAGAAACATATTGGTCTCAGTGTGGGTTCAATCCCGGGGCTGAGATAAAAGCCTCCGACGGATTGAGGGAATGCGCAGAAGAAGATGTCGGTAAATCCTCACTTGCCTTGTAAGTTTCTAGCAAAGGTTACTGGCAATAAAGTTATAGCAAAGGTTACTGGCAATAAAGTTGTTGACATGCTTTCTTTGCTGTGATATCGTACTTTGCGATATGTTGCTCGAGAACATGTTTGAGAATAAAATAGGTAATTGCGAAACAAGTTCGCAATCTTGATACAACACAAGGAAGAATTCGTGTCAATGTATAAATTCCTAGATGAAACGAGTTCTTTATTTTTTAGGCGCACTTCAATAAACCTCATATGTTTATGAAGTTGGTAAG
>JBGVKW010000015.1:0-28245 GCA_045123895.1 Agathobacter sp.
ACCAACTTCATAAACATATGAGGTTTATTGAAGTGCGCCTAAAAAATAAAGAACTCGTTTCATCTAGGAATTTATACATTGACACGAATTCTTCCTTGTGTTGTATCAAGATTGCGAACTTGTTTCGCAATTACCTATTTATAAAAAAGAGCATATATCCAAAATAGATATATGCCCCTTTAAAATCAATACTTTATTCGCAAATCAAGAACTTCTCGATTGCATCTAACGCTTCCTGTTCGTCGTCACCCCTTGTAACGATATCAACCGACATTCCCTCTGAAGGATTAAAAGCCATAATTCCCATTATACTTTTCGCATTAATTCGGCGATTATCACTCTCAAGTGTAATCTCACTATCAAATCTGCAGGCAACCTGTACAAGCTCTGCGATTGGATTATCATGACTTTCAGATACATTTGATACTACTATACTTTTCTTACTCATATGTTCTCCTTGTGTCCTAATACTACCCTTTTTTCATACCTCACTAATATATCTTAAGTGTTTTCTTTTTTCAAGCATTTGAAATATTTCTGTTAAACTTATACTAACACAATGTATTTTTCAACAATAAATAGGTAAAATTGCCAATTCTATTCCATATAAGTAATGAAATGATAACCACCACCATAAAACATATTATCTGCATCAGCAAAACTTTTGGACTCTGTTTTACCAGTCATAGGGTCATAATAATAAAGTATACCGTTTGAAGTGTA
The DNA here is from genome assembly GCA_045123895.1 of Agathobacter sp. GTDB lineage: Bacteria > Bacillota > Clostridia > Lachnospirales > Lachnospiraceae > Roseburia. The sequence goes on from JBGVKW010000015.1 coordinate 724, forward strand.
TCCTGTTACAACAACAGCAGAATTAGCTCCTGTCATGGCAAACACCGGATTTCCCTGGCTGACATAAAATATGATATCCTCTGTTTTAATTCCTTTTAAATCTAAAACAGTCTTGTCCGACAAAGTATTTCTCATTACCTCTCCAGCACTGGTTCCAAGGTTAACCTGCTCAGAAACACTTATGGACTGATTTGAATATGTCAAAATCGAACTAACCGCTTTTACAATTACATCTGAATTAGCATCTGTAGGATTTGGCTCAACTCTGGCAAATGGCGTTACAGCATTTTTTCTGGCTCTCATCCATACATAATGCTGAGAACCATCAACTACTACACCCTGCTTTTCATTTGCAAGTGTTATAGCATCAGAACTACTGTCAGTTGACAATAACACTTTGCCTTTTGCATAAACATAAAAATGATTATTCTGTTTATCTTTCTTAAAATCAATATTTTTCTTTTTCTCATTCATTACAGCCTGTGCTGTAAGCTGTTTAGTACTTGAACTATCAGGATTAGCAGATATCTCAATCGTCTGAGTTCTCATCTTATCGTCAAGACTCACCGGAACAATATACACCTTATCCGATACATCAGCTTCCCTATTCATAATTGTATCATTTCCAGCATCAACATAAGCACCACCCGATGCTACAATAAGTTTTACTGTAATCGTATAATTATCAATAGAAATATCCTCTACCACACTTCCTGAAGGCTCATACTTTTTAATATCCTGTTTTTTATCCGTGTCATAGATAGTCAGTTCTTTCATAGGAAATGTGACATTTCCTGCTGCATCTGTCAAAACATCTGAAGAATTTGCTGTTCCAAATATAAAATCTTCATCAATAAACCCTAAAGGTTGTACATAATATCCGTCACCCTTATCAATCGTCCAACTCTTACCGGTTTTTAAATCCATCAGATTAAGATTTGTACTACTATACTTTTCATCACTATTTACCCACGAAAAATATCTATTGCTCTCTGATACGCAATAGCAACCCTCGTTTAAGTTCTCTACTATCTTTTCAACCTTTAATGTATCCAGATTTATTTTACAAACATCGCCCTCAGTCATAAGATAAAGACTTCCCTCATCTGTCACATAAAGAAGTTTTCCCATCTCCGCCTTGACCACTTCATAAGAAGCTCTTGATGGAATAAACACCTCTTCCTCTACGGTACGGGCAAGACCATCAAAGTGATAAACAGCTGTTCCCACCTCACCTTCGTGGTCTCCTCTATTCATATATCCATATACTACAAAATCTATACTTCCAGCTTCATCTACACGGATTATCTTGATGTCATGCTGATTCCAGTTTTCTCTAATATCAAACCCTTCCGAATCTCTAAATGTGAAAATACGTGTAATTTCATTATTATTTAAGTTGTACGAGAACAACTCTCCCTGCTGAACAAATCCAACAATAGTCTCTGCTTCATTTGTTTTAAAATCAATCTGATTGTTTCTTATTCCAAGCTTAATATTAGATGATTCATCCAGGAAATTATTCTCTGTGTTAAAGAGCTGTTCTGCAGTTCTCTCATAGTTTAACACATACATTCTTTCATTGGTCTTTCTAAGTCTGAAATACTCCTCAACATTATAATATTCTATTTCGCCAGCCTCATTTGTATTAGTCATTACATAATTGACTGTTATAACATTGTATGAAGCATTTATCTCTTTAAATGAGACAATAGGATCCATAAACTGTTTTCCCGCAAATTTTCCCCATGTAATCTGGTTTACGGTACAAGAGAGATCTACATAATCAAGAGTTTCTCTATCTCCGGTTGTTGTTTCCATGTAAGTAGAAAAAAATGCTTTATCATCTTTTGACAAGGTTTTATTGTGAAAATCAAGGGCAAATTTTAATGTCTCATCTACGTTGTAATCAGAAGTCTGCATCAATCTTGCATAGTAAAAATACTCATTTTGCCCATTTTCCAATTTAAAAATAATCATATACTCCTGATTATTTTCTAATGCATTTGCAACTGTAATCTCGCTGGTAATCTGATTTTCCTCAATTATAAAATCTGATATTTCAGATTCAGTAACCAATCTCTCCCCATCAATACTTCTTACTTCATAAGAAATCGAATCAACAGGTGTCCCATACGTAGAAATTGAAATGGACAGCTTTCTTTCATTTGACATCGGAATAATTGAATCCCTCATCAAAGTTCCATCCATTTCATTTACATATCCATGCAACTCATCTATTTTTATGTCCCCATTATAAAAGTACATAACCGGTAGAGTAGCTTCTGACATTGTAGTCGTCATATCTGCATTTTCTTTGTTTGCTGTAATACTAAAAATAACAAGTGCCGCCAAAAAAACTAGCGTAAGCACAACCGGTTTTAAAATCTTCTTGTTCATCCTACCTACCTATCATCTCTTGTCTCACCAAAATCGTCTGTATCTTCTAAACCTGCAACGCCTTCTACAAACCTCGCTTGAAAAAAGTATTCTGATAAGCGCACACATCATGCAGTCTCTGCTTTGCTGTGAAATCAGGCTGTCAGCAATTCTATCCGCCTCCTGCATAAGCATCATCCTATCTGGTTCCTCATCAAAAATGCGACTCCCCTCAAATTCAAGCTCATCACATCTTTTTTCTACCGCTGCAAGCAACTCCCTCAATTCAAAAGGACATAATTCCTTTATTCTTTCAATATCTTTCTCGTAATCTTCATTATTTTTAATGTAATCCTCAAACGGAAATGTGTTATAAAACGACCCCATATAAATCCTTTTCGCTTTTTATATTATTATATGGAAAAAGATTTATTTGTTTACTATCAAAAATAAAAAAGAAGCCATAACAAGCAAACCGCCAACGACCTTCTTGGCATTTACCTTTTCCTTTATTGTAACTGTAGCAAATAACATCACAATTAATACAAGTGGGCTGTTGTAATAAACAACTTCTTTTACTCCTGCTATACTGTTAATAATTATCAAATACCCCGCAAATGCATACGCTACTGCTGCTAAAATCAAATACATTCCATCGAGAAATGTTAATGATTTTAATTTCGAAGTTCCACCTTTTACAAGCGTAAACGTCAATATAGAAATCGCACCAATAGCCAGTACATAAAATCGTATTAACGGAAATATTTCATCAAGATTCAAATATATTGAAATCATTTGAATTGACACATACACCACAGGTGTTAGAACCGAAAATAAAATAGCATCCTTTTTACAACCAGCTCCCCAAACTACCAAAACAGCGCCTATTATACACAGTGCGCCACTTATGTACTGTTTGGTCTGAATGCTATTATGATAAACCAAAGCGCCAGCCAATGCAGCAAGCACATAATGACTCTGATAGACGGCAACCACAACAGACGAATCTGCAACTGCTATTGCTTTAAAAATACAAAAATTAAACACTCCAACTATCAGGCCCATAGCCAAAACCATCAACCACTGCTTTATTGTTAGCGCCGAAAAATCAAACGAGAGAACTGTTTGCTTTTCACGAATAAACATCGCTATACAAAAAACGATTGCCGAAACACCAGCCGCAAGAGATGGCTCTGTCTTCTTTGTACCAGCTTTTGCAAGAACTACCGCAGCAGCAAACATTGCTATTGCCACAATAACCCATAATAATCCTGTCATAAACTAATCTCCTACCAGTAATTACTTATCTTCCAAAATATGTATCTATACCATTGGCTATTCCCTGTACCATTTTAACCTGATATGAATCATCTTCCATATTTACATCATCAGTGGGATTAGACATAAATCCCATCTCAATTATGGTAACAGGAACAGTACTCCAGTTTATTCCTGTCATAGTATCATTCGCCTGAAGACCTCTGTTTTTCATTCCAGTAGCATCACAATATGAATTCAAAACACAAGTGCTTAATCTTTTACTATCCTCTGAAAGATTGCTTACATAGGGATTTGAAGCCGAAGGATAAAGTGCACTTGCTCCATTTGCACTCGAAGAATCACTTCCGTCTGCATGTATTCTGACAGAGATGTCTGCGCTTACGCTTGTTGCAAACTCTGCACGCTCCTTGTTGCTAATATTAACATCATGGGATTCCCTTGTCATAAAAACAGTATATCCTCTTGACTCTAGTTCAGCCTTTAACTGAAGGGAAATATCCAGTGTAAGCTCGTATTCATCAACTCCTGTTGTTGTTCCACTTGTTCCACTCAACACTCTCGCCTTCATATTTGAAGAGTTGGGTCCATTCGGCTCCTTAGTACTATCACCACTGCCCTGATGCCCTGGGTCAATACAAACAATATATCCCGTATTCGAAGCAGTTTCCTCATTAGTAGAAGTAGATGCCTCTGAATCTTCTTCATCGGCATCTACTATTTTTAAAAATTCTGAACTAATATACCCTGTCTGCTCATCACACAATACTTCTGTCCATCCATTGTCCTCTGAGAGAACCTGAACCTTTGTGCCAGCAGGAAGCACCTTAATTTTTTTTCCTGTTTTTTCTGGTTTTTCTCGTAAATTAACTGAATCCGTGGTCTTTGCATACACTTCTTCAACTACCGTATGCTCCGTACCTGGTTCAACCACATACACCGACCCCTTCTGGTCCTCAGTTTCCGAACTCGCAAGTGCCTTATCGGATTCATCGCCTTTTCCACTATTTACAACCATTACAATTACAGTTGTAATAATCGCAATAATAGCAACACACATAGCTGCAAATATCGCCCTCGCAATGATGACATCTTTTCTGTGACTAGGTTTCATCTTTTCTCTCCTCGAATATACATAGTTGTAGAAATTATATCATATTTTAGAGCAAATTCAAGTCGCTAGAATTTGGAAATTGGGCAATTATTAATACTCAATAACAGCATCCTTGTACTTATATGTCTCTTCCACAGAATATTTTAGTGTTTTTTTGATACTAGTTATATCTTCTAGCTTTTCTACACCTATTGATTTAAGTGTTTCTTTACCAACTCCTATATCAATCACTGTTTTTTGGCCATCATAACAAGAACAATCTTCGAGCTTGGCTGGTAACTCCTGTCCATTTATAATAATTTTATAATCATCATCAAACCAAGTCAGGTAACCTGTTTCATTTTCAACATATATTGGAAAGGTATAGCTCTCACCATCATCTATTGGATCAAGTGCTTTTAGTAAAAGTCCCGACTCATCATACACAACTGTTCCATCAACTTCTTTTGGAACCACTGACTCATCCAATACAATTTCCATTGTACCGATATCTTCCCAGAGACCATTACCGTCACTTGAATCGTATCTATAGTCAAAAGAAATAGTTCCTATATTGTTTAAGTCAATAACATCTGGTATCTTTGACCAGATATTATGATAAAGGTTAAATACCATAATGGATCTGTTTCCAGGCAGCAGATACATACCTTGAATTGTATTAATATTATATCCATCAACCACCATGTTATCGATTGATACATAAATTGTTTTATCTGACACATTTTCTACTTCTAAAAACAACCAGTGTTTATTACCATGGGCCGCATTTACAACTGAACTGATTTTTAAGCCGTCCTGCTCCATTACCGTCTCATGAATGCTTTGATGGATTTCATAGCTATAAAAAGCCTGCCATTCCCCACTCTTTACAGATTCAGCAAATGTATCTTTTGACATATCATAAGAATCATAGATAGAAGTTTTTAATGAAACTATATCTGATAGATATTCATACTTTTTACGATCAAAATTGTCACTTTGTTCCATTCCTTCATAATAGTCCGGCTCCATGGTATAATCTAACTTTATTTTGAAAATATATTGAAGCTCAGCAATATCTGTGATTCCATAATATCGTACATACTCATCCGGATAAGTCAATATCTGCTCAATGGTACTCTTTGCCGGAACATCCGCAAAGAAAGAAATAGAATCTAGCGGTACTGTTACGTAGCCATTTATTGCATTTCTCATGCTGTCGGCAAGTCCCGAAGAAATATGAAGATTCAAATCAGACTTATTCTCAATACTTAAATGTACATTGGCTTTATAATTGTCTGGATAGTCTAGTTTTAATGCTGTAACCTTCACATTTTCATCCTCAAGCAATACTGTTTCATCAATGGTGGCCTTCTGAGTATACATTTTTGATATAGTCACATCATTTGTAGCTTCACTTACTGTTTCAGTTGTGCCTGCGTCCTTATTTCCTTTTCCACATGCCAAAAGCAATACCATTATTGCAACTGCAAGGGATATTATCTTTTTTCTCATAACAATCTCCTCAATAATATTATTACTCATAAAAAAAGAGGCACTACAAAACGTAGTGCCCCCTTCTGAATTACTGATTAGAAAAATGTTAATAATGAATACAATGATGATGATGTGTAAAGCATTCCACCAAGCGTCATCATAATGAATCCTGATACAACTGCAAAGATTCCAATTGCCGCTGACATAAGGTGTACAAGTAAGTTCTCAGATACGCCTTCTTCAACTGGAAGAGCTTTAATCATAGCAATAATTCCATAAACATTGATTATCACTGTAAACATTGCTCCAAATAAAGGATTAATAAGAACAAAGAGTAAAGCCACTCCCATTGCTGGAATTAAAATCACTCCTCTTACAGCTGCAAGACAAAGTGCCTGTTTAAAATTCATCTTATTCTTTGCAATTGCATTGAATGCAAGTAAAAGTGCTGCAAGCATTGCTGAGAAAGCAGCTGAGAAGAATAATGTTCCAAAAATCACTTTGAAATATGTAAATCCAACTGAACCGCCTAAATAGCTTGCAAGAGTTGCAAACCCACTTCTTGCTTCAAAACAAATTCCTAATAACATTGCTGCAAGTGCCTGTGCTACAAGAATTCCAATTGCTACACCAAATTTTCCTGATTTAACAAATTCTTTTCCCTTTGTAGCAGGAGCTACCCAAGTATCAATAGATGTCTTAAATAAATCCTTGAAGTATAAGCCAGCTGCTGATGGCTGCTGTGGCTGCTGGAACTGCTGTCCCTGTGGTGCCTGCTGGAACTGTCCCTGCTGTGCCTGCTGGAACTGTCCCTGTGGTGCCTGCTGTGCAGGATTAATCTGTGCTGCTGACTGACAGCTACAAACTTCGCCGTCAGCTAATGCTTTACCGCATTTTGTACAAAAATTTGCCATTTTCATTTTCCTCCTAAAAATCATTCTTCATATTTATCTATTATTCAAAATATGTAGCATACGCTATGTCGGTCGGAATATCATACGCATCTGAAACCAACCATTTTTCGTCTTCATAAATCAATCTGATACTTGTAGAAGCATTTTTATCTTCATCCTTACCTTCTGTGATTGAATTATCAAACCATGACTCTTTAAGTCCAGTATTCAATATATCATATTCATATTTTATGTCAATATATAGCTTTCCTTCATAGATACCATACGAATTAACCTTGGCATCTACATTAGTCAATTTGACGCTTTTAATTCCCGTCTTTTTATTTGACGCATAGAAGTTATTAATGTAATAAGTTTCATATCTTTTCTTTGCATCACTAGCGATATCAGAAGTAAAATACTTCTCAACGGAATCAAAAGATTCACCTTTAACGCCTGCATCAACCATTGCTTTAATATATGTATAACCTTCTTCAACAATAGCGTTCTGCTGTTCCTCTGTCAAAACCACATCGCTAATCGTATAGTAATCATTATCACAAATTACATCCCATGTTGAAAGCTTACTCTTGAATTCTCCGATTTCAATCTGGAAAGTATGTTTTCCTTTAAATAATTTTGAAATCTTATAAATGTCATTGTTATCTTCAGATGAATCAATCAAATTATCTGGAACTTTCTTTCCATCCATATAAAGAGTCGCACCTTTAACTGTTCTGATTGAAAAATCTTTCGCAACTAATTCCTGTGGGCTTACTCTCCATGTCTTAAAGAAAAGGAATTCTCTGTTATCGGCCTCATTAAGGGTAATTTTTACTGTATCATCTGTACTGCTGCCTTTTTGTCTATATGTGATATAGGCAGTTGCACCAAAACCAGATTCTGTCACCTTAACCTTATAGTCTTTTACCTCTGTTCCAACTGTATCACTCATAGCTTTTGCAAAAAGCTCTTTGCTAATATATTCAGAATCTGATATATCCATCATTTCATACGCAGTTTCCCAGTCACCATTTGAAACTGCCTCAAAATAATCAGTTGCAACAGATTCAGCGCTATATGTATTCTTTCCAACAAGAGCAAATACTACTATCGAAACAATCATGGCAACTGCAAGAATAGGAGTAAGAATTATCAACTTACTTACTTTTTTTCTTGGCTGTACCATCTGCTGTGGCTGCAAATACTGTTGTGGTTGTTCAAACTGCTGTGGTTGTTCAAACTGCTGTGGCTGTTCAAACTGCTGTGGCTGTTCGAACTGCTGTGACTGTTCAAACTGCTGTGACTGTTCCATTTCGTCATCTTCAAACACTGGTTCCTCTATTACTGGAAGTTCTATTTCTGGAAGCTGACCAGACATTTCCTGTTCTTTCGGCATTTCTACTACCGGTTCCTGCTCTTCAGATATCTCTACTACCGGCTCCTGTTCTACAGGTGTTTCTACTACCGGCTGCTGCTCTTCAGATATCTCTACTACCGGCTCCTGTTCTACAGGTGTTTCTACTACCGGTTGCTGTTCTATTGGTGTTTCTACTACCGGTTCCTGTTCTATCGGTGTTTCTATTATTGATTCCTGCGACAAATCAGTTTGTGCTTCCTTTAAGGAAGTACCACATGATCCGCAAAAGAGAGAATCATCTTCATTTTTTGCTCCACAATTTGGACAAAACATTTCTATACCTCCTTATTATTTAACATCATATGTTAGATTATTGGTCTGCTGATATGCTTTGATAAACTCAGCATTTGCCTGTTCCTGTGCGCTTGTAGCTTCTTGCTTAAATGTTGCGTCCGCTTTATACCACGATTTCTGCGAAAAATAGCTGTTAAGTTCCTGTGAATCAAACACATAACCATGACGAGCATATATCTCATTTCTCGCATACGAAAGTTCCTGAGCTGTCAATCCAGCCAAATCCGCATCTGTCAGGGCAACAGTATCACTGTTTGGAAGTATATAACCGTCCTTATTTGCCAACTTATCAGTTACAGTATTATCAACAACAGAAGTTGTACCTGATGAATAATCCGAAAGTTCATAGCCCGAAATATTATCATACGACTCTCCCGTATCAGCAACCTCTGAAGACTCCTTACCTTTCTTCTCAGATTTGCTAGAAGAATGTCCGCCAGTTACTTTTATCGCAACTGTAAGTGAAATAAACAAAACAGTAAGCAATGTAAGAAACAAAACTATGGGCAGAAAAATCTTCTTAGTCTTACTTTTTCCCATAACCATACTCCTTTCAATTTGTATTTTGTAACACTCACAACTAACGATTTTAACATAAAAATAACGAATATTGTATATATTTTTTATATTTTGTCGTATAATCTGTAAATCGAAAGGAGCTTTACTATGGAAAAGAAAACTGCATTTAAAGACTTATCAATAAAGCAGAAAATAGGATATATCTGGGATTATTACAAAATCCCCATAGCGGTAACACTGGTAATAATAGCTACTATTACATATTATTTTCACGGTGTACTCACTAAAAAGAATAATATTCTAGGTGTACTATGTGTTAATTCCCTTAACGATGAAAACCTGAGTGAAACAGGACAATACGATGATTTTTTAGTAGAAAATGGATTTGATCCTTCAAAGGATGCCATACTACACAATTCTACAGTTACAGTAAATGTATCAAGTGCCCTGTCATATCAACAGTCTTCTGTTCTTGATGCATACTTTTCTTCTGAAGAATTTGACATTTTTTTTGCAGACGAAGAAACCTTTGAATACTATATAGACAACTGCGCTTTTGTTTGCATTTCAGATTATCTGGATAAAAACACACTAGAAAAGTATAAAGATAATTTTGTTTATGTCACAGACCCGGATACCAACGAGAAATATGCCTGTGGTATAAAAATAGATCAAAAGAGCTGTAAATGGCTTGAGGAAAGCGGTCTGTATGATGAATGTGTCGTTGGCGTCTGCTTCAACGACAACGATTCATCACTTATAACAGCTTTCCTCAATTACATTCTAAATTATTGATATTTCTAATAATCGGTTGCCATTCTTTTTTTCAGGAGTTTTATTAGGCCTCCCAGATAAAGAAGAATGGCACTTGTTATCATTACAATAAACGCATCTCTCGCAAATCTCCAAATGGTCCACAATGGAACCCCCAAAATAATTGGTCCAAGCAAAAGTCCTGTCGGAATAAATACATGAAGGAAAATATTTACTGTAAGATTTCCTTCACTTTTAATATGCCAGTGTCTTGCTTTTACCAACTCATTTATGGCAATTGCCAGGACAACCACAAAAATCAAATCATACATCATATGCATATCCCAGTACGCATATGGATCGAGCTCATCTGTTGCATATCCCATAAGTGTAAGAACCGTTTTGGTACTTACCTCATTCATAAGCTCATCTCCTACCAGATAATCACTGGTGTTTGCCAGAATAACTATTCCAAGGTCGCTTTCCGGCAACAGATACATACTTGACATATAGTTTTCTACATAACCATTATGATTAAAAACAGTCTCAGCATATTCATCTGAATATATCCATCCCATTCCATATTTGTTATATCCCGAATCGTTCATAGACACGTTGTCATAAAGCATAGCATTTATACTTTTATCAGTTACAACACCATTTCCACCTCTAAGATACATCTGGAGGTATTTTCCCATATCATATGAGCTTGATGTGATATATTCTGATGAAGGCTGTCCCCATTCCCCTTTCTCGGGATAATTTAATTCTGACTCAACAGTAAATCCAAAGTAATTTTTGTATCCGGTAATAATACCGTTGTCCAAAGTCCCCTCTAAATCAGCCGCACTCTGAGTCATTCCAAGTGGAACAAAAACCTGTTGTCTAATATATTTTGAATAATCAGACCTAGTAATATTTTCAATTATCTGTCCAAGAAGGTCATAGTTTATATCTGCAAAAAAGTAATTTCCCTGTTCATTAACAATCTTTGCATTTCCAATATGCTGATACACTCCAAGACCACTTGTGTGATTTAGAAGATCTTTAACTGTAATTTTGTCTGCATCAGAAGGTCTTGCAAAACATTCATCCTCATCAACGTATTTTGACACCTTATCATAGATACTAATTCTTCCGGTTTCCTGAAGCTTCATAATTCCTGTAGCGGTAAAGGATTTACTAAGTGAACCTATTACAAATGGTTCATATGTACTTGTACATTCACCATATGCTCCGGAAAAAACAACTCCCTCTGAATCAACGACAACAACTGAAATTCCAGGAATTCTGTAATCTTCAACAGCCTGCTTCATGATATCATCAATCTCAGTATAGGTATCTGCGTAATTATTTTCTTCCATTTTAGGAACATTGTCTATTATCAGTCCGGCAAGAACGCAAACTACCAGTCCAACCGCCAGAGTTCTTGGAATTTTGCTCATGTAAAACCTGTAATTCTTGTAGACCTTTTTCTCAAGATCCTCCGTATCTTCTATCCAGGCACTCTTACAATGCGCATACCATCCACACTGCATAACAAATACATTGAAAAGTACTATAACTGCCCAGAAAATAAAACTCATCATAAAGCCTCTTGCAAAACTTCTTGCACCGGTTACATACATCATAACTGCCAGCACAATAGTCGTAAGAATAAGAAGTGGAATTTTTTTAATGATTCTCTCCTTTGTAGAAAGAATTTTGATATTTTTACTTCTGTACTGTCTCATCCTTACTATTCGTTTTTGAAGTTTTGGATGCATTGACTGTACCAAAAATGCTCTGTTTCTTTTTGTTGCAATAATAGTTGTTACTGCAAATAAAAAACAGCACGTTATCAACTCTATTAAATATATCATTTCTCTACCATCCTGTTTCTTTTGTATTCTTAAAGAATGTACCACAAAAAAGAGCCAAAGTAAAATCCTACTTTGACTCTTTTGACTTATCTGCTAATGAATTTGTTTCCTTCATCTTTACCATTTACAGTTACATTTCCAAGATCTGCTTCGGCAGATATTATACATTTATTTAAATTATCTACATCAATGTCAATATTTCCCATGTCACAATCTGCATCTATATTGAAAACATCTCCTGATATTTCCACATTTCCCATATCTGCTTCCACTGTATAAAATAATGCTTCGATTTTTCTTGCCACTACATTTCCCATATCTGCCTCGATATATACATCATTAAGCTCTACATCCTCAATTTCTATGTTTCCCATATCAAGTGATAAATCAGCTCTTTCGATAACATGATCTCTTGGAATTGTCAAAGTAACTTTTTGTACTTGATTTCCAAAACTAAAGAAAGATACCCCTTTTGAGTTTCCTTTTATCCTTAATGTATCACCTTCAATTTTCCAGTCTGGCATAAGCTTTTTAGATGCTTCTATTTCAAGCTTAAACTCGTTACCCTCTTCGATATTAAGGTCACCTATAGGAAGATCTATGTCAATCTTGGAAACCTCATCAAGTGCAGCTACTTTTTTGATAGATTTTCCACCATAACCATTTCCAATAATGAATCTATTTACACCTATTAATATACAAATTATTGTAACAATCCAGATGATTGTTAAGTATATTCTAGTTCCTGCGCTCTTCATACCACTATCTACTCCTTTCTAGTGCAGTTTATCTTAATAATCTTCTCAACAATGGCAGCGATTACCCAGATAATCCAGGTCTTGCCCCATTCAAATGTAAGGAAGCTCCAAATAAGATAAAGACAGGTTACTGTACTCCAGTAAACTTGCATCATGTTTGCCACAAAAGTGCTTGTATACTGTGGATTATCGCTGTATGTTCCACTAACCGTTTCAGTTCCATTTAAATTTAATAGTGTCTTATATGCATTTGACTTAATCGCAGAAGAAATAATAAGAAATACACCTAATCCAACCAACATAAATAGAGAAGTTGCAACAAGTACTTCAATATTAACTGCTCCTATTTTTTCCGGAACAACTTCTGATACAATAGCAACAGGCAGCCAACATATTACACATAATATAACTCCAACTGACAAAAACAATGCTCTTACTCCTGCGTATCTTTCCTTCTCTGCTTTTATATCCTGAGTAGACTGATAATCTAACTGAAGTGCTTCTCTTTTTATATATTTCCACTTACTGTGTGTAGCAGAAGACATTACAAAAATTCCAACAGCAAGAGCTATCATACCCATCATGATACTTACACCAATCATTTCATTTAATCTGAGCGCCTCCATTATCATTGGCCCAATTACACAGTTGATACATAAGAACACACCTATTCCTGTAGCGACGCCATATCTGCCACAGGATTTAATATATCCCTTGTATTCTTCTTCTTTTAAAACTCTTCCTGTATTTACCTTCTGCTCTTTTTCAAGACCTAGTTCGCTAGACAGCTCTTCAAGATTTCCAAACTCAGAAATAACTGTACCGACAGCCTCATTCTCACTCTTTCCATCATTTATCAGTTCATTATATTTATCTTCCATCATCTGAAGCAGTTCATCTTTTGCACGAAGAACTTCAGGTGTGTTTGGCATATTTGCAAACATAGACTCAAGATAATTTTTTATAATATTCATACTCTCTCCTTCCGGCATCAATTACCTGAATTATTAATAATAAAATTTTCTACAACTTCTTTTGTCAAAATCCATTCATCACATTTATCGGCATAAAACTGTTTTCCCGCATCCGTTATTCTGTAATACGTTCTTTTTTTCCGATTACCCTCTGTATTAGTCTCATCAGAAAACGATTCTATATACCCGTTTTTCTCCATTCTTGAAAAAGCCGAATAAAGAGTTGTTTCTTTTATAATGTATTTCTCATCTGAATACTCTTTAATCTTCTTGGATATCTCATACCCGTAAGAAGGAGCTTCCAATAAAATAAATAAAATCATTGTGTCATTATACCCACGGATAACATCACTGCTTATCTCATACATATTTTACCTCCTTTTACTACGTCTGTAATACTATGTCTGATATACTACGTCTGTAATACTATGTCTGATATACTACGTTTGTTGTGCTACGTGTGTCGTAGTATGTCTGATAGAGTAACTATAATACTATTTTTTTAATATGTCAACTATTTTTGAATTAACTTTTTTATTTTTGCCTGTAACTTCGTTGACAAAGAACTTTTATATATGTTACTTTCTTTCTAAAATGTAAAAAATTTATAAAATTAAGGAGAGTTTATGAGTACATCAGATATCTGTATTATTATTTCTATCGTCGTATACCTGTGTATGACGCTCTATATCGGTTATAGATATAGTAAATCAAATAACAGTTCGGAAGATTTCTATCTTGGCGGAAGAAAGATGGGACCTCTTGTGACTGCCATGAGTGCAGAGGCAAGCGATATGTCAAGCTGGCTTCTTATGGGTCTTCCTGGTGTTGCCTACTTAAGTGGAATATGTGATGCCGGATGGACTGCAATCGGTCTTGGAATCGGAACCTGGTTAAACTGGTTTTTTGTATCAAAAAGACTTCGTGTATATTCAGGAAACTTAGGTGCTATCACTGTTCCTGATTTCTTTTCAAAGCGCTTTCATGACAAAAAAAATATTCTTACTGCAATTGCAGCACTTATAATTGTTGTATTCTTTATTCCATATACAGCATCAGGTTTTGCAGCATGTGGAAAACTTTTCAATACACTTTTTGGTGTTGATTATACTGTAGCAATGCTTGTGGCAGCTGCTATTATTGTATGCTACACAATCATGGGAGGCTTTTCAGCTGTTTGTACAACTGACCTTATTCAAAGTATTGTAATGTCAATTGCACTTGTTGTTATCATCGGTTTTGGTGTCGTAACTGCTGGTGGAATCGGCTCAGTAATCGACAACGCAAAGGAGCTTCCTGGATATTTATCTATGGTTGCTACACACAATGCAGAAACTGGAAAAGCTTCACCGTATGGATTTATTAGTATTATTTCTACACTTGCATGGGGACTTGGATATTTCGGAATGCCTCACATCCTTGTAAGATTTATGTCAATTGAAGATAAAGAAAAGCTTAAGCTTTCTAGAAGAGTTGCTACTGTCTGGGCATTTATCGCCATGACTGTTGCAATCTTTATCGGTGTTGTTGGACTTGCAATGAGCAACAATGGTTCTATCGAAGCATTAGAAGACAGCGAGAGAATCATTATGACTATCTCAAGTCTTATCAGTTCCCATGGAATTTTTGCAGCCTTAGTTGCCGGAGTTATTCTTGCGGGAATACTTGCTGCAACAATGTCAACTGCAGATTCACAGATGCTTGCTGCTGCTTCTGGTGTAACAGAGAATATTTTAAAAGATTTCTTTGGTTTTAAAATGGATAACAAAAAAAGTGTACTCCTTGCAAGAATTACAATTATTGTAATTGCAGTTATTGGTGTATTTATCGCCCTTGATCCAAATTCAAGCGTATTCGAAATTGTATCCTTTGCATGGGCTGGTTTCGGTGGTGCCTTTGGTGCAGTTATGTTGCTTGCACTTTTCTGGAAGAGAACAACCCTTGCCGGAGCTTTAAGTGGAATGCTTTGTGGTGGTGCCAACGTATTTGTGTGGAAATTTGTTATTCGCCCACTTGGTGGTATTTTTGATATTTATGAGCTTCTTCCAGCATTCCTTATTTCTCTTGCAGTGGCAGTAGTTGTAAGTCTTTGTACAAAGGCTCCTTCTGCTGATATCATAGAAGAATTCGAAAAAGCTAAAAACTAACATACTAAAACTTCCCACTTGCATTATAAAATCTGGTGGGGGGCAGTGTATCATGGGCTTCCAATTTGCTCTAAAGTTTCCTTCGTCTAGTGCAAGTAAATGCTATTATCAGCTATGCCGATTATGCCGCAGGAAAGCCAAAACGCGCCATGCTTGGACGAGGCTTTCCTGGGCAAGCATAAGCTGATAATCAGCATATAACTTGCACACGACTCGTCAAAAATAGAGCAAATTGGAAGCCCATGATACACTGCCCCCCACCTACACCCTAAATGTAAGTGGAAAGTTTTAAATATATACAAAATCAAGGAGGGTTTTATGATTTTAATTAAGAATGGACGTGTTGTTGACCCAGTCACAAACACTGACCAGATTATGGATGTACTTATCGACGGGAAAACTATTCTAGAAGTCAAGGAAAATATCACACCGGATTGTAATTCGGATGACCTTTTGACAATTGATGCAACAGGACTTGTTATTGCACCGGGACTGGTGGATACCCATGTGCATTTCAGAGACCCTGGTTTTACCTACAAAGAGGATATTAACACAGGTGCAGCTGCCGCTGCTAAAGGTGGATTTACCCTTGTAGTATGTATGGCAAACACAAAGCCTGCTGTTGATAATCTAGAGACATTAAAATACATTCAGGACAAAGGACAAACCACTGGAATTCATGTGCTTCAGACAGCAACTGTCACAAAGAATTTAAAGGGACAGGAGCTTGTGGATATGAAAGCCCTCGCGGATGCTGGTGCTGCCGGTTTTACAGATGACGGAATTCCCATTATGGACGAGAAGCTTTTGCTTACTGCCATGAACACCGCAAAGGAGCTTGATTTACCTATAAGTCTCCATGAAGAGGATCCTGTATTTATCAAACAGGCAGGTGTAAACCAAGGTAAGGTTTCTGAACAATTAAACTATGGTGGTGCGTCAAGAACTGCTGAGGATATCATGGTTGCACGTGATTCAATCATGGCGCTTCACACCGGAGCCTCAGTGTGTATTCAGCACATCAGCTCAAAAAATTCCGTTGAGCTTGTTAGGACAGCAAAGAAAATGGGAGCGGATATACATGCAGAGGCAACACCACATCACTTTACACTAACAGAAGATGCTGTACTTTTATATGGCACTCTTGCAAGAATGAATCCACCTCTTAGAACAGAGGCAGACAGACTTGCTATCATTGAGGGTATAAAAGATGGAACAATTGATATGATTGTAACAGACCATGCTCCTCACAGTGATGAGGAAAAAGCAAGACCACTTGCAGAATCTCCGTCAGGAATCACTGGTCTTGAAACTTCTCTTGCACTTGGAATAAAATCACTTGTAAAACCAGGACACATAAGCCTAATGAAGCTCATTGAAATAATGAGTACAAACCCTGCTAAATTCTATAGACTAAACCCGGGTACTATTTCAAATGGCGCAGAAGCTGATTTAGTAATTTTTGGCGAGGATGAAATGTGGACAGTGGATAGCTTTGCTTCAAAAGCGAACAACTCTCCTTTTAAAGGTTGGGAATTACCAGGAAAAATTCATTACACAATCTGTAATGGAAAAATTGTTTATAAATCAAAATAAAGAGCCCTATTAAAAAGAGTCCGCTAGTCGGACTCTTTTTCGCTCTCAATATAATATTTGATTCCATCAATTTCTATACTTTCTACTTTTTCTAATGGAATATCATTCTCCCAAACGGCACAAAATCCGGCAAGTTCATTTTCCTCCCTTACCTCCTCATCACAAAAGAAATCCAACGCATTATATTTTGTTCCATCATTCATGTATACAAAAATGCTACTGTAAACAGAATAATTGTAATCTTCCGGATTCTCTCCATTAGGCAATTCTTTAACCATATTATTAAACTCTGCTAGTTTATCTTCAATATTCCAAATAATATGCAAACCATTTTCTGTCATCTGTGCTGAAATTATTTCCTTATTCTTTGAAATATCAAAATCAATTACGTCTTCATTATAGTTATATTCCGGCAAATTGAACTCCCCTGCTTTATCCCCTTTTATATACAACTCAACTATACTTTGACTTTGTTTATCACAAATATCGTTAATACTATCCTGCGGGGAAATTGCAGATAGTAGAACGCAATTATACCAAACTGTCTGACCATCATTTTCTTTATTTATCTTATTTATAATTGGTCGGTCACTTCTTTCATTAAATAATTCAAGTTCACCATTCTTATGCAATTCTAATAACTGATTATATCTTGTCTCCGTAAGTAGTTTACCGTCAGAGTCTGAAATAATAAACTTATATGCAACTATACCGGTATTTTTATTATAAAAATATTCATCAAGCTTTATTTCATATTCTGATACAGCCAGTTTTTGATTTTTCACCTTAACACTGTGTTCTTTCATTACATTTCCAATTTGAAACTGTCTATCATTTTCAAAAAGCTTTTGTCCTAAGTCACATTCATTAATGTTTTCATATTCACAAGATACTTTATTGCTATCGTTTCCACATCCCACAAGTATCAGACAAAGCATCATTACTATGACATAAACCTTTTTGTTCATAATTTACCTTCCTGTATACTTTATTACCTCATCTTTTAATTTTAAATATTTTTCATATTCTTCTTTATCATATAAATAGACTTCCTGGTCTTTCACCTGCGAATACAAATGCAGATTTTCTGGTTCTTCTAACTCTTCATATGTAAATAATTCAGGCTTTTCATTATCAACAGGATATTTACTATATAGAGTTGAACTTGGTGCATACACATATTCATCTGTACCATAGTAAGTATTTTTTAGAGTTTTCAAGAATAGAATATATTCCTTATCCTGCTGCATCATACTGTATCCATCTGTACATAGTATCTGATCTTCATATCCACAATCTACGGGCTCAAATACATTCAATTTTTCACCCTCTTTCAAATCCCCCTTATAACAATCAATAATTTCTATTTTAGATAAAATACATTCATAGTACATTTTCCTTTTAGAACTGTTATCAAGTTTTGCTTTTACAACAACTATATCTTCTCCAGACAGCAAGTCATCTATTGATTTTATCTCATCATTATCGAGGTAACCTCTATTTGTAAGAGGATCATACCCCATCCCACAGTATGCAACTGTAAGCTTTGGATTAGAAAGATATTTGTCCAATTCAACATTATCAATATAACTTGCTGCAGTTTTTCTTCCGACGATAATGCAGACTACAACTACTAATACTAAAGCCACAGAAAAAATCTTAATTCCCGTTTTCTTTTTCATCTACATTTCTCCTATTATCTGACCATTTTCAATTTCATAAATCACATCACAAATATCAAGATCTGCTTTATTATGACTTGCAAGAATAATAATTGCGTCATCTGACTTTTCACTCAAAATTATGTTGGCTACGGTTTCTACACCTTTTTTATCTAGAGCATTTGTAGGCTCATCTAATAAAAGTAATTTAGGAAATTCCATAATAGCCTGGGCAATTCCTAGTCTCTTTTTCATTCCCAAAGAATACTTCTTTATCGTTCTTCTATCATCAGGTTCTAGCCCCACCCTTTCCAAAGCCTGTTCTATTTCTTTAATTCCTATTTTTTTATTTATTGATGCGAGTGAATACAGCGCCTCTTTTCCAGTATAATTTTTCCAAAATTCAGGATTTTCAATTAGCACTCCCATATTTTCAGGAAAATCTATATCCTTATGTAAAATTTTATCATCAACAACAACTTGTCCTTCTGATGGTCTGATTAAGCCAGCTATCATTCTTAAAAGCATGGTCTTTCCCGAACCATTGCTTCCGCATAATCCATATATTTTGCCACTTATAAACTCTATGTTAACATCCGTCAGTATGTCTATTCCTTTAATCTGTTTACTGACATTTTCTATAATGATTTTCTTCATCTAATATCCTCTTTTCTGTTATATTCCTAATAGTATTCTTTTCTATTTGTATACCAGCAGCCCCCCAAAAAGCACAAAACTGAAATTCCTATCAGATAAACTGCCCATAATATTTTTATTCCAAATCCTGTCCCGGCATTGTTTACAAGCATTACCGATGAAGTTGGCAGCCAGAAATACATTTGGGGTATATCATCACCTTGCAATAGATGATAAGTTACTTCCAAAAAAGTAAACTCAATTATCAGTACAATAACTGTACTAAAGATATTAGGAACTCCCAGAGAAATAATATTTGCCACTACTAATAAACAAATCATGTATATACAATACAACATCATATCCCAGCAAATTGCTGAAAGATTTTCAATACGATATCCCTTTAAAAAATACACAATACATAAAAGCATTTCCATAAATACAACCGTCATTGTCACATTTATAACAAGCTGTACCATATACTTCCTTAACACCTTTTTACACTGTCTTGTTCTTGTAAAAATCAATTCATAATTTACTACCACATTTTCATTTATATAATTTCCCCATAGCAAAAAAATACCTATCTGAGGTAAAATGAACTTTATCAAAGAAGCAAGATAAACATTTCGATTGTAAAAGCCAATATAACCAAATATGCATCTCATTACATCATCAAGAATTTTTGTCTCTGTACAAATAAAACTTTCTAGAAAAACAATTGTCGATATTACTATTACAATCTGTATTTTTCTGTCAGCATATTTTGATATAGACATTTGTCTAGTCAGCATATTTTCGTTTTCCTCCCATTAAATAGTCATGGCGTTTTATTATTTCATATGAAGCTAAAATCAGCAGGCATATTATCACGATATGAAACATTCCTACTGAAATGCTTCTATACAAACCAATATTGTCTGATGCGTTAAACATAAAATCAAATACTCTCGTGTATTGTAAAACCTGTTCATTGCTACCGATATATAACGATAAATTCATTAGTATTAACAATGCATCACATGAAATAAACGCCAGCAACAGATTTTGTATCAAAATGTATATGAATGCTTCAATTATGCCGATTTCAAACCATCCTATAAACAACTTAATAGATGTGAAAAACATATATAATAAATAATTCCTATTTAATCCATTTGGTATAGAAAGTCCTACTATCATATACCAACCAAATGATATTAAAAACGCATATAACAGAGACATTACAGCCACTTCTTTCCAAAGCAGCTCGCAAACTCTCCATTTTTCAGAAAGCCTTGTTACATACTCAGCTTTAAAAATCTTTTTTAATACTGGAAATAATGCAATTAAAAAAATACCAACATATATTGCAAGAAATCTTCTCTCATTATACTCAAGACGAAATGCACCAATTAATGTTTTATCTTCTGGCACATTGCTTCTTTGAAAAATAAAAATTAAAATCAAAAGGAAAACAATTACTATTTTATTCAAATGCTTTACCAAAAAATTTTTATACATTTAATACGTCTCCTTTTTCATCCCGGCAATTATCATACAAAAACTAAGCAGACATGACAAAATAATAAACACAAAAATCATCAATCCACTTCCGTAACCATTTATTGTAAAAATGTCTGTATTTACAACAGTATTATTAAAAACAGGCAGCCCTACTATGCATGAATACAGAAGAAAATAAACCATTCCTGAAAAAAGAATCACATATTTATTCAAGCTTTTTAATAGTGAAAGTGAAAACGCAAATAGTGCCAACGCGACTCCAATAAAACATCTGATTAGTATAAATATCAAGCAGTTTATATATGGATAGAACATTTCCAAATATCCTAATACTCGTCCCTCCTCCGGACTTGTAAGTGTCAGATATGTCGCATTAGTACAATAATATCCCTGTAACGGAAATGCTGTAAAAGTCAGTAAAAAATTGATAATTAATGGAATAAATGATATTAAAAAACTCACAATAATTACCGCATAAGCCTTTGACATAATATTCTTTTTGGGACTTATTCTAGAGTATATAAAATTAGTTATTCCCATTTCATTTTCATTACAAAATACATCAGATACTGCTACGCAAACCAAAAGCGGGAATAATGTACCAAAAAACTGATTTGTAAACATTCCAATTTCATTCGTCAAAATACCACACTTGTATGCCGAGCGCACCCATGACAGTTCTATTCCGTAATAGTTTTTGCAGGTTATCAAAAAATCCACTATTGCTGCTGCAAAAAATATTATGAATACAATAAGAAACTGTTTTCTGTGGGTTATTTTTTTGATTTCTTCTCTTAACATTAAAATTATTCCTCTCTTTATTTATCATAGCTAAATAAAAATGGATATGTTTCCATATCCACTTTTAATCCTTTCCATAACCATTCAAAGAATAAACTTGCCAACAAATTATTCATCTACCTTCATATGACATGAATTATAAATATAATTCAGCCTATATATCAATCCAAACTCCATGAACGACATATTTTTTCCACAAACGACATATTTTTCATAAAAAGTGTCCCTACATTTCTGTATTGACACTTCTTTTTTCAAATATTTACTTCAACTATAAACCAATTCTGCTCACACGCAGAATTTAATCGCCCTTTATATTTGTAAACTATATCCTTTACAATATTGGTTCCAATACCATGTTCATCTTTGTTCTTTTTCGTAGTACGCATATTGTAATCATTTGTTTTTATGTCTGATTGCACCGTATTTCTTACAGACATAAATAAATTCTCATTATATGTACCAACTTCAAATCGAATTTTTCGATTATTAATATCCTCTATCTTCTCACATGCTTCAACTGCATTTTTTAGCAAATTGTAGACTAACGAACACATTTCATATGCTGAAACATCCGTATTTCTTGGTATACATCCCCTTGTATGAAAATCAATTCCGAGAGCATCCATATTTGGGGTCATAGAATTGATTATAGCATCTACCTCAGTATTTCCAGTATAAACCTTTGCTTCATCAACTTCAGTCTCTTTAACTATTTCATCCAAATATTCCTTTATATTTTTGTTGTTCTGTTCGTTGCAATATTGATTTAATACCATCATATGAGCGTTAAAATCATGTCTGAATTTGCGCATTTTTTTATCCTGCTTTATTAATTGAATATAATACTCTTTCTGTAATTCCATTTGCTTTTCAACAAGCAATTTTTGCTGTTGCAACTTATTCATTCGACTACTCGAATGAATTTGCCACACTGTAACTATCAATAGCAGCACACACACCATAGACGTCGAGAAACCTATTAAATTTATATACTTTTTATCCAAATAATCTGACATTATCTGAAGAGGAGTTAACAATATGAACATACAAAAAACCATTATATATAACAGAACATACTGGCTATTTGAAATTTTCACTTCGTTACATTCATCTTCTTTTCGTTCCAAAATAAATAAAAGCAGTAAAAACAAAATAGAACAAGATTGACAAATAATAGCTATTGTATTTTCCTCTATTATTTCATGTTCAGAAGTATTTAGAAATATGGCAAAAATAAAAGAGAAAGCTATTTGAAGAGAACTTATTCCAATAACAGCAAATGGATACATTAATATATTTCTCCATTCAAACTTCTCCAGAAAAAAGAGTGGTATCACAAGCATTGAAAAAAATGAAATCCCTTTAGCATTATATTCTCCAAAGAAATTCCAAACCATCATATGGAAAATAATTAGTGTCAAGATAATTAAAAACAATTTTAATCTATTAGTTGTTATTTTCTTATAAAAAACTACATTATATACTAGCGAATAATTCAATATCTCTGTAGCCAGATATAATATCATAAATCCCAAGTCATATATCATATTCTGTTTAATATCCTTTTCTTTCCAAAATTATAATATTTGTCTTTTGCACTTTTTGCATAAGCCCTACCTACTGGAATAATATCATCGCAATTCATTAGTTCAATCGAATTACTGATTTTCCTGACATATTCCAAATTAACTAAATATGACTTGTGAACTCGTATAATTGATGATCCCTCAAGCAATTTTTCTACATTACCTAACTTTTTAGAAATTATATAATATTTACTATCATCTCCAAATTTATTATTTGCATAAATATATGTATAACTTGCCTTTGCTTTCATATATCGAATATCATCTATAGGTATTGAAACATTCTCACCATTCAAATCTGCAACATCCAACTTAAAATTGCATAGCATTTCATCTATCGTTGCCACCAATACCTTATATACTCTATTTTCAATTATTGGTTTTTCAATAAACCCCATTGTTTTCCTGCTAAACGCATCCATTATCACCTCAATATGACTAGAAACAAAGCAAATCCTTTGGACATTTTCGCTATGCATTAACATATCTTTTAGTGTAATTCCATCGATATTATCCATCTCAATATCCAAAAACAGCAGGTCAATTACATTTTTTTCTTCTCTACAAAAATCAACTACTTCCTCTCCATTATTGAAGAAAACGCATGAGTATTTTATACCTTTTTGTTCAAAAAAATTACGACATATATCATTTATAATAATATGGTATTTTTGTTCATCATCGCATATACCTATATAAAACTCATTAATCTCTATCTCATTTATCAATCTATTTTGTTACTCCCTTTTTATTATTGCTTCACTGATGAATTTTTGGCATACCTATAAATCTACCTATCAAATCAATAAAATATTTTTTATTGTACCATATAATCAAGATATTATAAAATTTTATCATTAATCAGAGCATCCGAATAAATAAAAAAGTGCCACTACATTTCTGTATTGACACTTCTTTATTCAAAGGAACGTTTCCATTCACAGAAATATCCCTAATACTATTTGTTACTATATATTTATTATTCTAATTTTGTTTCTTTATACTGATAAATGATACTATTGCATGCCCCGCATTTATCACTCACCATCCAAACCAAATTGCCAAATCTGAAAAGCTTCCAAAGTCAGAAAATCCGATGATTGTATCAAAGTTTCAGAAAAATTTCATAAGACATTTTTAACAATTTTTTATATATGTTCAGTCCGAAATTCTATATATTATTCATTACTATTTCAACTTTCTTTCCTTCAAAAGCAATTCCATATTTTACAATATCACAGAACCCTCTATCTCTAAGATCTATATCATAATGCTTTGTTTCAATCTGAAATAATGCCTCCTGTGCACTCTTTATTAAAGCATCTTCCCCTTTTACAGCTTTAAATTCCATTATTATAGCAGGCAAAGTACTTATTTTAGGTTCTAATACCAAGTCAAATCTTCCATCACCTGACTCGCGATTTGAACGGATATAATATCTAGAAGACATACCAGCAGCAAGTCCCAGCATCATACCATGATAAAATCCTTCGCTTGCTCCATCAAAACAACTAATACAAGTAATCATATATTTACGAAGAAACTCCTGAAGCTTTTTACCATCGTTCATGTAAAGTGCTTTCTCAAGTCCAGCCATAACATTTCCATCCACAGTTCCCCTAAGCCAAGAAAGAATTTCCGTATTATATACTCTGTGAATTTCCTTATTAGGAAGCGAAAGTTCCATAAAAGTTCCAAATTCAGTTTCAATTGCGTTACTTACAGGCTTCAAATATCCAGCAATCAGAAGGAAACTAAAAATCGTATCTGTTCCATCCGTAATTCTTGGATAAATCACATCCATATTAAGCGATGCCTGCACCGTTTCTCCCTGCATTAAGGAAAACAAATTCTCTGCAATATCTGGTGTAAGAGAAGCCATAATTTCTCGAATAATCTCATTATCGCTAGTATTTGTCCAATATGGTTTAGCCTGGCAATTATTATAAAAGTAATTAGCTACTGACCATGGATTATATATTTCTGTATTTCCAAAACGATACCCATCGTACCAATCAGATAATTCATCCATTTTCTCCTGTTGTCCATAATAAGTAGCCATAGCTCTTACTTCGTCTTCTGTAAATCCAAAATACTCACTATATTTATCATCAAGAACAGAATTAACAACAGGATTATTAAGTCCGCTGAACAAATTTTCCTTTGAAACACGCAGAATACCTGTAAGGACACCAAATGCAAGAGAAAGATTATCCTTTAAACCTCCAGACAAAAAATTTCTCATAAATGAAATCACATAATCATAAAAGTTTTTGGAATGACCTTGCTGAATCGGTGTATCATACTCATCTATTAAAATAACAACCTTAGACTGATGATGTTTTTCTAGCATCCTACTAAGATTTAACAAGGCTCTGGAATATTCAACTTCATTCAGCTGATCATTTATCATTTTAGATAAGTAGTTTTGTTCAACAGAATTAAGACAATTACTTGTAAATAGTTCGTCATGTCTCAAAAATTCATCGCGAATAATATTCTTTATTGCTTCAAATGTACTTGACCAGTCAAAAAACTTTGCATCTTTAAATGTAATTGAAATTACCGGAAATGTTCCCTGAAGTTTCTGATATTTCTCACCGCATGACCAGATTTTTTTATCTCTAAAATAAAACGAAGTATCTTCGTCAGTCTTTTCAAAGAAGCTCTTTAGCATATCAAGAGCCAAGGTTTTTCCAAATCTTCTCGGTCTTGTAAACAATATTACTGGAACTGGATTGTCTATCAAATCACGGATTAGTAATGTTTTATCAACATAATAACTATTATTTACAACCTCCATGTATGATGTATTTCCAACTGCACAAGCAAGAATTCTATTATTTTCTTTTACATTTTTCCCACCATAAGCAAGAACAGTTTCTTTTGGAATTATCCAATTGCGGCCTTTTTTTTGCGCACCCTTAAGTAATTGTTTATTACATAATCCAACTATTCTTCTGGTTGATAAATTTAATATTTCAGCTGCTTCCTTTGTAGAAATATATTCCTTTTCAGTCATATTGCCACTTCCCTTCGGAAATAGTATAGCACTTTTCGGAAATATTAACAATTAATTTCCGTTCAATTTCCGAAAACATCATAATGATGTCCGCAAGAACCGAATACTTTACCTACGATTCTCCCTACAAATCATATGTGCAAGCTCCTCCGCCGGAGTTTTTGTGTCCTCAAAAATCCACTGCATGTATGTATTAAACAAGGCTCCTGCATAAAAGTACAGGGAAAACGAATGCTTTTCATTCTTCACAACATATTTATTTACACATTCCAAAATAAGGTCTCCCATTCCTGCCTTGTGCAGGCACAGCGCATAGTCCTTGTATTGCTTGAAAAAATTGAGATTCTGCAAGATATGCTCATATGTGCCAAACTTATGCTTTGTCTGTTTTTCCAATTCTATATACTCTTCCATAATGTTCTTCATATATGACTGTAAAATCTCTTCCTTATCCTCAAAGTATCTGTAATACGTCATTCGCGATACTCCGGCTCTTTTTACAATATCCTTTACGTGTATATCCTTTAAATCTTTTGTTTTCATAAGCTCAATTAGAGCTTCGGCCAAATAAATTTTTGCGTTTTGCATAATAATATCCTCAAATGTTACATTTCTAGCTGTTTTGTAAATTGTAACATATATAGTTTTTATTTACAATAGACGTAGTTTTTAAAACTACATTAACATTTATTCATATCTATATATAGGTAATTGCGAAACAAGTTCGCAATCTTGATACAACACAAGGAAGAATTCGTGTCAATGTATAAATTCCTAGATGAAACGAGTTCTTTATTTTTTAGGCGCACTTCAATAAACCTCATATGTTTATGAAGTTGGTAAG
>JBGVKW010000016.1:0-2178 GCA_045123895.1 Agathobacter sp.
CTTACCAACTTCATAAACATATGAGGTTTATTGAAGTGCGCCTAAAAAATAAAGAACTCGTTTCATCTAGGAATTTATACATTGACACGAATTCTTCCTTGTGTTGTATCAAGATTGCGAACTTGTTTCGCAATTACCTAATGTTTTCTACTAAAAATTGTTAAAGTCTTGTTGTCCAGGCTGATGCATCCCATATGTCCGTTGCAAGACCTTCATAAAACTCCGGTTCATGACATACCATAAGTATGCTTCCCTTGTATTCACAAAGCGCGCGTTTTAACTCGTCTTTGGCATCCACATCCAGATGGTTTGTAGGCTCGTCCAATAGTAAAATATTTGTCTCTCTATTTATGAGTTTACAAAGTCTGACTTTGGCCTGTTCTCCTCCACTAAGAACTCTGACTAAGCTTTCAATATGCTTTGTCATTAGTCCACATTTTGCCAGTGCACTTCTGACCTCATACTGTGAAAACGATGGAAATTCTGACCAGATTTCTTCTATACAGGTGGTAGATACCGACTGGTCCATCTCCTGCTCAAAATAGCCTATCTCAAGATAATCCCCGAGTTCAACCTGACCACTTAGTGGCTTTATGAGACCTAATATACTCTTTAATAAAGTTGTCTTTCCGATTCCGTTTGAACCTGTAATAACCACCTTCTGTCCTCTTTCCATCTCCAGATTAAGTGGTGATGACAATGCCTCATCATATCCGATAACCAGGTCCTTTGTCTTGAAAATATATCTGCCCGGAGTTCTTGCTTCCTTGAAGTTAAATTCCGGTTTTGGTTTTTCCCTGTCAAGTTCTATTACGTCCATCTTGTCTAATTTCTTCTGACGTGACATAGCCATATTTCGTGTAGCAACTCTTGCTTTATTTCTGGCTACAAAATCCTTTAAGTCTTTTATCTCCTGCTGCTGTTTGTTGTATGCAGCCTCAAGCTGAGCTTTTTTCATCTCATAGACTTCCATGAATTTATCATAATCACCTACATACCTGTTTAGCTGACGATTGTCCATGTGATAAATGAGATTTACCACGCTATTTAAAAATGGCACATCATGCGATATCAGAATAAACGCATTCTCATAATCATTGAGATATCTCTTCAGCCACTCGATATGTTCTACATCCAGATAGTTGGTAGGCTCGTCCAAAAGCAAAATATCCGGCTTTTCAAGAAGAAGCTTTGCTAGTAACACCTTTGTTCTCTGGCCTCCACTTAAATCTGTTACGTCCTTATCAAGTCCTAACTCACTAAGTCCAAGAGCTCTTGCAACCTCTTCCACCTTTGAATCTATCATATAAAAATCATGCATTGTAAGAAGATCCTGATATGTTCCGGCCTCCGCCATCATCTCATCCATTTTCTCAGGAGAAGCCTCTCCTAACTTCTCGTATATTTCATTCATTTGTTTTTCCATATCAAAAAGAAAATCAAATGCTGATTTTAAAACAGACTCGATTGTCATTCCTTTTTCAAGCGCTGTGTGCTGGTCAAGGTATCCTACTCTCACATTTTTCGCCCATTCAATCTTGCCTTCATCCGGCATGAGCTTTCCTGTGATAATGTTCATGAAGGTGGATTTTCCTTCACCATTTGCACCTATCAATCCAATATGTTCGCCTTTTAATAATCTAAAAGACACATCTTCAAAAATGGCTCTGTCTCCAAAGCCATGACTTAATTTTTCTACATTTAAAATACTCATGGGGCTATTTTATCAAAATACTTTTGTTTTCTCAACACTATTTGTTGGGGTTATTTAGTTTTTATAATGCGACGGACACTCCCGCAGAGTTATACGCCAAGTGGGGCGGAGCGTATACTCATGTTTCCTTTATCTAGTACGAGTAAATGCCATTATCAGTTACGTTTATTATGTCACGAGAAATCCAAAACGCGCTACGCCTGAACGAGGATTTCTCGGACACACTTTAACTGATAATCGGCATGTAACTCGTACACGATACGTCAAAAATCGTCTACTCTCCGCCCCACTTGGCGTATAACTCTGCGGGATTATCCTGACTTACATTCAATAACGCCTTGGCGTTATTGCTGCGGAATGCGCGTCAGCTTTGCTGACATCTTCCTCTGCGCATTCCTGCAATCCGCCGGCGGCTTTTATCTCAGTTGGAGATTGAGACTCCCACTGAGACAAATATCATTTCT
>JBGVKW010000017.1:0-5861 GCA_045123895.1 Agathobacter sp.
CTCTTTGGAGGTTTTGGTCCCATAAACTGATAAAAATATGTCTTTATCATTCCATTATATATTTTCCTGTTCTTATCAGCTTTTCGCCCAATATATCTTTGTGTATCCTCATAGCTTGTAATAAGATACATTGACCATGAGTCAAGCTTATTATATACCTCTCCTATTTCAGAATAAAGCGCAGGAAGAGCCTCCTTCTCCTCTAATCTTTCTCCATAAGGTGGATTTGAAATAATAAATCCATATTTCTTAGGGTGTGATAAATCACAAACCGCTCTTTGCTGAAAATGAATAAGATGATCTACACCTGCCCTTTTTGCATTTTCCCTAGCGGCTGCAACCACCTCAGGATCAATATCATATCCCTGAATATCCACTGTAACATCCGTATCAACCATTTCCTGAGCCTCTGAAACTGCTTCATACCATAATTTTCTTGGAATAATGTTTGTCCAGTTTTCAGCGGTAAATTGCCTGTTCATTCCAGGGGCAATATTTGCAGCCATCATAGCAGCCTCAATTGGAAAAGTTCCACTTCCACAGAAAGGATCCACAAGTATTCTGTCTGCATGCCATGGTGTCAGCATAATAAGCGAAGCTGCAAGCGTCTCTGTAATTGGCGCCTTACTTGTCGCAAGTCTATATCCTCTTTTATGAAGCGAATCTCCCGATGTATCAAGAGTAACCATTACTTCATCCTTATGAAGAAACACTCTAAGTGGATACTCTGCACCATCTTCTGGAAACCAGTCAATATGATATGAGCGCTTCATTCTCTCTACCATCGCCTTCTTAACAATTGACTGTATATCTGATGGTGAAAAAAGCTTACTCTTTATAGAAGAAGCCTTTTTCACCCAAAACTTTCCATTTTTCGGAATATATTCTTCCCATGGAAGGGCTTTTATTCCTTCAAACAACTCATCATAAGTAGTAGCCTTAAATCTTCCTACCTGAAGTAAAACACGCTCTGCACCTCTTAAGAAAATATTGGCTCTGCAAATTGCCTCCGCATCTCCTTCAAAGGTTACTCTACCATCTTCTACCTTTAGTATCTCGTAACCAAGATCATAGATTTCTCTTTTCATCACACTTTCCAAGCCAAAATGGCATGGAACAACTAATTCAAATGTATTCATACTCACCTTTTTTTCTTTTATTTTTACCGTTATATTGTGGCATACTCACCGTATTTTTTAAATACTTTTATCGTATTTTTTTATATATCCACGCATTGCAGCATAACCGCCTATTACAGTCGCTGTTTTAAAATCTCTGTTCCCTAGATATCTTGCAAGCTTCATACTGCTCCCTCCATGTGTACAGTAGAATATGCACAGTTTATCTTTGGGTATGATCTGCTGATAATCATCAACTTCATCTATTGGCATACTAATTGCATTATTCCAATGCTCTCTATTATATTCCTCTTTTGTTCTAATATCTATTAAAAGTGCCGATTGTTCTTTCATTATTTGAGATAAATTTTCGGCATAAACAATTTCAAATTTCATAGACTTTTTTTATTATTATACTCATAAAATTTAAAACTGTTCATCTCAGTTGGGGAGACTCCCACTTCTATAAGTGGAGAGTAGAAACATATTCGTCACACACAATCTATAATGGGAGCATCCCACTTAAAGTGAAAGCTCCCATAATTTCATACTATCTACGCCACATTCAGTTTGCCAGAGATTATTATCAGTTTCTACAAAAGTTTTTCAAAATCCTCTTTGGTTAATGGTCTTGAATAGTAAAATCCCTGAATATCATCACAATTTATGTTTTTAAGATATTCTACCTGTTCTTCAGTCTCAACACCTTCAGCTGTAACTTTTAATCCTAACTCCTTAGCAAGCGAAATAGTGTGTTCTAGAAGTTTCTCCCCACTAAAATCTCCAATATAGTCTATGAGACTTTTATCTATTTTTAGCACATCAAAACATTTCATATTCAATGTTACAAGAGAAGAATAACCAGCTCCAAAATCATCAACTAATAAGGAAAAACCATTATCATGGAACTGTTCTGAAAGCGTTTTAATATTTTTATTATCAATTGCAGCACTTTCAGTAATTTCTATTGGAACATATTTTGTTGCTATCCCAATTTCCTTTGCAATTGAATTATACTGATTTACAACAGATTCAAAATACAAACTTGCTCTGGATAGATTTATTGAAACAGGAACAATTTTTTTACCTTCATTTTTCCATAAAATCTGCTGTTCACATACAGTTCTAAAAACATATTCATCCAATATCTTTATCAAACCGTCTCTCTCAAACAAGGGAATAAATACTCCAGGCGAAATTACACTTCCATCCTTTTTACACCATCTGACAAGGCCTTCAGCACCAACCATTTCATTTGTTTTTGGATCATACTTCGGCTGATACCACACTTTAAATCGTCCACTACTCAAGTCATACATAAATGAGTCTTCCATTTCCTTATCCTTAAGGATTTGAAGTGTATCCGATTCACAATAAAACTGATAATCAATATCCTTCCTGTCTTTTATTTTATTCTTTGCAAAATTGGCTTCATTATAAGCCTCCTCCACTTTTTTAAATGGATTCCATGTAGTAATTCCAAAGTAAGGGTTTAATTTTGGAATATTCATCTCTTCACTAAATTCTTTTAAAAGTTCACGAACAGAATTTAATATTCTTCTTACCTTCTTCTCATCTGAACCATCACTGAAGATAACAAACCTATCCGCATTAATATGTGCAGCAATATCATTTTTCTCTAGAGAATTTTGTATAGCCATCCATATTCCCTTTAATGTTTCATCACCTTTTGAAATTCCACATATTGAATTTATAATTTTAAATGAATGTATATCCATTGATATCAGGTATCCAATTGCCGATTTGTCACGGAGTTTTTTTCGAAATCTTGCATAGTTATCTCCACCTGTTACCAGGTCTACATAAGCCATCCTTTCAAGCTCACGCTCTTTCTCACAGCTTACATCTGCAAATCCAATAACCATCCTATGAAAGCCGCCATCTTCTGATACATTTACAAATTTAGCCCTGTAAAACATAAGTCTATCATCTCGATAAGCTTTATAATCGTGCTGGTATGTATCCTTACTATTAAACTGTTTTTCAAGATTTTCTAATGAAGTCTCAAAACGCATTGTTTCCTGATCTTCTTTTATTACTGCATTCTTAATATAATACTTCATCAAAGTCTCGTAACTAGGCTCTTTCTCAAGCAAATCACCAAGCATCTCTTTGATATATGAATTCACACGATATGCATAAACCTTGTCACTATCAATATCAACAACATATATACTGTTAAAGTTATTACTGAGCGCTCGAATTATCTCTTGATCTATCTTCTTTTTCTTCTCGTTATCTTCTGTACCTTTTCCTAAATTATTATTATTTTTATTCATTTTTTTACCCTTTGTAACATCAACTACATCCTCTATATTTTATCAAAACGAAACTGTTAACACAATGAATAAAAAGAACTAACTATTTTGTCTTATTCAATAACGACTTGACGAATATTTTCCTACTTGTCCCTTTCATCTCAGTTGGGGAGACACCCACTTATATAAGTGGAGAGTAGAAACATATTCGTCTCAGTGGATGGTACAATCCCGGGGCTGAGATAAAAGCCGACCGCGGATTGCAGGAATGTGCAGAGGAAGATGTCAGCAGAGCTGACACGCATTCAGCAGCAAGAACGCTGGAGCGTTCTTGAAAAGTAAGAATCTTCCCTTCAAAGCGGAATTGCCATCGCTCATAAGAAAAATAAGAGTCTCACACTGTGAGACTCTTAAAATTATGTTAAATGTGAAAATTTACTTATTAATTAATTCATTTAATGCATCTCTTTCAAATGGTTTAAACAAGGCTCCATTAAAAGAATGTCCTTTATCACGAAAATCAAACCCTTTAAAAGCCGTTGTTGCATATATCTTAACAGTCGATGCATCCTCTCTGTCTAGCTGTCGAATTTGATCCGCAGCCTCATTTCCATATCCATCCTGCATAACAATATCCATAAGGATGATATCAATTTCACCTATTTGTGATTCCTCAAAAATTTTTACAGCCTCATTACCCGTATAGGCATGTACATACTCAACATCATCTCTTTCGATTATTGACTTTATTAATTCTGCTGAAAAAGTGCTATCATCAGCAATTAATACTTTCATAATTTCACCCTCTCCAATTCAATCTGAGATAATTTTAAAGATTATCCCTACATTCTCATTTCTGTTCAAAATAATCTCTAATTGTACTTGTTACCAAATCATATTGTCTTTCAACTTCATTATATAACCCTTTATCCGCCAAAACATCACAAGGCCGAAGCTGTTCCGTAAGGTCTGATACAGCTTTTTGAAGTTGTGTATACGACAAATTTCCAGAAACCCCTTTTAATGTATGAGCAGCCTTAAATGCGTCTTCTATCTGCTCATTCATAACTGCCTGCTTGAGAGAGTCCATCGATTTATCTTCTAAAAATTTCTTCATAAACCTCTCAATTAAAGATTCTGACTGCAATCTTGCATATACATCATCATAATCTCCACCCAATTTTATATAACATTCCTTAATTGTCATAATGCCTCCCATACACATTAAAGAAGTCTTTTCACACAAGATTAATTCAAACATATTATATCATATTAGTACTGATTTCCCAAGAGAATATTTTTATTTTACCAAGTCTTTCTACAAAAAAATAGAACGAGACTTGCATCTCGTCCTATTCTACAATGACGTGCGTGAGAAGATTCGAACTCCCGACACCTTGGTCCGTAGCCAAGTGCTCTATCCAGCTGAGCTACACACACATATTTAATTGTTTTCAATAAAAATATTGAATGCCTCAGACCGGAATCGAACCGGTACTGTATCACTACAACAGGATTTTAAGTCCTGCGCGTCTGCCAGTTCCGCCACTGAGGCAAATCTCAGTATCACTTTCGTCAAACTGAAAAAATGGGACCTACAGGGCTCGAACCTGTGACCCCCTGCTTGTAAGGCAGATGCTCTCCCAGCTGAGCTAAGATCCCATATAACACGAGTATCACATTTGCAGGGATATATCTAACACTATATACCTATAATATCAAATATCAAAATACTCGAAGCGACCCCAGGGGGACTCGAACCCCCGACCTCCGCCGTGACAGGGCGGCGCTCTAACCAACTGAGCCATGAGGCCTTATTTAATTTGAAATGGACCATCGGGGACTCGAACCCAGGACCGACCGGTTATGAGCCGGTTGCTCTAACCAACTGAGCTAATGGTCCATATAAAATAAGCCGATGATCGGACTCGAACCGATAACCTGCTGATTACAAATCAGCTGCTCTGCCAATTGAGCCACATCGGCATATTAAATAAGGGGACCAGCTTGGCTGGCAAAACCTTATCTCATCCTTCAAACTTTTGAGTCTGAAATGACTCCAACGGGAATCGAACCCGTGTTACCGCCGTGAAAGGGCGATGTCTTAACCGCTTGACCATGGAGCCAAATATAACTCCCCAAGTAGGACTCGAACCTACGACACTTCGGTTAACAGCCGAATGCTCTACCGACTGAGCTATTGAGGATTATTAAAAGGTTTGCACCTTCAAAACTTCATACAATTCCAAGAACATTCTTTGTTCTTTTCCGCTTCGTAAACAAGCTCGATTTCGCTACGCTTCATCTCGCTACGTTTGCTTCGAGCGATACATCGAAGATGTATCACAAAGATTAAGCCCTCGACCTATTAGTAACAGTCAGCTCCACATGTTGCCATGCTTCCACCTCTGCCCTATCTACCTTGTAGTCTTCAAGGGGTCTTACTTCCTTATAGGAAGGGATA
>JBGVKW010000018.1:0-8797 GCA_045123895.1 Agathobacter sp.
TATCTGGCAGATTGAATAGTACTAGAACATTGGTGTCAGGTACCATAAAGTTGAACTCAGAGGGAGTCTCAATCTCCAACTGAGATAAAAGCCGCCGGCGGATTGCAGGAATGCGCAGAGGAAGATGTCAGCAAAGCTGACACGCATTCCGCAGCAATAACGCCAAGGCGTTATTGAATCTTGCTACAAGCACCGTATTCTATTATAATAATAAGTGTAAAACGATAATATACAAAAGATGAAAATTATGGGGAATACGAATTGATGAAGAAAAAGATAAGAATATTCTTTGTACTAATTTTGACATTATCAGTTTTGTTTTTAGATTTTGAGGGGAATAACAACGTTGTGTTTGCAACAAACCAGACTGCAAATATAACATGTACTCCTGGACAATGGGTAGCTGCAAGAAGTGGCCCGGGTACAGAGTATTCTATTATGCACAAACTCTCTAATGGTAAGGCGATAACCGTAATAGATGAGACTAATGGTACGGATGGAAAAAAATGGTATAAGATTAAATATAATCTTATAGCAGATAATTCTGAGTGTATTAGTTTTGTCAGATATGATTTTGTAGATTTTAGTGGTGAGGCAGGGCAAATTGCGCCGGTTACAGTTGAATCTGCTTCTTCTGTCTTTGCGACAGGGGTGATTACCGGAATGAATGTGTACGTTAGAAACGCAGCCGGAACAAGTGGGACGACAAAAATAGTTTCTCTGGATAGAGGGCATACTGTCGACATTATTGGGCAAACTACAGTATCAGGTGTTGTATGGTACAATGTCTCAGGTACAAAAAATGGAATGCCATTTTCAGGTTGGACAATTAGCACATATATTTCGGTTACATATTCTGGGATAAATGATAGTGATTATGCCAATACCTTACGAAATGCAGGTTTTCCAGAGAGCTATGTTACAAATCTTGTGGCACTTCATTTAAAGTATCCAAATTGGAAATTTGAAGCAGTAAAAGTGGGACTTGATTGGAATACCGTAATTTCAAAGGAAAGTAAAAACGGTTTAAATCTTATATCAAAATCTGAAGATGATTCGAAAAAATCCACAGCATCCGGTGCTTATGATTGGAATTCCAATACATGGACCGAATATGAAAGTGGATGGGTTTCTGTTAGTCCTGAATATTTAGCGTATGTCATGGATCCGAGAAATTTTTTAGATGAAAGTAATATTTTTCAGTTTTTGAGCCTTTCATATAATTCCAATGAAAATATTTCTGGAGTTCAGAATATTTTGAAAGGAACATTTATGGAGGGAGAGAAGAGCTATGGCAATGAAAAAATTAATTACGCACAGGTGATTTTGAACTCTGCACAGGCATCAGGAGTGAGTGCATATCATTTGGCTTCAAGATTAAAACAGGAACAGGGAACTGCAGGTACAAGTCCACTCATTTCGGGAAATTATCCAGGTTATGAGAACTACTATAACTTTTTTAACTTTAGTGCATATGGTCTGACAAAGGAAGACATATATAGAAATGGACTTACTTTTGCCAGAAACCAGGGTTGGAATACAAGAGAAAAAGCAATATACAATGGGGCTTGTATGATTGGAAATAATTACATTAACAAGGGGCAGAACACTTTATATTTCCAAAAGTTTAATGTGGTTAATTCATCCAATTTGTATGGACACCAGTATATGGCAAATGTTACAGCAGCGATTACTGAGGCTAGAAGTACTGCCAAAGGATATTCTGATAAAAATCAGAATTTTACATTTAAAATTCCTGTTTATAATAATATGCCATCTCAAGCTGTTTCGTTTGGGAAAAGTGGTAACCCAAATAATTATATTAAATCTATTAATATTTCTGGTGTGGTATTTACGCCGGGATTTAGTGGGGCAACAACGAACTATTCAGCAGTTGTTTCGAATTCAGTTTCCAATATTAGTATTTCAGCTGAACCACTTGCGAATACATCAGTTGTAAGTGGAACAGGAAGATATAATTTATCCGTTGGAAATAATATTATTAAGTTGAATTGTAAGGCTAAAAATGGTGAGGTCAGAACGTATACGATTACGATAAACAGACAGTCTGCTTCGAATAGTAGTAATCAGGACATCGCCAATAGACCACCTGAAACAGATAATTCGTCTAATTCGAATAATGGTATTGCTGGAAATGGAATATCATCAAATATATATTCGATAAGTGACAGAATTTCAGGAATTGAACCTGGTACATCTACAGAAAAGTTCCTTTACAATATTTCTTCTGATAAGAAAGTAAAGCTGTTCACTTCACAGGGGACAGAGAATAATGGAAAGGTTGGTACAGGGAATAAAGTGACTGTCTATGATGCGAATGGAAAAATACAGCAGACATATGAAGTAATAGTTTATGGTGATATTACAGAAGATGGCAATATTACAGTTAAAGATTTAATAGCATTAAATAGATATATACTGAATAAAAGCAATTTATCTGATTGTTATTTGAAAGCTGCAGATGTAAGCAAGGATGGAAAAGTAAGTGTAAAGGATATGATTATTATAAATAATAGTATTCTAGGGAAAACATCTATAAAACAATAGGAGCAGTCGTACTATGAAAAAATTTTTATGTTTTATTTGTTCATTAGCTATTATATTGCTGGCAATTGTTCCGGGACCAGATGGAGTATATGCAGCTCCTTCGGTTAGTATTTCAGTGAATAAATCCACGGTAAATGTAGGAGATAAAATAACCGTTACGGTAAGTATTACAAATGGTTATGCGGCTCAGGGATATGTTTCTGCTTCTTCTGGAGTGACACCAACAGGGGATCAGGTGTTTGTAATAGGAACACCTGCGGGACAGTCGAATTCAATGTCGTTTACTTATACAGCGACATCTGAAGGCAGTTGTTCTTTTTCAGCAAGTGTCTCGGAAGCGTATGATGCAGAGATGAATGAAGTTTCTTTGTCAGGAGCTAGTGCGTCAGTAAATATAGCGAATGGTAATGAAGCTGATAATTCAGGCAATCAGGCGTCTGATAATAAAAATAGTAATGACAAAGTAAATGATTCGACAGATAACAATAATAATGACGAAAAATCATCAGATACAACATTAAAATCGCTTTATATTTCAAATGGTACGCTAGAACCTGCATTTTCTAGTGGGACAAGAAATTATTCCACAAAGGTTGATTATAGCGTTACAAACATAGCGATATCTGCTTCACCATCAAACTCCAAGGCGAGCATATCATCAGTTTCTGGTAATGATAGTCTTGAAGTTGGAGATAATATTGTTAAAATTGTAGTAAAAGCAGAAAATGGTTCAACAGGAACGTATAAGATAAACGTAACTAGAAGAACAGAGGATGATCCGGAAAATTCGAATGTTAATAAAGAACCTGTTATCTATAATGTTAATGGGAACAACTGGCAGATAGTAAATGAAATTCCTCAGGATAATATTCCAGAGGGATTTGAATTATCAAGTGTTGTTATAAAGGATCAGGAGTTTGCGTGTCTAAATAGCACATTTGG
The DNA here is from genome assembly GCA_045123895.1 of Agathobacter sp. Classification (GTDB taxonomy): domain Bacteria; phylum Bacillota; class Clostridia; order Lachnospirales; family Lachnospiraceae; genus Roseburia. The sequence continues at coordinate 3,511 of JBGVKW010000018.1, forward strand.
AGATTTGATATTACTCTATATGACAACAGAGGATGGCACTAATTTTTCCTACCTGGTGTATGATCAGAAACAGGATGTGGTATATGACTTTGTTAAAATTTTCTCAGAACAGCATTTTATAATTGTACTTATGCCATCGATTGATGAGTTGCCGGAAACGTATGTAGAAGAGAATTTATCAATCGAAGGAAAAGGTGTCATAACAGCGTATGCACATGAAGTGTATGAATCCGAGTTTTATTATGTTTATGCAATGAACGACTTGGGCAAAAAGAACTGGTATATGTATGATTCTGTTGAGGGCACCTATATAAGATGTGAATTGGAAGATGAAAATACAAAAGATATTTCGCAGGATGAAAAACCAGAAGAAAAGAAGGCGACAGAAAAAGATGATGATAATACTGGCATGATTATAATTTTTTCTTTAGCATTTCTTGTACTAATCTTTTTGTATGTAATTGTATGTCTTTTGAAAAAACTTCGAAAAGCAGATGAAGAATTAGTGGAAGATGATTACGAAGATGGTTTTGATTTTGAAGACAAAGATGATTTAGAAGATATCTTTGATTCTGATAAAAATGACTATTATAAAGACATTGAATTAGAAGAAAATGATGATAATGAAGAAGAAAATGACGATTTTGAACAGCTTAATGCAGATATGATAGGAAAACTTGCTGCAGAAGTTGAAGCTCTTGCCTCTGAAAAATCACCGGAATTAATTAAAGATGAGTCGGATGAAGCAAATGAGTTAAAAGATTTATAAAACTGGAGGAATATAACTTGAAACCATATACAGGTAAAGCAAAAAAAGCATTAGACTTGGCACAACGATTATCTAAGAGTATGAAGTATAACTACGTTGGCACAGAGCATGTTTTGGCAGGGCTTATGAAGGAGGGAACAGGAGTTGCTTCTGAGGTTTTAAAAGCAAATGGAGTTGAACTTGGGAAATTATTGAAAATGATTGAAGAACTTATTTCACCATCGGCAGATACTCTCGTACTTGATAGGGACGGGAATACCCCAAGGACTCAGATGGTTTTAGAACGGGCCGACGAGGAAGCAAACCGATTACACTATGATGAGGTCGGAACAGAACACATTCTTCTTGCGATTTTATCACAGGGTGATTGTGCGGCAGCGAGACTGTTGAACACCATGGGTGTAAATATTCAGAAGTTATATGTGGATATTTTGTCAGCAATCGGTGAAGACCCGGCAAAGTATAAAGAAGATATTCAAAAACACAAGGGTGGATTAGCAGGCGTTACTCCAACATTAGACCAGTATTCAAGAGATTTAACACAAATGGCTCGAAATGGAGAACTCGATCCGGTAATAGGTCGAACTTCAGAAACGGAGCGCGTGATTCAGATTCTTTGCAGAAGAGGAAAGAATAATCCATGTCTTATAGGTGAACCTGGAGTCGGAAAGACTGCAATTGTCGAGGGAATAGCACAAAGTATTGTAAATGGAACAGTTCCGGAGATAGTTGCAGATAAGAGACTTGTTTCACTTGATATGTCAGGACTTGTTGCAAAGTCGAAGTATAGAGGTGAATTTGAAGAGAGAATAAAAAAAGTAATAAATGAGGTGACCGCTGCTGGTAATGTATTACTTTTTATTGATGAATTACACACTATTATTGGTGCAGGAGGAGCGGAAGGTGCACTAGATGCATCTAATATATTAAAACCAGCTCTTGCAAGAGGCGAGATACAGCTGATAGGTGCAACAACAATTGAAGAATATAGAAAATATATAGAAAAGGACGCTGCCCTTGAAAGAAGATTTCAACCAGTTACAGTAGAAGAGCCTTCTGTGGATGAGTCAATACAGATTTTGATGGGATTAAAGCGTCTATATGAAAATCATCATTCAGTGCAGATAACGGATGAAGGTGTACAGGCAGCCGTAAATTTATCTGCCAGATATATTAATGATAGATTTTTGCCGGATAAAGCGATTGATTTAATGGATGAAGCAGCAGCAAAAATCAGATTAAAATCCCTAGGCTCTCCGGATGAACAGAATGAAATCAGACGCAAGATTGTGCAGATTCAAAACGATTTGGAAGATGCTCTTTGCCAAGGGGATATTGAATTAGCAAAAGAACTTAAACAACAAAAAGATGATCTTGAAACAAAGCAGGAAAAGTTGTACAGGAAAACTCATCGTGTAAACAAGAATAGAATCCCAGTTGTAGGAGAAAATGAAATAGCTGATGTTGTAGCTGGCTGGACAAAGATTCCTGTAAGTAAGCTTACAGAAAATGAGGCACAAAGATTAGCAAAACTAGAATCTATTCTGCATAAAAGAGTAATAGGTCAGGAAGAAGCTGTTTCAGCTGTTTCAAAAGCAGTAAGAAGAGGTCGTGTTGGACTTAAGGATCCTAAGAGACCGATTGGATCATTTTTATTCCTAGGACCTACCGGGGTTGGAAAGACAGAAATATCAAAAGCACTTGCAGAAGCAGTTTTTGGAAATGAAAATGCAATGATACGAGTAGATATGTCTGAATATATGGAAAAGCACAGTGTATCTAAAATGATTGGATCGCCACCAGGATATGTAGGACATGAAGATGGAGGACAGCTTAGTGAAAAAGTGAGAAGAAATCCGTTTTCTGTAATATTGTTTGATGAGATAGAAAAGGCTCATCCGGATGTATTTAATGTTTTATTACAGGTGTTGGATGATGGAAGAATTACAGATTCCCAGGGACGAGTGGTTGATTTTAAGAATACTATAATAATTATGACAAGTAATGCGGGAGCTTCATCTATTATTGAACCAAAGAGACTTGGATTTGGAAATTCAGAGGATGAAAAACAGGATCACGAGAGAATGAAAGGCAGCGTGATGGAGGAAGTCCGCAGAATATTCAAACCTGAATTTTTGAATCGAATAGACGAGACAATAGTATTTAGAACATTAAATAAGGATGATATGAAGCTGATTGTGACCATTCTTGTAAAGGAACTTCAGGAACGCTGTAAGACACAGATGTCAATTGAACTTGTGGTACGAGATTCGGCAAAGGCTTATATTGTTGATAATTCTTTTGATAGAAAATATGGAGCAAGACCATTAAAGAGAAAGATTCAGGAAGAAATAGAAGATTTAATGTCAGAAGAAATAATTAAAGGAAAAATAAAGCGTGGAGATAGGGTTACAATTTCTACTAAAAACAAACAAATTTCGTTGACGGTTGGATAAAAAAGACTATATAATTAGACTATGATAAAAGATGGCTACGGGAGGATAAAAATGGCTGCAGTAAGTGAATTGATTCGTATAGAGGAAAATGGAAAGTTAAGTTTCGGAGATTACACTTTAGCTTCAAAAGCAAAATTGGACAATTTTAAAAAGGATAATGATGTTTATAAGGTTAAAACATTTAAGGAAATTACTAAGCTAGAGCGTAATGGTTTGTTTGTATATGAATCTGTACCAGGAACAACAGTCTTAGATTTTGAAGAGAATGAGGAAGAAGTGGAATTTTTGGTTGAGGGACCAGAAGATGCACAGATAACTTTAGGACTTGAAGAAGAGACTGAATATGAAATTGCTATTGGTGGAGAAGTAGTAGGAACTATGAAGACAAATCTTGGAGGTAAGCTTAGCTTAAGTGTTGAACTTGTTGATACTGAGAATGTGGCAATAAAAGTTATTAGAAAGTAATTCTTAAAAGAGTTCGGCTATCTGCCGGGCTCTTTTTGACTGTATAATTATGTTTAAGAGGAGTTAGGTTATGGCAAAAGGGAAGATTTCTGCATATTTTTGTCAGGAATGTGGATATGAATCATCAAAATGGATGGGACAGTGTCCGGCATGCAAGGAATGGAATACATTTGTAGAAGAAATTGTTGATAAGAAAAAGGTAAGTTCGTCTGGAAAAATTCGGACAGAGAAAAAAGAGGCAAAGCCCTTACCATTATCAGCAATAGATACAACCGTTGATGAAAGAACAGAGACGAATATTAAAGAGTTTGACAGAGTTTTAGGAGGAGGAATTGTAAAAGGTTCTTTAGTACTTGTGGGTGGAGATCCGGGAATTGGAAAGTCTACTCTTTTACTTCAGGTATGTCAAAAACTTTCTGAGAAAAAAATATCGGTATTGTATGTTTCTGGTGAAGAATCTCTTCATCAGATAAAAATGCGTTCTGAGAGAATAGGTGAATTCTCGGATAGTCTTGAGGTTTTATGTGAGACAAATCTTGAAATAATTAGGGAAGTGATTGAGAGAAAAAAACCATCAGTCGTAATTATCGACTCTATTCAGACTATGTATAGTGAGAATATAGATTCTGCACCGGGAAGTGTTTCTCAGGTGAGAGAGTCCACTGGCGTTTTTATGCAAATTTCAAAGGTGATAGGTGTTACGGTTTTTATTGTGGGACATGTGACTAAGGAGGGGGCAGTAGCCGGACCAAGAACTTTAGAGCATATGGTAGATACAGTGTTATATTTTGAAGGTGACCGTTATGAATCTTACAGAATTCTAAGAGGCGTTAAGAACAGGTTTGGTTCAACAAATGAAATAGGTGTGTTTGAAATGAAAAATGAAGGTTTAGTTGAAGTGGAAAATGCATCGGAGTTTATGCTTAGTGGAAAACCTGAGAATGCTTCTGGTTCAATTGTGGCATGCTCTATGGAAGGAAGTCGTCCTATTCTTCTGGAAATACAGGCATTGGTTTGCCATAGTTTTTTTAATAATCCAAGAAGAACGGCCAATGGAACTGATTATAATAAAGTAAATCTGCTTATGGCGGTTTTAGAAAAAAGAGTAAATCTGCAGTTATCAGATTGCGATGCATACATTAATATAGCAGGTGGAATAAAAATGAATGAACCGGCTATTGACTTGGGGATAATTTTAGCAATTATGTCTAGTAAAAAGGATTTTGTGATTGATGAAAAAACGATCTGCTTTGGTGAAGTTGGATTAAGTGGAGAAGTGAGAGGAGTTTCGATGGCTGAGCAAAGAGTTCTTGAAGCTAAGAAAATGGGATTTGAAACTTGTATACTTCCGAAAGTGTGTATGAACTCTCTAAATAAAATAGAGGGAATAAAGCTTATTGGTGTAAAAAATGTAAAAGAGGTAATGGAAATATTTGAGTAAAAACCTCATTTTATCAATTGTTTTAAAAATTCAGACAATTTACACAATTTGACAAAATTTTACATCTTTTTACTTTTTTTAAAATAGCTGTTGACTTTGTAAGTACTGGATGATATTATACAGAAGCTGACTCGTGAGACACATTGATTTGGAGAT
>JBGVKW010000019.1:0-2977 GCA_045123895.1 Agathobacter sp.
TAGAAATGATATTTGTCTCAGTGGGAGTCTCAATCTCCAACTGAGATAAAAGCCGCCGGCGGATTGCAGGAATGCGCAGAGGAAGATGTCAGCAAAGCTGACGCGCATTCCGCAGCAATAACGCCAAGGCGTTATTGAATCCTGCATCAATAGATTCTAAAGGTGTGGAAAACTATTTAGAACCGCTAGGAAAAGTAAGTGAATTTAAGGATAAGTATAATTTCATTGATAATGCCTACATTCTAGATAATAAATTGTATTCTGTTCCATCAAGTGCATATCTCAAGGGAATAATCTATAACAAGGAAGTATTTGATAAAGCTGGTATTACAAGTATACCTAAGTCTGAAGAAGAGTTCCTTGAAGCACTTAGAATGATAAAAGACAGAACGTATTATCTGGCATTTTCTAAAGATGTTGACACCAGATTGGTTTCTATCTGCAACAAATGTATTTACAGTTTTCCTCAGGAACGTATACAGATGATTGTAATGCAGTATATGGATCCAAAAGCTGAACCGATTACGCTTAAAAGGTTTATTATTGCAAATCCTGTTCAAAGTGCTTTCTTTTTCTTGATATTGGTATCATTTGTAGTAGGCGTTGTTTATGTAATAAGAAAAGAAAAGTACAAGAACAAAAAGAAGCACGAAATGGATATTAAGAGATATGCGGCATTATCGCAATTAACGGATGAGTATGTCTTTGAATATGATTTTGAAACGGATACTATTCACTTTGATAATAAATTTGGCGATAAATTTGGGTTTAAAAAAGATGTGGAAATGTCAGAGGATTTTTCAGACAATATGGCATTGAACCAGTTTGCAAGCGAGTTTTTAAATGAAAAAGACAAGGATACTATAAATGGTGATCCTTTTCAGTTATCAGATAATAATGGAAGCGTACAATGGTATAAAATGGTTTCTTATCCGGTTATGGATGAAAAAGATCAGCCTAAGCATATCATAGGAAAGATTATTAATGTTCAGGATTTTGTGGAGGAGAAAGAGGAGATTTCCAAAAAAGCAGATATGGATTTCCTTACTTCTATATATAATAGAACTGGGTTTGAAAGAATAGTAAGCGAACTTGGGGAAAAATACCAGGATGCGAAGTCGTATGTTTTTGCGGTAATTGATCTTGATGATTTTAAATCTGTTAATGATTCTCTTGGCCATTTAGGTGGAGATAAAGCACTTAAGAGATTGGCTTTAAAGCTTGATGATATTTCTTCTGACAATATTGTATGCGCAAGATATGGTGGCGATGAATTTGTAATCAGTATGTTTGAAGCGGCAGACGAGGTATTGTATCAGGTTAAACAATTAGGAAACAACCAGTATATACTAAAGGATTTTGATGAATTGTCGTAACAAAGATAGTAGCAACAAAGATAGGTCTACAAACTCATTGACAAATTTCTTTGAGCATTGTACTTTTTATTCGTAGTAAAAATTTATACAAAAGGAGAATGAAAATGGATACAAAGAAATTAGTTTTATTAGGGAAGATTTTCAATATTTTTGAAATTGTGCTTGCATTTGTAATGTTTATGGCAGTAAAGATTGCAAGTCCATATATTGATAAGGCAAATAACTCAATTGCAATGAGCGTAGAAGATTATCTTAGTGTAAAAAAGCATATTGATAATTTAGATATGGTATATAAAGTTGCTATTGTTTTATCGTTGATAACAATTGCATTTACAGTATACTTGTTTATTGTTAGTAAGGGGAGAATTTCTATGCTTGCAATCGGTCTTCTATTAGTTGCTGGAGTGCTTACTTGTGGATTTGGACTTGGTAGTTTGGCGGATTACTATTTTGTGCATGCATACTTTGTAATTCTTCCAGCTGGATATTCACTCAGATTATTCGCTGAAACACCTGTTCAGTATGAACAGCCTCAGAATGGATTTGTAAATCAGTAATTTTCGACTAATAATTTGTGACTAATGAAATGTAATTAATATATATAAAAAGCTTTAAACTATGAAAACATAGCTTAAAGCTTTTTTTGTGGCAAAGTTTTGGCTTTATAATCCCAATTCTTCATTTACAAGAATAACATGAATTCTGTCCTTATGACGTTCAAATCGTGTAATTAAAAAGTTGCAGCAAATGGTATCAGGTGATTTGCAATCAAAGCACTTACCAGTGTTTTTACAAGGTGTTGATATATCAAATCTTTGAGCATTAAGTGTGGCAGCTTCGCTTCTGGCTCTTTTCATAGCATGGTCAATATCACTTGTTACTTTATTCATTCCTACAACTAATAATAGTTTTTTTGGGCCATAAGCATAAGCTGATACTCGATTTGAATTGCCATCAATATTTACAAGGATGCCATCGTCTGTAATGGCGTTAGCACTACCAAGATAAAAATCAGCATCATATGCAAATAGTTCAGCTGCTTTTTTATCTGTAGTGTTGTTTCTGTTAAAGAAGTTATATTTTTCATTTGATAAAGCGTCAACTAATCCGATTTGCTTTACAGACATAGAACCGCCCATGGTAATTTTGCTTCCTTCAGGAATAAGTGAAAGTGCAATCTTAAGAGCGTCCTCTTTTGAATTTGCATAGTATCCACACATATTTCGAGATTCAAGTCCTTTAATTACTGTTTGAGCAAGTTTTTCATTTCTTGCATTGATAATTTCCTGCATTTCTAGTATCTCCTTTTTGTTTTGTAATTTAATAAAGTCTTGGCATAATTGTCGCAGAATGTGTGTCAGCTTTACTGACATCTTCTTTGTACATACTAAAAGTATATAGGTAATAGGAAAAGTAATCAATTAAAGACGATAAAAAGAGATGTAAAACGTCATTTTGTTAATTGTTTTAAAAATTCAGACAATTTACACAATTTGACAAAATTTTACATCTTTTTACTTTTTTTAAAATAGCTGTTGACTTTGTAAGTACTGGATGATATTATACAGAAGCTGACTCGTGAGACACATTGATTTGGAGAT
>JBGVKW010000020.1:0-67277 GCA_045123895.1 Agathobacter sp.
TATGAATATATCTCCTTTAGGTGGATTGGTTGATAGTTTCTCGACAATTCTATTTTACCATAAACCTAGAGGAGATATTTTATTTTTGCAACAAAAAAATGCCGTATTTATGCGGCTTACGGCGTTTTGCAAACGCCTAATTATGTTCTTTGTGAAAAAGGAGATAAGGATGAAGAAAGTTATTTTTTTTGATGTAGATGGAACAATTTGGGATGATGATCGCTTTATCCCTGAAAGTACAAAACTGGCTTTTGAGAAATTACACAAAAGAGGGCATTTGCTCGTAATGTGTACTGGAAGAGCCAGAGCTTGTGTCAGGTCAAAGGAACTTCTTGATTTGGGATTTGATGGAATAATCGCAGCCTGTGGCACATATATAGAATATGGCAACGAAATAATTTTTGAGCAGCTTGTTGATGGCGAAATGGTCAAATACATTATGGGTGTGCTTAGAGAAAATCGAATGCCGGTAGTACTTGAAGGTTCAAAAGATTACTGGATTGATGAAAAAGGTTTTGAGGAAGACCCGTATGTAGATTATCTATTCATGGATTTAAAACAAAATGCTCATGTGCTCAGGGGCTATGATGAAAAAATAAAAATTAATAAATTCTCAGCTGATATTTTACCGGATACTAATTATGAAGAAGTTAAGAAGAAACTTGGAGTGCATTTTGATATGCTCGAACATGTAGGAAATGTTGTGGAGTTTGTACCAAGAGGATTTTCAAAGGCTACAGGAATAAAGTGGTTATGTGATTATCTGAAAATTGATGTAACCAAGGCTTATGCCATAGGAGATAGCGTAAATGACCTTCAGATGCTTGATGCTGTAGGCCATAGTATAGTGATGGGAAATGCATTGGATTCAGTAAAAGAAAATGCGGAATATGTAACAGAAGATATATATAATGATGGGCTTTATAAGGCTATGGAGCATTATGAATTAATATAATATTTACAATACATAAACTATATATAAAAAATAAATAAAGTCGTTGACAAAATAAATATAGAGAACTATTATATGTTTATCAGTTAGCACTCGACAAAAGAGAGTGCTAGTAATATTAAAGGAGGCAGGACAATGAAGTTAGTTCCATTATCAGACAGAGTAGTATTAAAACAGTTAGAAGCAGAAGAGACAACTAAGTCAGGAATCATCCTTACTAGTTCAGCTCAGGAGAAACCACAGGAGGCAGAGGTAGTTGCAGTAGGACCTGGTGGAATGGTAGACGGAAAAGAAGTTACTATGCAGGTAAAAGAAGGACAGAAAGTAATTTATTCTAAGTACGCAGGAACAGAAGTAAAGCTTGATGGACAGGAATACATTATTGTCAGACAGAATGATATTCTTGCAGTAGTAGAATAATATTAAAGATTTTTTAAAATATTATATTTGAAAGAAGGAAATAGAAATGGCAAAGGAAATTAAGTACGGATCAGATGCAAGAGCAGCACTTGGTGCTGGTGTTGACAAATTAGCAAATACAGTAAGAGTTACACTTGGACCAAAGGGAAGAAACGTTGTTTTAGATAAATCATTTGGTGCACCACTTATTACAAACGATGGTGTAACAATTGCTAAAGAGATTGAGCTTGAGGATGCATTCGAGAACATGGGAGCTCAGCTTGTAAAAGAAGTAGCTACAAAGACAAATGATGTTGCAGGAGATGGAACAACAACAGCTACAGTTCTTACACAGGCAATGGTGCAGGAAGGAATGAAGAACTTGGAGGCTGGAGCTAATCCAATCGTTCTTCGCCGTGGAATGAAGAAAGCTACTGATACTGCAGTAGAAGCTTTAAAAGAGATGAGCCAGAAGGTAAACGGAAAAGAGCAGATTGCAAAAGTAGCTGCTATCTCTGCTGGAGATGAAGAAGTAGGAAATCTTGTAGCAGACGCTATGGAGAAAGTTACAAATGATGGTGTTATCACAATCGAAGAGTCAAAGACAATGCAGACAGAACTCGACCTTGTAGAAGGAATGCAGTTTGATCGTGGATATCTTTCAGCATATATGTGCACAGATATGGATAAGATGGAAGCTGTATTAGATGATCCATACGTTCTTATTACAGACAAGAAGATTTCTAACATTCAGGATATTCTTCCATTACTTGAGCAGGTTGTTCAGGCAGGAGCAAGACTTCTTATCATTGCTGAGGATGTTGAGGGAGAAGCTCTTACAACACTTATCGTTAATAAACTTCGTGGAACATTTAATGTTGTTGCAGTAAAAGCACCTGGATATGGTGACAGAAGAAAGGCTATGCTTGAGGACATTGCTGTTCTTACAGGAGGACAGGTGATTAGCTCTGAGCTTGGTCTTGAACTTAAAGACACAACAATGGATATGCTTGGACGTGCAAAATCAATCAAGGTTGGAAAAGAAAACACAGTTATCGTTGATGGTGCAGGAGATAAAGATGCAATCGCTGGTAGAATTAACCAGATTCGTGCACAGATTGATGAGACAACTTCAGAGTTTGATAAAGAAAAATTGCAGGAGCGTCTTGCTAAGATGGCAGGTGGAGTTGCTGTTATCAGAGTTGGTGCTGCTACAGAGACAGAGATGAAAGAAGCAAAACTTCGTATGGAAGATGCACTTAATGCAACAAGAGCAGCTGTTGAAGAAGGAATTATCTCAGGTGGTGGTTCTGCATATATTCATGCATCTAAGAAAGTTGCTGCTCTCACAGAGACATTAGAGGGTGATGAGAAGACAGGTGCAAAGGTTATCCTTAAAGCACTTGAGGCTCCACTTTACTATATTTCTGCAAACGCAGGACTTGAGGGTGCTGTGATTATTAATAAAGTAAAAGAGTCTCCAGAAGGAACTGGATTTAATGCGGCAACAGAAGAGTATGTTGATATGGTAAAATCAGGAATTCTTGATCCTGTAAAGGTTACAAGAAGTGCGTTACAGAATGCAACATCAGTTGCATCAACACTCCTTACAACAGAGTCTGCTGTGGCAACAATCAAAGAAGATGTACCACCAATGCCAGCTGGAGCAGGTATGGGCGGAATGATGTAAATATAGTTTTAAATACCACGTGAAAGCGAGAACACTACTACCTTTTCATTTTAAAATTCATATGATATATTTATGTGGAGTTTATAAAATGTGGAGGAACATATGAGTAAAGTAGCGATAATGACAGACAGCAATAGTGGTATAACACAAGCTGAAGGCGAGAAGCTTGGTGTCACAGTTTTGCCAATGCCTTTCTATATTGATAACGAAATGTACTATGAGGATATTGATTTGACTCAGGAAGAGTTTTATGAGAGGCTCAAATCGGATTGTGAAATCAAGACTTCAATGCCTTTGGTTGGTGATGTGACTGATAAATGGGATGAACTTCTCAAGGAATATGATGAAGTGTTATATATTCCGATGTCATCTGGTTTATCCAGTTCTTGTGAGACTGCAATGATGCTTTCACAGGATTATGACGGAAAGGTTTGTGTGGTTAATAACCAGAGGATTTCCGTTACAATGAGACAGTCAGTACTTGATGCAATCGAATTGAGAGAAAAGGGAAAAACAGCAGCAGAAATCAAAGAGGTACTTGAGGAGAAGAAATTCGAATCATCTATTTATATTATGTTGGATACTCTGTATTATCTTAAGAAGGGTGGAAGGATTACTCCGGCGGCAGCTGCACTTGGCACTATTCTTAAGCTTAAACCGGTTTTGCAGATACAGGGAGAGAAGCTTGATGCATTTGCAAAGGCTCGTACTGCAAAGCAGGGCAAGAGTATAATGATTGATACTGTAAAGAAAGACTTTTCGGAAAAATACAATGATCCAGAGGGAAAGAATATGCATATAGAGGTAGCATATTCATACGATATTGAAGCGGCGCAGAAGTTTAAGGAAGAACTTCAGGCTGAATTTCCAGATCATGATATTGTAATGAATCCATTATCATTATCAGTTTCGTGTCATATTGGACCAGGAGCAATTGCAGTTGCATATTCAAAGAGAATTGATATATAATAGTATGTGAAAATGTTTTGTTAATAAAATAGGAGACCTTCTTTTAGTTTTTTTACTAAGAGAGGGTTTTTTGTATGTAAAAAAGATGATATAATTGTTTTAAGTATTGTCTTATTACACAGGAGGAGACATATGAGTAAAACTAAAATAGCTTTTATTGCATCTTCAGGGGGGCATTTAGAAGAGATTACAAGGCTTAAGAAAATAGCGGAATCATTTGATTGTTTTCTTATAACTGAAAAAGGAGATTTTTCAGCAAAAGATTTTTGTAAAAAGCAGTACATTGTACCGAAGATGAATAGAAAAGAACTTTCTTTTTTTCCAAAATTTATTTGGCTTTTTGCACATGCTAGAAAGATAATACAACAGGAAAAACCAGATTACATAATTACAACCGGGGCTCTTATTGCATATCCATATTGTTTGTTTGCAAAGCTGATGAATTGTAAAATAATTTATATAGAGTCTTTTGCAAGAGTTGATAGTCCATCGCTTACAGGTAAATTGTTATATAATTTTGCAGATTTATTTATAGTTCAATGGAAAGATATGCTGGTTAAATATCCTAAATCGATCTTAGGGGGTGGAATTTTTTGATATTAGTAACTTTGGGAACACAAAAATTTCAGATGAATCGTTTACTTGAAGCAATAGACAAACTGGCTGAAAAAATTGACGAAGAAATTTTTGTTCAAAGAGGAAACTCGACATATGAACCTAAGAACTGTAAATATGAAGATTTTATTGACAGGGAACAGTTTACGGAAATGATACAGAAATGTTCTGTGTTAATTACACATGCAGGTGTTGGATCTATAATGACAGGAATAAATGCAAATATTCCTATTATTGTGGTTCCAAGGCTTTCAAAATATCATGAACATGTTGATGATCATCAAAAGCAGATTGCTGAGGCGTTTGCTTCTAAAAAGTGTGTATTGTACTGTAAAAGCTTGAAGAAACTTCCACAGATGGTAGAGAATGCGAGAGAATACCAATTTGCTCCATATGAAGTTAAGGGTAGAAAGATAGAAGATATAATATTTGATTACATATCCATATTCGAGAAACCAGATAATGGAGGAGAATAATGAAAACACAGAGAAATTATTTTCAGATTATATATAATTTTTTCACAATATGTTTTGGTGGTCTAATTGCAATGCTTATCTGTCATAAACAGTTTTCTGGTTATGATTACGGGAAAGCATTATTTATTATAGCCGTATTTAGTGAGTTATTTATTTATATTAATTCGGCAAGGAATTTCTATGATGTTACACTGTTTGTGTATCTTGACAGATATATTAAGATCTTATCTAAATCATTTCTTGTTGCCACAGTATCACTGGAATGCATAATGTTAGTAATGGTGCAGGCGAAGAATTTAATTATTTTTTCGCTGGTATTTCTTGTGACGGCATATGTTTTACTGGTAATTGGACTTATCCCGGGGATTTGGCTACAGCAGATGACGAGAGGTCGTAATTCCACAAGGGTTGCTTTTGTAGGGACATTTTGCGAATTTAGAAAAGTTAATTATTATATCAACAAGAATAGTGTAAGGATTAATCAAAGAGGATACATTCTAAAGGATGAAAATGACGATGATGGGACTTTTCGTGTATTAGGATTGCTTGATGATTTAGAGAAAATAATAGATGAAAACAAGTTACAGGTTTTGTACTTTATACATAAGGTGGAACTGGGAAATGATAGAATTGAACCAGAACGTGAACTTGCGTCATACATTAATATCTGTAAAGAAAAAGGTGTTACGGTTAAGATATTAATAGATTCCGAAGCGTTGGCATTTTCTGGCAACATTTCTGCAATCGGAACATATCCACAGATTACAATTGAACCATAGTGTTCTTTTTTTGATAAATAATACAAATTGCTGAAGGACAGCGGATTGAGAGGAATAATGGAAAATAAAATTAAATTCTATCGAAGTGAAAGTCAACTTATGAATGATGCAATTGACAGAATTGTTGTTGAATTTCATCGAAGAAAAAGGGAAAGAGGAGATAAAACTTTTCTGTTAACAGGATGTAGTTCAGAGGTTGGAACTACCAGTATAAGTATTAATCTTGCAATTGCGCTTTCGATTGCGGGATGGAAAACAGTCTTAGTAGATTGTGATATGAGAAAAAATGATAAATTTAAGAGATTAAATGATGATAATAAATCAGGTCTTGTAAATTATCTTGAAACATCAACCCCTATAAGCAAGATTTCATACGATACAGGATATGATAATCTTGACTATATTCCATGTGGAGCGACAACTAATATCAGTCCGGTAAGATTGCTATGCTCTGAAAAAATGGAAAAACTTGTAGAACAGTTAAGGGAAAAATATGACTTTGTTATTTTTGATTTCCCATCAATTGATATAGTGCCTGATGCCGATATATTAATTCCTTCAATTGATGCAGTAGCATTAGTCGCAGCGATGAGAAAGACTACAAAGCAACAGCTTGCTGAAGCAAAAATAAAGATGGCAATATACGAGGATAAGTATGCAGGTCTTATAATAAACAGAGTCGATATGTTGCAGTATAGAAAATATAATCATGATTACGATTATTTTAGAACAGATAATTTAAATGATAAGTATGAGAAGAATATAAAGAAAATAAAAAAGAATCAGCAAAGTGAAGACGAGGAAGCGTAGGAGGAGATTATGAAAAAGGTATTTAAATTATTTGGTGTAATAATGTGTGCACTGTCAGTGTTGTTTACTTCATATACACCAACCAAAGCTGCTGAATATGATAAGGCTTTTGTACAAATAGAGTCATATACCATTGATTCAGAGGCAGTAATACCAGGTGAAGAGTTTACACTTGAACTTACATTGAAAAATACAAGTGATGTAAATGTAGTTGGAAGTTGTCTGCTTACTTATCAGTCAGAGGATGGAATGGTTCAACCAGTATACGGCGAGTCGAACCAGATTTTTGTTGATGGTATTAAAGCGTCAAAAAGTACAAAAGTTTCTATCAAGCTTAAGGCTGCTCCATCAATAGAAACATTAACAACTCCACTTGTTTTTACTATTTCTTATGCAGATGAGAATAGTTTGGGTAACACTTTGGAAAGTAAGCTTTTTCTTCCGGTAAGTACAAGTGGAACACTTAGAATTGATAATATTTCTGTTCCGACAGTTGCTTCTTTGGGAACAAAATCACGTATAAGTATCACATATGCAAACTCAGGTGTAGATGAGTTGAGTAATATTGTACTTCACGTTGTTGGAAGTAAATTAGGTGATAATTTAGATATCCATCTTGAGTCATTAGGCGGCTCTGATAAAAAGTATGCTGAGGCGTATATTGATTATAAGGCTATTGGTTCACAGAATATACAGTTAAGTTTTACTTATGATGATGTTGATGGTCTTACACATGAGACTGAGATGCAAAGCTATGATATTTTAGTATCTTCTGATAGCGGATATGGACCTTCTGAGATTTCAACAGAGCCAGACAATGGCAGTATCAAGAATTATGTTTTTCAGATTGGTACTATTGTTGTAGTTGTGGTAATTCTCGTAGTTCTGATTTATTTTTACAGAAAGAAGAAATAATTGTATCGTGAAAGGAAAAAAAGGGATATGAATGATGAAATAAGATTTCAAGATTTTAAGCTGGCTTTTATTTCACTTTGGAAGAAAAGAATAATAATACTGGTAATTTCAGCAATATCATTTTTAGTTGGAATACTACTAACAATTACTGTAAGTTCTAAGAATTCATATAGTGCCATGTCATCAGTATATGGAGCAATATATGGAAACTATGAAGAGTCATCAGATGCTACAACGGCCATGTTAAGTTATGCGGATGTACTTACTACAAAAAAGGTATGTGAAAGAGCAGAATCTATTCTTGCAAACTCAAAAATAACTGCAAATGATATTCAGCAAATGATATATGCGGAATACAGCTCGGACTCAATTATCTTAAAAATCTGGGCAAATGCAAATGACCCGCAGACTGCAATTGATGTAACAAATGCTGTCGGAGAGGCGTTTGTTATTGAGATGCAGAATATTCTTGGAAGTGATGCAGTACAGATGCTTGATTATGCAGATAGATATTATGTTGCAAAAAATGGATTTAAATCATTGTGGATATTAAGACTTTTATTTGGTTTTGCAGGATTTGGAGGAAGCTGTTTTGTGTTTTTTGTAAAGGAACTGTTTTCAAACAAGTTAAAGTCGGTTGAACAGTGTATTTTTGATGATGAAGATGTAGTTTTGGCTATTTTGCCAGAAGATGAGAAGTAAATTTTTTAGAATTGAGGATAAAAAATGGTAAAGGTCAGTGTAATTGTACCTGTATATAATGTAGAAAAATATCTTGCAAATTGTCTGGATACTCTTGTAAAACAGACACTAACAGATATTGAAATAATTGTTGTAAATGATGGAGCAACAGATTCATCAGCAGAGATAATCAAAGAATATGCAGCAAAATATTCTAACATTGTTGCACTTGAAAAAACAAATGGAGGTCTGTCTGATGCAAGAAACTATGGGCTTCCTTTTGCAAAGGGTGAGTACATAGGATATGTTGATTCAGATGACTATGTAGATTATGACATGTATGAGCTCTTATATAAGAAAGCAAAAGAAGGCGATTATGATGTTGTAGAGTGTGACCTTCATCATGTTTTCCCAGATGGAAGTATTGATACAGAAGTCGGTGAAAGAATAACTGACAAAAAAGAAATGCTTATGATGGGAAGAAGTGTAGTTTGGAATAAAATTTACAAAAGGGACTGGCTTTTAGAAACAGGGGTAAGTTTTCCCAAAGGATGTATTTACGAAGATGTAGAATTTTTCTGTAAGCTGGTTCCAAGTATAAGGTCATACGCATATGTGGATGCGGCTTCAATTTATTATGTTCAAAGAGGTGACTCAATCAATAATAAGCAGTCACTAAAGACACTTGATATTGTAAAGATTCTTACAAATATATCTGATTATTACAAGGAAAAGGGTTTTTACGACGAGTATCATGATGCATTAGAATTTTTGTATACAAGAATTCTTCTTTGCAGTTCTTTTTCAAGAATGTGTCGTATTCCGGATAAAAAAGATAGGAAAACAGCACTTACTAAAAACTATGAGATATTGAATGATACTTTTCCAAATTGGAAAAAGAATGCTTATCTAAAGAAACAAAAATCTAAGAATGGAATTTTTATGAGAAGTGTTAACTCATTGACATATAAATTGTATTCAAAGATGTTTCCAATAATGTTTAGAGTGAAATGAGGTTAGAATGCTATTAAGTATTGTAGTACCGGTTTTTAATGCAAAAAAATATTTGGATGAGAGTTTGAAATCAATAGCAGCATCAACATCTAACGAGATAGAAGTAATATTAGTAGATGATGGAAGTACAGATGGTTCATCACAGATTTGTGATGAGTGGCAAAAAAGAGATTCGCGATTTCATGCGTACCATATAGAAAATGGTGGAGTATCAAATGCTAGAAATTATGGAATAAAGCAGTGTTGTGGCAAACGCATAATGTTTCTTGATGCTGATGATTATATTGATATTACTAAATGGGAATTTATTCTTGATAAGGTTTTACATGATAGTAGTGATTTTGTGGCATTTGCATATTACACATTGTTTGACGATGGAAAAATCAAGGACGAACTATTTGAATTTGATGGAAAACATGTTTCAGATGTAAATACTGCAAACAGAATAATGTATGCTTCTTCAAGATTAAATGCCTGTTGGGGCAAATTGTTTACAAAGAGTATTATAGATGAGTATAATCTGGAATTTGAAAAAGGTGTTGCAATTGGCGAGGATGCTGCATTTGTTACGGAATATTTTTCAAGATGCAAGACATATTCATTTTATAATGAGAAGATGCTTTATTACAGACAGCATTCCTCAAGTGCAATGAAACTTTACGATATAAAAGCACGTCTTTCATATACATATCCTCTGTATGAGCTTTCTTATGAGAAGCTTGCTAAGATAGATGAAAAATGCACAGATGATAACTTGATGGATGAGGTGGCTGTATATTATCTAAGAGTGCTTACTAATTTGTATAGAGAGTATGCACAACGTCAAAAAGGAAAAAATCTTTCGAACACTTATAAGATTCTTATTAATGATGAATGGGCAAAGAAGGTAATAGCTAATTTGGAAGGAATAAAGCTTTCTAAACTAAAAAAACTTGAATACAGATTGATAAAAAGTGGTTCGATAATGATGTTGAAGTTGTATTTTAAGGCAAAGGCAAGGATATCTTAATTTGAAAAGTTTAGCGGAAAGAAACAAAGAATTGCATCAGAATTTATTTGATTATGGTGTAATTATTTTGATTATAAAAAATATATGTGATTCATCAGGTATTATTGGTGGTCGTCCTGAGATAGTAGATACATTTTTTATTCTTTCATTTCTGGGTCTTATAGGATGGAAGATTTCTACGCAAAGATTCAAGGCATGGCAGATATGTCTGATGGTACCTCTTATTGCATTGTGTGTATATTCCTGTGAGGTAATGAAATTCTTTTACCTTATATTTACTATTTTTAGTATTTGTGGATTACAGGATGTTGATTTAACGGTAACTATGAAAAAGAGTGCAAAACTCAAGCTGATATTACTAAGTTTTCATGCAGTTATATATTTTGCATGTATCGTAGTTGCACCTTCAATGGTTTCGTACTCGTATAGAGAGGGTGGTGGAGCAAGATACAATTTCTTTCTTGGTCATGCAAATACTTTCTCGATGTACGTTTTATGGGCAATTCTCGAACTGTGGTTTGCGTATTATAAAGAGCTTAACATAACAAAAATATGGCTTTTATGGCTGGTTTTGTATATCACATATTTATATACAGATTCAAATACAGGAATGATTGTTGGAACTACATGTGCAGTTTTAATGTCCTTAACAAAGTTATTTAAGGACAAGCAGTTTAAGATTTACAATTTTTTTGCAGGGTATTTGTTTACCATATTATCAATCCTATTTATAACCACATCTGTAATATACACAAATATTTCAGGGGCACTGTTGGATTTTTATAAGGAATTTGATAAGGCATTAACAGGTCGCCTTATGTATGGTGCCTGTGCTTATGATATGAAAGGATTTTCAATATTGGGAAAACAGTTGTCATTCCCTGTTAAATTCTTCTGGTTTGATCGTTGGATGGATGCAATGATTTTTGATAATAGCTATATCTGGTTGTTTGTATCCTATGGAATAGTATTTATGATTCTTATTGCAGTTGGTTTTTGGGCAATACGAAAGAGATTAAATACTATCGAGGCAATTATGGTTATTTCATATTGTCTTTACGGAGTAATGGAAAATTATATTTTAAATTCTGTTCTTTGTTTTCCGATTTTGTTTATTGGAAAATATATTTTTGAGGAAAAGAAAGATAGAAAACGAAAAATAAAGACTATTTATAACAGAAAGAAATTAGTCAGAAATAGAGAGGAAATGGCATAAATGTCACCAAAAGTGAGTTTTATTATACCAGCATATAATATCGAAGATTATATAGGAAAATGTCTTGATAGTATTTTGAATCAGACCTGGCAGGATTTTGAGATAATAGTAGTAAACGATGGTTCAGATGACAAAACTGGTGAAGTGTTAGATTCATATGCTCAAAAGGACACGAGAATTCAAATTCTACATAAAGAAAATGAAGGTGTATCAGCAGCCCGAAATGATGGAATAAAAATGGCTTCAGGAGAGTACATTCTGTTCTGGGATGGAGATGATTTCGCAGAGAAAGAGACCTGCGAAGAACTTCTAGATACGATGAAAGAAAATAACGTAGATACAGTTATCTATGGATATTACAGGTACAAGGATGGTGCTGTATTCGAGACAAATTATCCATTATTTGATAAGGAATTATATGAAAATGATGAGATAATAGACAAGGTTATGCCTCAGTTTATTGGTTTATCTTATGATAAGATTAATGACTGGCTAAGAGGAAAAGAGAATGCATTATATGTAGAAAATCCGGCATTGTGGAGAATAATGGTATCAAGAAAGATTATTGTTGATAATAATCTGACTTTTGATACAAGACTCAAAGTTGGTGAGGATACATGTTTTATCTCTGAGTATTTAAGTTGCGCAAAACGTGTTTATATAAAACAGAAATGCTATTACTATCTTGTGACAAGAGAAACCTCTACAATCTTTGTATATGAGAGAAAGGTAATGCAGAAGGTTCAGGGAAAGGTAAATCTTCTTGATGGAAGAACAGACCTTACAAACAGAATAAAGGAGCGTACAGGCAAGGATATATCTGATACATGGGCTGGTATTGCAATGATGTCGGCAGTACAGATAGGTTTCATGATGGCAGGGAAAAATCCGGACCATAGATTTAAGGAAAGATATGCTGCATACAAAAACTATGTAACGGATGAGAGAGTAAAGCAGATTGTAAAAAAATATGTTCCAGCAAAAGAAGGCGGCGTAAAGAAGATTCCATTTTTATTCCTGAAAAAGGGATGGTATGGACTCTTATTCTTTGCGATTTGTTGTCTAAAGATGGTTAACTATGAATTTAGTAGGGAGTAAATATGAGAATTGCTTTTTTGAATTTATGTCATACAGACCCTGCAATAGTAGAGCGTGTGGCAAATAAACTTACACAGGATCCTGACTTTGATATGTATATTCATGTGGATGCAAAATCAGATATTGGACCATTTAAGGAGCGCCTGAAGGATAACTCACAGGTTCATTTTTTAGAGAACAGATATAAGGTATATTGGGGCGGATATAATGCAATACTGGCAACATTTGAATTGCTAAATGAAGCATTAAACAGCGATAGAGATTATGATTATGTTGTTGCATTACAGAATCTTGATTATCCTATCAAGTCCAATGCTTATATCAAGGAATTCTTCGAAAAAAACAGTGGACGTGAGTTTATTAGAGGATGCAATATCGCAAGGACAGATGATAGGCATTACTCGGCGAAATATAAGATATATAATTCGAGAGATAAGGATTTCTATTTAAATGATCATTCTAAGCTTGTAAAGCTTGCATGGGATGGATTTCATGCAATAATGAGCCTTAAAACCATTGGATTTAATGGAGTTCATAAAGAGAATGATGAAGAGATTGAACTTTACTATGGAACAGCACAGTGGGCAGTTACAAGAGAATGCGCAAAGTACATGGTAGATTTTTATAATACTCATCCTAAATTCAATAAGAGAATGCAACATATTAAATTTCCTGATGAGGAATATTTTCATACAGTTGTTCACAATTCAAGATTTAAGACTCACTGTGTGAAATATGATGAGCCATTAAAGAGATGGCTTGTAAACTGGAGAAACATTCATTATTTCGAATTTCCGGATGAAGGTGTAGTTACTTTTACGGAAAAAGATTTTGATAAGCTTATGGGACTTGATGAATTATTCTGCAGAAAAGTTCGAAGTGGAATTTCAGATAAGCTGCTTGATATGATAGATGAGTCAACCAGGTAGGTTAGGTATTTTTATAGAGGATAGAATGTGGTAAGTAAGTGTGTTTCGGTGATTATGCCGATTTATAATTGTGAGAATGAATTAAATAGAAGCATATCATCGGTTTTAAATCAGACTTATTCTAATATTCAGCTGATACTCATAGATGATGGATCGACTGATAATTCTTATAAGATATGTGATGAGTATAGGAAAAAGGATTCCAGAATTGAATTATATAGAAAAGAAAATTCTGGTGTTTCATCAAGCAGGAACTATGCATTTGATTATGTTTTCGGTGAGTATATTACCTTTCTTGACGCAGATGACCAGATGAAGTCAACTGCAATTGAAACAATGGTAAATGCAATGGAAAAGACAAAGTCAGATATGGTTGTATGCAGTTACAATAAAGAGTTCAGGCATAATATTCATATTCACGTAGAGAAACTTGAAAAAAGCGGAAAATACACTGCAAAAGAGTACATATGTAATACTCTAAAGGATCCAGGACATCATTACTATGGAGTAGTATGGAATAAGATTTATAGATTTGATATTATTCGAAAGAATAATATCAGATTTGATACAAGTGTAAATCTTGGAGAAGATTTCATTTTTAATCTTGAGTACTTATTATGTGCCCAATGTGTTGATGTGATAAGAGACCGTCTTGTAAATTACAGCAAGAGAAAAACGAAAACCTTGTCACAGAACAAGATCAAACAGATTTCAGACTGTAAGCTTGAATTTGAAAATCGAAAGAAAATATATGAAAGATATGTAGACACTTTTAAAAAGATTGGTCTATATGATAAATATATTGAGCAAATCAGTTTTTACTGGATTATTTTTTATGTACGACAGGAACATGATATTCGCAAAGAATACAGATGGGATGAGGCTCAAAAAAAAGAATGGTTAGAGTGTGTTTCAAATGATGCATACATAAAAAATAGTCTGAGTGTCGTTCCTAAAAGGAAAATATACAAATATCGACGATGGTATTTTGTAAATTACGCAGTTAAGAGGATAGTTAAAATACTAGGAGGAATCAAGTAGTGTCAGATTTAGTTAGTGTAATTGTTCCAATGTATAATGTTGAACAATATTTGGAAAGATGCATTAAAAGTATACAGAATCAGACATACGAAAATCTGGAAATAATTCTTGTTGATGACGGTTCTCCGGACAAGTGTGGAGAAATAGGTGACCAGTATGCCAAAGAAGATGAGCGTATCAGAGTAATTCATAAAGAAAATGGTGGATTGTCTGATGCAAGAAATGCTGGTATTGACGTAGCGACTGGAGAATACTATTTTCTTGTGGATTCAGATGATTGGATTCATCATCAGACAGTAGAAATACTTATGCAGATGATTTCAAAAAATAGTTGCGATGTTGCAATTTGTGGTTATCAGTATGCATATGAAGGAAAAGAATATAGTGATAAAGAATTAGATATTCAAACCGTATTAGACAAGTATGAGAATGTAGATGGTTATACAGCGCAGGAGATTTATTTTACAAATCCCGATAAGCGATTAGTATACACTGTTGCATGGAATAAGTTATACCACAAGGATTTATTCAAAAATATCAGATATCCAAAAGGTAAAGTTCATGAGGATGAATTTACAACTTTTAAGCTTCTGCATGAGGCAAAGAGAATTGGAATTATCGAGGAAGAACTATATTACTATTTTGTGAGAAACGATAGTATAATGGGTGAGTTTAAGGCGAGTCGATTTGATGTGTTTGATGGGTATTTGGAAAAAATTCGTCTATATATGGAATGGAACAATTCTGAACTTGCAACTAAAAGTTTATTCCATGCTATGCATATGTTGTGTCAGTACAAGGCATGGAATACGTGCAAAAAGAAAGATATATCAATGCTAATAAAGAAATATCGTAAGAATATTATTGGAGCTGTAAAAAAATATAATATTCCTGTAAAAGGAAAACAAAAACTAGAATATATTCTTTTTGCAAATTGTTATCGTTTATATTATAGTGTATGGAATAGTCATCGAAAGAAATAGGAGGAATTTCTAATGAAAATCGGAATAATGTCAATGCAGAGGGTAGTAAATTATGGATCCTTTTTGCAGGCGTATAGTTTAAAGCATAATTTGGAAGAACTTGGTGCTGACGTATGTTTTGTTGATTATGAAGTGGGAAAGCCTATTGTAAAAGCCGATGATAAAAGTATTGTATCAAAAATTAATTTTGAAAAAGTAGTAGATAAAATTTTACCGCCATATCAGCTGCCAAAGAAAACAATGGATAAATTCTGGTGTGAGATGGGAAAGTATGACAAAATATATAACGAAGAAATGTTGCCAATGCTTGGAATATCTGGAGATATGGTCTATAGACCCAAACTTGATATGTTAGTTATTGGAAGTGATGAGGTATTTAACTGTTTACAGACAACAGAGATGGTTGGATATTCAAAGGAATTGTTTGGTTACAATAATAATGCCAAAAGATTGATTTCATATGCTGCTTCATTTGGAAATACAAACGAAGAGGGATTAAAGAAATACAAAATATATGATGAAGTAAAAGAAATGATTAACCGATTCGATGCATTATCGGCAAGAGATGCTAATACATATAGTCTTTTGGATAAAATGTATCACGACAAGGTTATTAAGAATGTTGATCCTGTATTCCTGTATGATTTTGAAAAAGAGACACAGGTAGAGGTTCCAATTAGTGATTACATAGTTGTATATGCATATTCGTGTAGAATTGGAAAAGCTGAGGCTAGAGAGATAAAGAGATTTGCCAAGAAACATAATAAGAAGATTGTGTGTCTTTGTAATCCACAGAGATACCTTGATGGATATTTGCCACTTAATCCATTTGAAGTTCTTGCATATGTTAAGAAGGCTGATTATGTTGTTACGGATACATTCCATGGAACAGTATTTTCAATAAAGAATAATAAGAAGTTTGCCACATTTTTACGAAGTGGGCATGAGACAGTATATGGTAATAACGAAAAGTTATATGATTTACTTGATACATTTAATTTATTGGACAGAAGTGTAAATAAGCTATCTGATTTGGAAAATATTTTACTTTCAGAGCATGATTATAATAAGGTCAATAAGATTATTGATAGTGAGGTCAGGAAAGGAAAAGCATATCTTAAAGAGCAGATTGATAGTTTAAGTTAATTTGATAAGGAGCGAGTATGAAGCTTTGTGAACAGGAAAAATGTGTAGGGTGTTTTGCCTGTATGAATATATGTCCTAAAGAGGCAATTTCAATTGGATATAATGATTTGGATAAGACAATTCCTGTAATTGATGATTCAAAATGTATTAATTGTGGGTTATGCCAAAGTGTATGCCCGGTAATTCAGGAAACTGAATTTAAAGAGCCACAGATGTGCTATGCTGCATGGACAAAGATTGATAATGATAAGAAAAGTTGTGCATCCGGGGGAATAGCAACATCCCTTTATAGAACCATAATGGAAGATGGTGGAGCCGTATTTGGATGTGCATTTGATGATGAGTTAAACCTCAATATTAGAATGGCTGAGTCAGAGAATGATTTGGAATTATTCAAAGGCTCAAAGTATGTGCAAAGCTGCACGGATTTTTCTTATAAAGCTGTTAAAGAGCAGCTTGAAAATGACAAAAAGGTTTTGTATGTTGGTTCTCCTTGTCAGATAGATGGACTTTTACATTATCTGAGAAAACCATATGACAATCTTTATACAGTAGATATTATCTGTCATGGTGTTCCACCAATAAAATATCTGCAAGACTAT
Organism: Agathobacter sp.; assembly: GCA_045123895.1. Lineage (GTDB taxonomy): Bacteria > Bacillota > Clostridia > Lachnospirales > Lachnospiraceae > Roseburia. The sequence continues at coordinate 17,325 of JBGVKW010000020.1, forward strand.
TTACATGGTTTATTCCCAGATAAAAAACTTGAAAATATTGCATTTAGAGGAGAAAGAGATTTCGAACTTTGTATAGATTGTGATAATGAAAGAATATATCAGAAGCATTCTTATCTTGATTTATATTATCATGGTTTCTTAAAAGGAATGATGTTTAGAGATAACTGTTTTAATTGTTCATATGCCAAGAAGGACAGAGTATCAGATATGACAATCGGAGATTTCTGGGAGTTGGATAAGGCGTCTCTTGAAGAGAGGTATTATGGAAATGTTTCAGTTATTCTGACAAATACCTCAAAGGGTGAAGAACTCCTTAATATGGCAAAAGATAAAATTCATTTCGAGAAGAGAACGGTAGCAGAAGCTTTAAAGGGGAATGATCAACTTAATCATCCATTTGAGAGACCAAAGGATAGAGAAAAGTTTGAGAAGAATTACAATAAGGGAATTGTACCGGCACTTCGTTCTACTTCAATTGGAAGAGATGTAAAGCTTAGTGAGTTGAAGAATTGTAAGGTTGCAATGGCTGTTAAGAAAATAATAAAAAGAGGATAAGCTGATAATGCAAGAAAAATACTTATTATCGATTATTATACCTGTATATAATGCAGAGAAATACATAGAGACGTGTTTAGATTCAATGGTTAATCATTTGTCAACTAATAGAATACAAATCATAGCTGTTGATGATGGAAGTATTGATAAATCAGCTGAAATATTGCAGGCATATAAAGAAAAATATGGGATTACAGTTGTATCTCAGAAAAATTCGGGTGTGTCAGCTGCCAGAAATGCAGGAATAGAAGTAGCAGAAGGAAAATATCTTACATTTGTGGATGCTGATGATATTGTGATAGAGTCTTTTTGGACTAGCATAGATACATGGGCTAATACTGAAACTGACATGGTAATTTATGATTATATAGATATTGATGAGGAAGGTAACTTTATTCAGGATGTAAGTGTTACAAAAGATATAAATGAACTACAGGATGTTAAAGTTTCCTTTTTGTTAGGACATTTTTTTAATACTTGTTGGGGAAAAATATATCTGTCAAAAATTGTAAGGGATAATCATATACAATTTCCTATTGACATGGCGGTTGGGGAAGATATGTTATGGATGGCACAACTCATAAATAGTATTCACACGATAAAATGTGTAAATTGTAATGCATATGGATATCGTCAGAATAATAGCGGTGCTATGGTACAATTGCGAAAGGAATTGACTAATAAGAGAATTAACGAATTTGCAAAAGGAATTGAAATAAAAATTCAAATGGGCCAAGATATGAATTGGTCAAAAGAAATTAGAGAAAAATTTTATGAAAGATATGCAAATAATAGTGTGGCAATGATTAACTTTGCAATAAAGTCCATAGAGAATTTTAATGATTTAACTTTGCAGGTGAATGATTTTTTGAATAATAACATAGTTGCAGAGTTGTTTAATAATACAATTAGAAGTAAAACAACTAATTTGAAAAGAAGAATTGTATGTATTATTTTGAGGAATAAGTTTTTTCGAAAAGTATATTTAAAGATTAAACATATTGAGGTGACAAGATGAAGGTTGGAATAATGTCTATGCAAAGAGTTGTAAACAATGGCTCTTTTCTTCAGGCATACAGTTTAAAAAAGAACATAGAAAAACTAGGGGCAGAAGTTGAGTTTGTTGATTACAAGCCGGGAGAGGTGCTGGTTGATTCATCAGCCAAATCCGCTTCAAAAGAAAATTCAGTATTTCACAAATTAGCTGATAGAATAATCCCTCCAGTAAAAGTTTCAAAAGAAATAATGAATAAGTATTGGGACCAATATAAAATTGTAGACGAGCAGTATAACGAAAAAATGTTGCCAATGCTAGGCGTATCAGCTGAGAAAAAATATTGCACAAAACTTGATTTACTTGTTATTGGAAGTGATGAAGTTTTTAATTGTCTACAGCCAAATCCTGATGTAGGATATTCAAGACAATTATTTGGAGGAGAAACGCAGGCAGATAGAGTTATTTCATATGCAGCTTCATTTGGGAATACTAAGGAAGAAGGATTAAAGAAATATGGGATATATGATGAGATAACTGGTCTTATAAAAAAATTCGCAGGTGTTTCAGCGCGAGATAAGAATACTTTTAATATTCTTAAAGGAATGTCTGATTTAGATGTTATCAAGAATGTTGACCCAGTTTTTTTATATGATTACAATGAAGAAATTGAAAAAATAAAGGTTCCAATTGATAATTATATAGTTATTTATGCATATGCAAAAAGAATCTCAAAACAGGAATCAAAAGCAATAAAAAAATTTGCAAAGAAGCACAACAAAAAAATTGTATGTTTATGTGCACCACAGACATATATTGATGGATATCTGCCATTGAATCCGTTTGAGGTATTAGCATATGTAAAGAATGCTGATTTTGTTGTTACAGATACTTTCCATGGAAGTGTTTTCTCAATTAAATACAACAAGCAATTTGCTACATTTATACGTGGTGGTTATGAGGGAACATATGGAAATAATGAAAAATTATTTGATCTGTTATCAACATTTGGTCTTGAAAGTAGATCAGTTGAGAATATTTCATCATTAGAAAATATTTTATTAAAGCAGGTAAATTATGATGAGGTAAATACAATAATTGATACTGAAAGACAAAAGTCAATTAATTATCTGAGTCAGTTTGTACATTAATGAAAGAATGGTGAGTGGAATGGAATTATGTGAATTAAAGGATTGTGTGGGATGTTTTTCCTGTATGAATGTGTGTCCAAAACATGCAATAACAGTTGGGTATGACGAACTAAAAAAGACCATTCCAAGAATCAATCCCCAATTATGTGTAGAGTGCGGATTGTGCAAAAAATCATGTCCTGTACTGAATGAAAGTACATTTAGTGAACCAAATAAATGTTACGCAGCATGGACTCTGGATAAGGCTGACCAGATCAATTGTGCATCAGGCGGTATTGCAACAGCCTTTTCTCGTGTTTTTATGAAAAAAGGCGGAAAAGTATTTGGAACAGCGTGGGATGAAAATTTGAATCTCAATATTCAGATGGCTAATACTGAGTCTGATTTGGAAAAATTTAAGGGCTCTAAGTATGTGCAAAGCTATGTAGGAGATTCATATACCAAAGCAAAAGAGCAGTTAATAAAAGGCGAAAGAGTACTTTACATTGGAACTCCTTGTCAGATAGATGGATTATTGCATTTTCTTGGTAAGAAATTTGATAATTTGTATACAGTTGATATTATTTGTCATGGAGTACCTCCTATTGAGTATTTAAAGGAGTATGTTCATGCTATTCTTCCGGATAAGAAAGTTACTGATATAAAATTCAGAGGTAAGAACGATTTTGAGTTTACAGCATTAAATGATAATTCCATTTTGTATAATAAGGGTTCATATTTTGATTTGTATTATGAGACCTTTTTGCGAGGTGTAACATATAGAGATAACTGCTATTCTTGTAGTTATGCAAGAAGAGAGAGAGTTTCAGATATTACGATAGGCGATTTTTGGGGATTGGATAAAAAAACTTTAATACAGCAATATGATGGAAGAATATCAACAATACTCGTAAATTCTGAAAATGGCAGAAGATTATTAGATGAAAGTGTAGGTGTAATTCATACGGAGGAAAGATTGTATGATGAAGCATTAAAAGAGAATGAACAGTTAAATAGACCATCAAAAGTGCATCCTGATAGAGAAGTATTTATACAAAATTGTAATGGAGATTTTTACAAAGCAGGAATAAAAACGGGTATAGGAAAAAGAATACGAAAAGAGCAGAGAAGTAATAGAATTAAGTCAAGTGGTATTTATCAAACAATCAAAAAAGTAGTGAAACGTTAGGATAGACAAATGAATGATTTAGTAAGTGTTATTGTACCAATATATAAGGTTGAAAATTATTTGAGAAAATGTGTTGACAGTATTGTCAATCAAACATATAGCAATTTAGAAATTATTCTGGTAGACGATGGTTCACCAGATAATTGTGGTAAGATATGTGATGATTATAAGCAAAAAGATAATAGAATTAAAGTGATACATAAAGAAAATGGTGGATTATCTGATGCCAGAAATGCGGGGATAGATATTGCAACCGGAAGATATATTGTGTTTATTGATTCAGACGATTATATTCACAACAAAATGATAGAGTATTTACATACCGGGATTATTGAGAATAATGCGCAGGTATCAGTTTGTGGTGTTAAGAAGGTTAAAGATGGTGAAGCGCAAATTTGTGAGGATATTAATCAGCCTAATATTGTCATAATACAGAGTAATGAGGACAAGACTAAGTATTATTTTGAAAGCAATTATGAAGAATTTACTGTAGCATGGAATAAGATGTATCCAGTAGAATATTTCAAGGAAATACGATATCCAAAGGGAAAAATTCATGAAGATGAATTTACAACATATAAGCTTTTGGAAAAAGCTGACAGAATTGCTTTTATTAAAGACCATCTATATTATTATGTTCAGCGTGGAGACAGCATAATGGGAGAGGCTTTTAATGAGAAGAGGTTACTTAGATTAGATGCATATCTTGAGAGACTTAAACATTACAAGAACAATAAAAAATATGATTGGTATGAAAAGATACTTTTTTTGTATAAGCTTTTTCTGATTCGTTATGCTAATGAAATAAAAAAGCGTAATGACATGGATTTATCTATATTGAAAAAATATAAAAAAGCATATAGAAAATATGCAATTGGAATTATTACTAAAAAGAATATTACTGTAAAGAAAAAGTGCAGTTATTTATTGTATGCTTTATCTCCGGGGGTTTGTTACAGAAAGTAAAATTGGAGGACAATTTAATGGGAAATAAAAAGAGAATAGCGGTAAATATGATAGCGCAGATTATAGCATTTGTTATCAATGTTGCCATAAACTTTTTTCTTACACCTTATATCACAGCAAATGTAGGAAAGGAAGTATATGGTTTTGTAAATCTTGCATTCCAGACAACCGGTTATGTTACAATATTTACCAGTGCACTAAATGCAATGGTTGGAAGATATATTACGATTAATCTGAGTAAAAAGGATTATGACAGTGCTAATATGTACTTTTCATCAGTTATAGTTGCAAATGTTTTGTTATCAATTGTGTTTGCGATTCCATCAGCTTTTGCAATTATATTTTTAGATAGCGTACTTAAAATACCAAATGCATATGTTTTCGATGTGAAAATTCTGTGGGCTTTTATCTTTATTGATTTCTTTTTGTCGCTTGTTACTAATTCATTTGGAGTGGCTACATATGCTAGTGACAGGCTGGATTTATCGGCAAAGCGTAATACAGAAAAAACATTTTTAAGAGCTGGATTATTAATTGCAATGTTTGCGTTATTACCAGCAAAAGTATGGTATGTTGGATTTACACAGTTTATCTGTGGATTCTTTATTATTGCATCAAATGTGTATTATACTATTAAGCTGATACCACAGTTAAAGTTTAATAAATTATTAATAAAGTGGAAGGCAATAGTTGATTTGATAAAAGTTGGAATATGGAACTCATTCCAACAGCTTACTTCCATTCTTATTAATGGTTGCGATACCCTTATTACAAACCTTTATATTGGTGCTGCAGAGATGACTCTTATGAGTTTTGCAAAAACTGTACCCAATTATCTTATGTCAATAATTGGTCTTGTATCAGGTTCATTTGGACCACAGATGACAATGCTCTATGCAAAAGGTGACATGAAAGAATTTACAAAGTATGTAAATAGTTCTATAAAAGTTTGTGGATTTATTTGTTCAGTACCAATTCTTGGATTTATTGCATTTGGAACAAATTTCTTTTCTTTGTGGCTACCATCACTTGCAAAGGGGGAAATAAATACTGTTCAGATTTTATCAATAATGATATTGGCGCAGACGGTTTTTGATGTATACATCTATCCATTGTACACAGTAAACAGTATTACCACAAAATTAAAGATTCCTGTGCTTGTGTCATTTGGAATTGGTATTGCCAATATTGTAGGTTCCATTGTTTTGTGCAAATATACAGATTTAGGCGTATATGCAATACAGATAGTAAGTAGTGTATTACTTACAGCAAGAGTATTTTTATTTGCTCCAATATATGCAGCACATATTTTAAAACAGAAATGGTGGACATTTTATAAACCATTACTTAGAGGAATGTTATCGTCAATTATTATTTTATCAATCTTTATGATTATTGTTTATAAAATTACAATTCATTCTTGGCTTGAACTTGCGATATGGGCCGTAATATGTGGTGTAATAGGTTATGCCATAAATTATTTGGTTGTTCTTAATAAAGATGAACGTGTTATGGTAAAAGAAATAGTTCTAAAAAAACTTAAAAGAAAATAGGTGAAATTATGTATAAATTGTAGTTAGATTTAGGAGGATCATGTTTGTGAGAATAGGTATAATGACATTATCTGCATCTGATAATTGTGGATCGTTGCTTCAGTCATATGCTCTAAAGACAATACTTGAAAATTTGGGTAATAATGTAGAGATAATTAATTTTACAACTGAACAGTCTCATAGTATGTATGATATTATTCCAAAATATGTTTGGAAACATCCAAGAACATTATTATATCATTTAAAATCATATGGGAAATTAAAGTCAAGCGCAGCGGATTATACAAATTTTAGGAAGAAAAATCTTGGACTAAATGGATCTGAACTATATCCAAAAGATTTAAAGGATATAAAAGATAACTATGATATTATTGTTGCAGGAAGCGATCAAGTCTGGAATGTAAATATGGCAGATTATGATGACGCTTTCTTCTGTGGTTGGACAGATTGTAAAAAAGTAGCGTATGCACCTAGTCTGGGTGGTCACGATATTCAAGAGTCTGCCGACTATAATAAAATTCAAAAGTGGATAAATTCATTTTCTAGCATATCAGTTAGAGAGAATAAAGGAAAGTTGTCCTTAGAGAGGGCAACAGATAAAAATGTTGAGTTGGTTCTTGACCCAACATTAGTATTAGAACCTTCTGAATGGGAAAAAATAGTAGGAGAAAGATTAGTCGATGAGAAATATATATTCTACTATTCTTGGGCTTATTGTGAAGACTCACTCAAAGATATCGTTAAAAAAGAAGCTGAGCGCAGGGGGTGCAAGGTTTATGTTGTAGATCCAAAGAAATGGATTCGAAAGAGTGAAAAAAATTGGGGATTTAATTTATGTAAGAAAAATGGCCCTCTTGCATTTTTGAATTTGATGTTTTATTCAGAGCTAAATTTTGTTGAGTCATTTCATGGAATGATTTTTTCGTACATTTTCAAAAAGGATTTTTGGCTTTTAGACACAAATGAAAAGTACGAGAATATGAATACCAGATTGATCGAGATATCAGATGTATTACAAGTTCAGGATAGAGTAATTAGTCCGTATAACTTTACAAAAGTTGATATGGATAAGAAAATTGATTTTGATAAAAATGCAGAACTTCAGAAAATGAGAGAAAAATCTATGAATTACATTAAGCAGAGTATAATGTAATTTGAACAAATGTTGAGGATGTTTTAATGAATAGAAAAGTATCATTGGTTGTACCTGCATATAATGTAAAAGAATATATAAGAAAATGCATTACATCCATAGAAAATCAGACATATCAGAATTATGAGTTGATAATAATTGATGATGGTTCGACAGATGGAACAACAGATATAATCAACGAGATAGCAGCTTGCAATTCAAAAATTAAAGTGCTAAATGGAGGGCATAAAGGTGTTTCTAATGCCAGAAATATGGGATTGGATTGTGTAGAAGGAGATTATGTGACCTTTGTTGATAGTGACGATTTTTTGTCTGAAAATTATCTTGAAAAGTTAGTTGCGTGGCTAGAACAGGAAAATGTGGATTTAGCTATATGTGGTACAACTGATGTAAGCGAGGATGGAAAAGTCGTAAATCAGAGTACACGGATTGGAGCAGAAACCCTCAATAATGACCAGTTTTTGGCAGATATTGTATTATGTAAAAAATATACATGTACAGTATGGGGAAAGATATATAAATCTGAGCTACTAAAAGATATTAGATTTGATACCAGTATTTCAATAGCAGAGGATTTTAAATTTCTATATTATTTATCAAAAAAAATAAAGAAGGTATATTATAATTCACAACCTTTATATAATTGGCTTGTTAGAGAGAGCAGTGCACTTCATTCAGCTAGGTGTAGACAAACACATAGAGCGCTAAGTACTCACGAAGAAATTATGGATGAAATTAATCATTCAGGAGAATTGTATAATTCAATTGAGACCGGATATATCATGATGTGTATGGAATGTATGAAGCAGGCTAAATCAGAAAATGATAGAGAAATTATATCATCATGTAAAAGAAAGATACGTAAAAGATTAGGTCATTGCCTATTATATGGAAAGTTCTCTTTTAAAGAAAAAATAAAGATAATAATCAAGCTTATTGTATGGTAAATAATACGATTGGAGGTCATAATGCAGGAAGCAAAAGTATCTGTTATTGTGCCAGTTTATAACGTTGAAAAATATATTGATAGATGCGTAAGTTCAATACTTAGGCAAACATATGAGAATATAGAATTGATTCTTGTAGATGATGGGTCCCCAGATAACTGTGGTAAGATTCTTGATGATTATGCAAAAAAAGATTCAAGAGTAAAAGTAATTCATCAGGAAAATGCAGGACAGTCAAAGGCAAGGAATGAAGCAATTAAAATAGCAACAGGAGAGTATTTTTGTTTTGTAGATTCTGATGATTATATGGATGATAATCAGATACAAAGGCTCATTGAGCTTTTATTTGATTACAATGCCGATATTTCCATGACGCATTTTTGTAACTTCTCTGGAGAGAAAGTTTCAATATCTGATTTAAAAGATAAGGCTGGAAATACAGGATTAGCAAACAACGCACCTGATATTGTAGAACTTTCAAATATTGACTGCATACGAAATATGCATATGGTATCAGACGAGCTTTATGTGGTTATGTGGGGAAAATTATTCAAAAGAGAATTGTTTGATGGGATAAGTTTTCCTGAAGGAAGAATCTGTGAAGATTTAGCTATTTTATATAAGCTTTTTGACAGAGCTAAGTCAGTTGTTTATTCAAAAGAGGTTTTATATTTCTATTTTAGGGACAACACTAATAGTTCAACTTTTTCAATTAAGGACAAGTTTTATACTGATGTCTTTTTGGCATTAGATGAGGAAATAAAGTATATGTATGATAATCATATAGAATTAATTGATTATCCTAGAAAAACATATATGTACTGGATATTTGATTACTATTGTAAACTTGCAAAATCAAAAGAGAATAATTCTGAAAAAATGAAGCGGTTACATATCAAATATAAACAGTTATTCAAGGAATCAAAAGCGTTAAAGAAAGAGAAGTTTTATACATTTTTTAATTACATGCCTAATTTATATTTGAGATTAAAAGGCATAGATTAAAAGTGATAAGAGAGGATAAGATATGAATGACCTTATTACAGTAATGATACCTGCATATAATGCGCAGAAGTATATAGGCAGATGTATAGAATCATTGATAGAGCAAACATACAAAGATATAGAAATCCTAATTGTAAATGATGGTTCCAAAGATAGTACAAAGTCAATCTGTGAAGAATTTTCTCAAAAAGATGCAAGAGTAAGACTTGTGAATCAGGAAAATGGTGGGGAAGGTGCTGCCAGAAATACCGGATTAAGAGATGCAAGAGGAAAATATCTTACATTTGTTGATGCAGATGATTATGTAAAAGAAGATTTTATTGAGAGATTACATACCAATCTTGTTAATAATGAAGCGGGACTAGCTATCTGCGGATTTACTGAATTAAGAGAAGATACTGTATTAAATGAAACAAGCGGAGACATTACCATTATGAATCAGGAAGAGGGAATGGAAATGCTTCTTCGTGAGGATTCATTTAAGGGATATGTTTGGAATAAGATTTTTGATTTAGATATTATTAGACAAAATAAATTAAGTTTTGATGTGTCTTTAGCTGTATGGACAGACGTGTTGTTTGTATTTCAGTACATGAGACATATTGATAAGATAGTATTTGATCCGACCCCTGAGTATTATTATATTTATTTGGAGACTTCGGTATCTCATGGTGGTGGAAATAATGTTATTGCAGTTGAAAAATCATATAGTGCAATAAGAGCAAAAGAACAGATGGTTGATTATATACCAGATACATATGTAAATGTTAAGAGGCAGATTGCAGTTAGATTTGTACAGAGTTCTTTGGCTGTAATACGTAATATTGGATATTCAAAGAACCAAGGCCAATATAATAATTTCAAAGAAAAGAGTATTGAATATATTAAGAAATATTATAATACTGCAAAAAAATACTTATCAAGAAAAGAAAAGATTTTATCTAGGCTGGCAATTTGTTTTCCTTTCTTATTGATTAGAATGTACAAAATAGTGAAATAGTATTGTAAGTATTTTATTATGAGGAGTATTACTGTGAAAGAAAAAATTAGAAATATATTGATTTGGATATACTCAATTCCTATAAATTATAAAATTTTTCCAAGAGAAGTTGCAAAAAAACTTCCATTAAGAGTTAATTATAATGTGCGTTGTATAGGGTTAAGAAAGGGTTGTATAGAAATACATAGGGATTCTGTTTATAAGGGAATGATTCAGATAGGGCTTCCGCAAGAAGTATCAAGTCATAATGATAAAAGTCCATCATGTTTATATTTTGAAACAGAAAATAGTAAAATAATTTTTAATGGTAGAGCAGATTTTTATGAAAGTATAGCTATAAGGATATATGAGGATGGAATTCTTGAAATTGGCGATGGTTTTATGAGTAATACAAATGCATCGATAAATGTTTCAAAAGAAGTTACCATTGGAAAAAATGCTCAGTGGGGATGGAACGTAGAAATTATTGATACGGATGGGCATGACATACTTGATTCAGATATGAAAAAATGCAATCCAGATAATAAAATAGTAATAGGTGATGATGTTTGGTTAGGTGCAAAATCATCACTGTTAAAAGGCGCAGTAATTCCAAATAATTCTGTTGTTGGATATGGAAGTATTGTTTCAAAACAATTTGATGAACCAAATGTAATTATAGCTGGTTCACCAGGAAAGATTGTTAAGCATAATATTAGTTGGAGTAGAGAAAAAACAAAATAATAGTACTATAGAACTAAAACGCTTGACTTTACACCGGAAGTATATTTTAATATATATATGGACATACGAAAAGGCAAATTTGTCGAAAGGCAAAGACGCAAAGCTTAGGGTCTAAGGAGAAATCTATGATTGCCAGCTACCGAACTAATACAAAAATTCTGTATTTGGCTTTCATGAATGTGGAAGGTATACAGTTATGAAAAAAAGAATCTCATCAGGAATATTGGTATTGTTTATGTTGCTCTTGATGTTTTTTTCACCTGGTAATTATGCAACAAATCAAACGTATATCATGGATACTGATATTCCTCTCTCAGTCGGGACGAATAGTTTTGAATCTGCATTAGAATTTACAAGCAGTATGGGGGCAGGTTGGAATCTTGGTAATTCATTATGTTGTGTAGATAATAAGAATTATGGAGATAAAACAGTTTCTTATTATGAAACACTATGGGGGAATCCAATTACTACCAAGGCCACTATTGATGCTGTTAAATCAAAAGGATTTAAAACTGTCAGAATTCCCATTTCATATCGAAATCATATCGATAATAATAATCAGGTTGACGAGAAATGGCTATCAAGAATAAAAGAAATTGTAGATTATGTAATACAAAATGATATGTATTGTATAATTAATCTTCATCATGAAAATTGGCTTGTTGCTGATGTGGATAAACAGGTTGCAGGACAAAAAAAGCTTGAAGCTGTATGGAAACAAATTGCGAAATACTTTTCAGAGTATGGAACGAATTTAATATTTGAAGGATTTAATGAGGTCACTAATTCTTCTGGTCAGTGGGATAGTGCAGATAGCAAATCGTATGCTGTCGTAAATAGTTTTAATCAGTCTTTTGTTGATGCAGTAAGATCAACTGGAGGAAATAATTCATCGAGATATTTGATTGTAAATACGTACGCTGCAAAAGCAACAAGGAGTGTACTTGATGGATTTGTTTTACCACAGGATTCAATAAAAGACCATCTTATTGTAAGTGCACATATTTACGATGGAATCAATAGTGCAAAAACAAAATTTGATAATTTGTACAAATATTTTATTAGGCGTAAAATTCCAGTTATTATTGGAGAATGGGGGCAAAAAAACAGTAATGTAAATACAGAAGATAATCGAAAAAAATATGCAAATGAATTTTTGACGATTGCATCAGGTTATGGGATACCTTGTATATGGTGGGATGATGGCGGCATCTTCTCATCATCAGCTACAGTATCTAATTACGCAATTTTACAGAGGAAAACAGGAGAATGGTATTTTGATAAATTAGCAACAGAGATTGTAAGTAATAGTAATATTAATTATTTAAATGATACGGGGTATGAACTTGTTGAAGATATGTTTGGAATGAGTGATTTTTCAGCATGGAAGACAGGGGATTATAGTTATATCACAGGAAAATATGTATCAAATGCCAAAAGGCTGTGTTTGGTAGAAGAAAAGAAATTATTAGCAAACGTTACATATACTGCTAGTATAAACAATACAAACTATCATATTCTCGTAAGAATAATTAATTCGTCGGGAAAATTGGTCAAAACATACAATTTATCAAATATGAATTCTTTTTCAGTAGATTCAAATGACTATACGGCCCGAGTTTCGATATATAATTATTCTAATATAAGTGTATGTAATAGTTACGAAGAATATGAATTATTGTTTAATGATGGTTTTAAAGCCAAAATTGAAGCTGAATTGCCAGTTAGAACAAATGAAATAGAAAAATAGTTAATATATGATGTATGTAATAAGGCAAGTTTATTAAAGGGTTTTACAAATTTATGAGAAGAAAAAAGTTAGGAGATGTGGAAAAATGAAAAAAAGATTAATGTCAGTAATTAGTATTTTATTATTGGGAGTTATTTTATTTGCAAATTGCTTAAATACAAACACTAATTTTGTTCAGATAGGAGATACTGAAGTTCCATTAACTGCAAATGAAGATATAAATGATACATTTGGAATGACTTCTTTTTCAAATTGGAGAACTGGAAACTATAGTCTTAATGGAAATTATAGTGAAAATCCTGCAAGAATTTGTTTGAAGGATTATGTAAGCGTGGTTGCAGGACAGGAATATATAGCAAATATATCAAATTCAAATTTGCACATTTTAGTAAGAGAGTTAGATTTAAATAACAAGTTTATAAAGAGCTATGATTTAGCAGACAAAGCCACATATACTGTTTCGGCTTCATGTACAAAAATCGGAATTAGTATGTATGATACAAAGAATAAAGTAGTAACATATGATTCGTATAAGTCATTATTCCAGAGTGGATTTACAGCAACATTAACATTAAGTAGCAATAGTCAGCAGGAAGATGTTGCTGAAGAAGATAATGAACTAGTATCGGGAACAGATAAAAATGACGTATTTGGAATGTCTTCTTTTTCAAATTGGAAAACTGGAAACTACAATCTTAGTGGAAAATACACTGAAAATTCTGCAAGAATTTGTTTGAAAGATTATGTAAGCGTAGTTGCCGGACAGAAATATACAGTAAATATATCAAATTCAAATTTACACATTTTAGTAAGAGAGCTAGATTCAAATAACAAGTTTATAAAGAGCTATGATTTAGCAGACAAAGCGACCTATACTGTTTCGGCTTCATGTACAAAAATAGGAATCAGTATGTATGATACAAAGAATAAAGTAGTATCATACGATTCGTATAAGACATTATTCCAAAACGGATTTACAGCAACACTTACATTAAATGGCAATGACCAGCAGGATAGTGTTGAGGAAGAGGACCCGCCATTTTATGGAAGTTCAGTAGATGATGGTGAATTAGATAAAAATGAGATTGTCTATCCTAATGTTAAAGCTGAGATTATTGCAATGATTAAAAATGGTGACGGTACAACACATGATGTTAGTAAATATCATATGAAGTGGATGGATGTTAATAGTGTATTCAATTCAGTTGTAAAAAATGAATGTTTACTTGAATTTGAATGTGCATATGGAATATGGATTTCTTTTGAGAAGGATGGGGATTATTGTAAAGCAATTAAATTAAATGGTATGGACAGCACTTATAAGGATTGTCTTGCTAAGTCAAAAGAGAGAATTGCGAAGGTAATGGCTGGACTTGATGATAGTATGACTGATTTAGATAAGGCACTTTACTGTTATGATAATATCGTTGTAAATACAACATATAGTAGTGGAAAGGCTCCATGCTATTATGGAGGAAGTATTTTGGCATATAATACAGGTGCCTGTGCTGGAATTGCTTCGGCATACAGATTACTTTTAAGAGAAGCTGGAATAGATGCAACTATTGTACTAAGTGGTGATATGAATCACGGCTGGGCAATGTTAAAGATTGATGGACAGTGGTATCATGCAGATCCAACTTGGGAGATTCATAGATATAGCAGTAGTGGGAAAAAGACTTTATCAAGACATTACTTTATGAGAAATGATTCAGAATATAAGGGAAATACACTTCTTAGACGACATTATAATTGGACTGTTACTGGCGGGTACACTTCAACATCTACAAAATATACAAACTGGTTTGTACACGATATTACAGTTCCTATGACATACAAAGATGGTTATTGGTACTATACTGATTCAAAAACTGGTCATTCGATGAAGGCAAAACTTGACGGGTCTGATATAATAGATTTATCAAAGTAAATAAAAAAGCATTCTGTTAATCAGAATGCTTTTTTAGTATAAAAGGAGGAATGGATTCATGTCAGCTATATGGGGTGCAATTCAATTAAAGGGTGATAGTATATCACCAGAAGTACTTCATAATATGGAAAAATCATTTAATGAATATAGTATTGACAGATATGAAAGGTTAATTGATTCATCCGTGTTGATGGGGTGTGGAATTCAGTATTTTAATAGAGAAGCACAATTTGAAAAACTTCCAATAAATACTGCCGAGGTATATTTTGATGCTGATGTTGTACTTGATAATAGAACTGAATTAATACATAAGTTAAAACTTGAAAATGAAAACTCCCAAAAACTTAGTGACGGTGAAATACTCTTTAGAATGATAAGAGAGTTTGGAGATTCGTGTCTTAATGATATATTAGGAGCATATACATTTGTATATTATGATAAACAAGAGGGTAAAGTTTGCTTAGTGTGTGATTCAGTTGGAAATAGAACCCTATATTATAAGGTTGAGGATAATATTTTGTATTATTCGTCATTAATTGAATCGATTAATGCTGTATGTCCATCTGAATTAAATGATAAATGGTTTGTGGATTTTGTGGCCATGGATTTTACCAGATCATATGCGGATGAAGAACATACACCTTATATTGGATTATATAGAGTTCCTACTGCGTCACAGGTTGTTGTTACAAATTCTATTATTGAAAAGAAACGATATTGGAATCCGCTTGATAATTTAAAAATTAAGAAGTACAAAAATGATGAAGAGGTAGAAAAAGAGTTTCAGAGTATTTGGAGAGAAGCAGTAAGATGTGTCATGAGAACAGAAGATGAAGTTTCTATTTTGCTTAGCGGAGGCTTGGATTCTACTGCAGTGGCATCAGAGGCTTCTCCATATTTGAAAGAGAAAAACAAAAACTTATATTCATATACCTCAGTACCTATAGATGAACATGATTCTGTAAGGGGAGCAAGAATTGATGATGAAACAGAGGATGTACTAAAGAGTGCAGAGTATTATGGTAATATTGTTCCCGAATTCCTAAAACTAGAAGGAGTGAATTCATGGAATGGCTATGACAGGCAGATGAAAATTCTTGAGATGCCATATAAGGCAAGCTTGAATGCATTATGGATGCAAGAGGCTTGTCTAGAAGCTAGAAAAAAGAATGCAAGATTGTTACTTACCGGAGGATATGGAAATAATTGTCTATCTTATTCCGGGGCACAGAGATATTGTAATTATCTTTTTAGAAAACTTCGTTGGATAAAATTGTATAAAACGCTTTCGGACTTTCAAAAGACAGTTGGTTTATCAAGAAAAAGAGCAATTAAAAAAATAGTTCAGGATATAATTGAAAAGGATGAATTACCTGAAAATATGTATTTGGGTTCATATGTTAACCAGGATTATGCTAATGAATTAGGTACAAATGATTTATTGATTGAGATTAATAAAAAAGCATGCAGATCTTCGAAAGATTATGAAGCAAGATATGATGTTATGGTTGATTGGATGGGAATGAGACAAATTGGTGAGCTTACAATGAAATTATCATTGTACTCTGGAGTATTAATCAGGGATCCATCAATAGACAAAAGATTAATTGAGTTTTGTATTCATCTTCCTTTTGAGCAGTTTGACAAGGATGGAATAGATAGAAGACTTGTAAAATATTATTTAAGAAATCAAATTCCAGAGCATGTTAACCGATTTGTAGGACGAGGAAGACAAAGTGCTGATATGAAGCTAAGAATAGAGTTGGAATGGGATAAGATATATGATGAGTGGTGTAAGTTATACATACAATATGAAGATAGTAAGATTGTTGATGTAAAAAAAGCATTAGATGATTTAAAAGATAAATCTTGTATTGAGTCCTATGATACAGGCGATATTAACCGTCATGTATACACTCTTAAAATGTTAGAATTTTATAAAAATCACAAAGTTGTTACAATTGTAGACAGATGAGCATAGGTGTTGTATTATCCTATCTGTAAGAAAGATACAGATTAAATTTTAGGAGGATTTTTCAATGAAAAAGACATGGGCTAACGCTACAATCGAAGAGTTAACAATCAACAACACATTTGGTGGAGCAAATGTACAGTCTGAGCATGATGGTGTTTGGATGCAGGACGAAAAAGGAAATTGGTGGGAAGCTACTACACCAGCTAATTCATAATAGTGATTTAGAGTATTGTTAATAGCCAAGGCGATATGCCTTGGCTTTTTTTCTTGAATTTTTCTGGCACATATGTCATATTAAGATTGGAGGATAAAATATGTATTACTACTATATTTATAACAAGATTGTTAGCTCTGATTTGAAAATTAGTTTTGCTCATGAGAATGAAATGAACAAATTAGTAGAAGTCGAGATTATAGAGAACAAAAACTTGTGTTTTATGGATGAACTAAATCAAAATAATATTGATCACAGTGTTGCTTGGAAAGCATTAGGGGAGAATCTGGTTACGTATTACATGAAAGATTATGGTGTGTTTAAAATATCAAATGGTAATCTAATAGAGTACCATTTATATGATGAAGTTCCACGAAGAGACTTCGTTGAAATATTTATACTTAACACCTGCTTCCCACACATCCTAGTCCAGTGTAACCAGTTTGCAATGCATGGAAGCGCAATTAAAATTGGAAATTCCAGTATCATTGTAAGTGGAGCCAGTGGTTCAGGAAAGTCAACATTATCTGAGGTACTGATAAAGAAATATGGTCAATTCTTATCAGATGACGTTGTATTAATAGAGCAAAAAGATGACAAAATCTATGCCTTGCCATCATTTCCATGTAGAAAATTGTGTGCAGATGCTGCAGAACACTTTGGTTATGACAAGGAAAAGACCATTCCGATAGAAGAAAATGACAGAAACAAGGTTGTAGTGGTTGCAGAGGATGATTATTGTTCTACAGAAATGCCATTGGGAGCTATTGTGGTAATTAAACCGGATGATATTGAAGAGGTGACAATTAAAAGAATTGTTGGCGCAGAAAGCCTAAAATACATAATTGATAACTTGTATCAGATAGCTTCATACGGCGACAGAAATATCCCTGCTCCTGTAACAGCAAAAATCATGAAGATGGCACAAACTGTTCCGGTGTATGAATTGTCTAGACCAAACGGTAAGATGACAGTTGAAGAGCAGATGAAATTGTTGGAGAATACATTAGAAGTATGCGAAAGATAAAAAGATTATTTAAGGCTTTAATTGATTTTATACGACTTAATGGAGAAAAAGGAATGACAATAAAGGCGTATATTTATGCAGCCTTTTATCGTTTTAAGATTAAATTTGTTCCGATGAAAAAGATAGAGAAAAAAATGGGAACAAGAGGTATTGAGTCTTCAAGAGATGTTTCAGTTGAAGATTATAGAATTGCCAAGCTTGTGGCATTTCATGTAAATAGAATTACAAAACACACTCCATGGGAGAGTAAGTGTTTTGTACAAGCACTTACCGCACAAAAGTTATTGCTTAAATATGGAATTGAATCTACATTGTATATGGGGGTAAAGCATGAGGATGGTGTTATGAAAGCCCATGCGTGGTTAAGATGCGGAGGATTATATGTAACAGGTGGAACAGGTGAAGAGTTTGCACAGGTTGCAAAATTCGTAAAGAAAATTCATTGAGGTATTCCGTTTCATAAAGATTCATACTCAAAATAAGTATATTAAATACAGGCTGGATGTTCTAGTCTGTTTTTTTATTGAATATACATTTTTTTGGTGTTATAATCATCGTGGATTTGTATATTTTAAGGAGAATGTAATGAAAAAATTTAATTATTTTAAGTCAGTGGTGTGTTTAGTAATCATGCTATTTACGTTAGTTGGATGCGAGGATAATAAGACATATTATATTGATGATAACAAATCATCGACTACTGCAAATAATGTTGAGGTTAAGGATACTACCGAAAAAGAGAATGAGTCAGACGATTGGGAAACGGCCCAGGAGGCTTTTGATAAAATAAATGTAGGTTGGAATCTTGGTAATTCCTTGGAGTGTTGTGATGGAAAGATTGGGATGAGTACCAAATCACTAGAGACAGCCTGGGGAATCAGTGCTACTACACAGGAAACTATTGATTCTGTTGCAGAACAGGGATTTAAAATGGTGAGGATACCGGTCACATACAGAAACTATATAGACGAGGATGGAAATATTAATAAAGAGTGGCTTGACCGAGTAGAAGAGGTTGTCAATTACGCAATAAGTAAAGATTTGTACTGCGTTATAAATGTACATCACGATACAGGTAACGGCGGATGGATTGTTGCTGAGCCGGAAATTTATGAAGAGAATAAAGAAAAGCTTGAAAATCTGTGGACACAGATTGCCGAAAGATTCAAGGATTATGATGAAAAACTAATGTTTGAAGGCTTTAATGAGGTTCTGGATTCAGACAAAACATGGTCAGATGCAAAAGATTCAGCTTATGAGGTGATGAACGATTATAATCAGTTGTTTGTTGATGCGGTAAGAGCTACTGGTGGTAATAATTCTTATAGAAACTTAATTGTAAACACATACGCTGCAAAAGCAGAAAATAAGGCGATTAGTAAGTTTGTTTTACCAAAGGATTCAGTAGAAAATCATATTGCTGTTGGGGTACACATCTATTGCGGATATGACAGTATTGAGTGGTTTATGGATAGTCTTAAGCCAATTCGGGATAATAATATACCAGTATTTATCGGAGAATTTGGAATTCAGGCAAAGGATAAAAGTATAGATGCCAGAGTTGAATATGTTGAGAAATTCATGAGTGAAGCATCTGACAGAAATATTACCTGCGCATGGTGGGATGACGGATTAGAAGTAGATGATGCCAAAGATGTATATAATTTTGCACTTATGAACAGAAAAACTTATGAATGGTATTTCCCTGAAATAGTGGATAGTTTGACAAAAGATTATTAAGAGGATTAAACAGGATGAAAAAAAGTGAGATTGAAATTGATGATGGCTGGAAGCTGTATATGTACCTTCTAAAATGTGCTATTTGGAATATGCAGCCAGATGAAAGCATTTTAGAAAAGTATACAAATATTTCAGCAGAAACAATGACCCAATATGCAAAAGACAGAGCTCAGAGATTATTACTTGAAAAGTATATTAAGATTTTTGCTGATTTTAAAAATGAAAAAATTGAAGATTCCTATAATGGTGAATTATTAGTAATAATTAAAAAATATGAGTTTTATAAGAATATCAGAAGGGTATTGGATGCAGCTAAGGAGAAAGGGATAAAGCTGGTTGTTTTTAAAGGCTGTGTTCTTGCGGATTTATATCCTGAGTATGTAAGAAGAAATTCATGTGACACTGATTTTTTTGTGGAACGAACACAAAATGAAGAAGCAATTTCATTAATTGAAAGTCTAGGATATGTAATCAATGAACATTCAAATGCAGAGGTTACAGTATTTTATAACGAGGAAAAAGAGCATACCATTGAGCTTCATACCTGCCTGTGGGAGGATTATGAGGGCAGACAGCTTGATATCCTAAAAAGTTTTAATCTTACAGCACCTGAAAGTCTTATCAATATTAATGCATGTGGTATGGATGTGACAACACTTGGATATGAGAACCATCTTATATATCAGATTTTCCATATAGTAAAGCATTTTTCTCTAGAAGGTATAGGTCTTAAATATCTTGCTGACATAACTTTATATGTCAGCAAATATGGAAAAGAAATTGATATGGAGCATTTTTGGGATTGTATGGATAAGCTAAGCTATACAAAATTTGCTTATTCGCTATTTGTACTCTGCGTGGAATTCTTAGGTATGGATGATACAATATTAAAATACAGAGAAGTGTCATACGGCGATGAAGTTACAGCCTTTTTCCAGGATTTTTTATGTGCTGGTGATATGTACGAGGATAAAACTGCAGGATGGCAGATAATGGGAATGATGACCCCGTATTTTACAGGACAAAGAGGAACCGGTGATTCTTCTTTTAAGAGAAAATTAGAGGTGATTTTTCCAAAAGCAAATGATTTACCGGATGAGTATGCTTATGCTAAGAAAGTCAAAATTCTTCTTCCGATTGCATGGGTTCATAAGATGATAAATTATTTGATTAAGTATCATAAGAATAAGAAAACATGGTACTCAGCAAGTGAAAAATTAGATGTGGCTGAACACAGACTTAAACTAATGAAAGATATGGATTTAATATGAAAAAATTAATTAGGAAAACAAAAAAATATTTGGATGATAGAAATGTTCATACAAGTTATCTAAAGTGGCTGATGTCATATTCAGTGCCATATATTCCAAAGATCGTTTTTATTATGCTTTTGAACCTGGTTGGAACAGGCCTTGGGCTTACAATGACTCTTGTGGCAAAACAAATAATTGATGATGCCGGTAAGGGGCTTACTGTCTGGCAGCTTCTGTTAGCATATCTTGGAATCGTTGTGATTATTCAGGTTGTAGAAGTTGTTGTAACTTTGATTACAACCATGCTTAATGAAAGATTTTCATTTGGTATAAGAAAGCAGCTTTACGAGAAAATTATCAATTCTCACTGGCTTGATGTAAAAAAATATCATACAGGAGATTTGATGACAAGACTTACAAGTGATGCTGGAAATATTGCTGATGGAGTGATAGGCACTATTCCCAATATTGTAAAGCTTATCATAGAACTTATAGTTGTATTTTGTACGCTGTTTTATTTTTCACCATTCCTTGCCTGCCTTGCCTTATTTGTTGCTCCAATTGCAGCACTTGTAAGTTTTTGGCTTGGAAGAAGATTAAAAAAACTCACAGTAAAAGTACAAGAGACAGAGTCTGCATACCGTTCATTTTTACAGGAGAGCATGGCAAATCTCTTAATTGTAAAAGCATTTAGAAACGAGGAATATTCAACCGAGAGACTGGTACAGCTCCGAGAGGAAAGATTTTTCTGGGTGTTTAAGAAGACAAAGTTTGGTCTTATTAGTTCGACAGCAATGTCTATGGCATTTCAGATTGGATATATTGCAGCATTTGCATATGGTGCTTTTATGATGTCAGAGAATTTGATTACATACGGTACTATGTCTGTATTCCTTACTCTTGTAAATCGTGTTCAGGCACCGGTGCTTCAGCTTGCACAGCAGATTCCTAAAGTTGTATCAATAATTGCTTCATCTGGTCGAGTTATGGAACTTGAAAAAATTCCTGCGGAGGAGCATATTGAGGATCATGATTTGACAGAAAACATTGGTGTAAAGGTAGATGAACTTTCTTTTGGATATGTGGCAGATGAGACTATTTTTGATAGAGCAATGCTTGATGTAAAACCAGGAGAGTTTGTGGCAATTATTGGAGAGTCTGGAATAGGAAAGACAACTCTTATAAGATTATTGATGTCATTTATGTCAGGTACTGCCGGTCAGATAACATATTATGACAAGGCTGGAAATGAAGAACAGTCTAATGCTTCAAGCAGAGATTTTATCTCATATGTGCCACAGGGAAATACACTATTTAGTGGAACAATCAGAGAAAATATCAGAATGGGTAAGCTTGATGCTACAGAAGAAGAAATGATAGAGGCACTAAAGATGGCTGCGGCATATGATTTCGTTATGGAATTACCAAATGGAATCGATACTGTAATAGGAGAGCGCGGTCATGGTATTTCAGAAGGACAGGCGCAGCGTATTGCAATAGCAAGAGCTCTTATTAAAAAGGCTCCATTCCTTATTCTCGATGAGGCGACATCATCACTTGACCCGGCAACTGAGCTTAAGGTATTAAAAGGTGTTCAGGAGCTTACACCAAGACCAACATGCCTTCTTATTACACATCGTTTGTCTGTTCTTGAATATTGTGACCGTCAGATTAAGATAGATGAACACAAGGTTGTTGATGTGGAGAATAGTTAATGAACAGAAGATTTTCGATTGAGCAGATGGATACCTGGCTTACTATTATTGGAAAGGCCGTAAATGGGAAAAAGTTAGACAATATTGATAGAATTAACTGGAATGAATTCTTTAATATTTGTTTAAATAATAATGTTACTTCGTTTGTATATAGTGCGATAAATAACAGCGAAAATAGAAACTGTGTTCCAGAAACTGTTTTGGAACAGTGGAGGTTGTCTGCACAGTATTCTATGAAGAGACAGGTAATGGCGTATATGCAGCTTAGAAAAGTTGTATCGGCACTCAAAAATCAGACAATAGTATTTTTTAAGGGAATTGTCCTTGCAAATTTATATCCCAATTATCTGGAGCGTTCCAGCTGTGATTCAGATATCTGGGTTCCTGAGGAACAGTATTCAAAGACAGAACAGGTCTTATTTGATCTTGGATATGTAAAAGATGAGGAAAACTCCAAACCAGAAGTAGGAGTTTATAGTCAAAGTAAAAGTGGACATACTATAGAGCTACATAAGCGATTGTGGGAAGACTACAAAGGTAAAAAAATAGATATTTTATCAAATATGGAGCTTACAAAAAAGGAAAGCCTGATTGAAATGGATGCATGTGGCTTGCATATCACAACATTGGGATATACTGAACATTTGATTTATCAAATGTTTCATATAATAAAGCATTTTTCATTGCAGGGAATTGGAATAAAATATCTGGCTGATATTTCAGTATTCATAAATAAATATGAAAAGCAGATTGATTGGCTTCGTTTTTGGAATAGTATGGATGAACTTGGCTATACAAAATTCTGTAATAACTTTTTTGATGCATGTACAAAATATTTTGATATGCATAGTGTTTCACAAAAAAAGACCAGAGGCGAGTGGGAACTAAGCGAATCAGAGTTTTGGAATTTCGTTGATGACCTGTTTAGAAAAGGTGTGATTGATGACGGTTCTGCGAACTGGCAGATTTATGGAGCTATGACACCTTATTTTACGGGTGAATACAATGCTCCAAAAGAAGGATGGAAGAAGAAACTCCTTATTTTGTTCCCAAGTAGAAAGAGCCTTCCTAATAATTATGGATATGCAAAAAAATGTCCGCTATTATTACCAGTTGCCTGGGTTCATAGAATTATTCTGTTTGGTATTCATAGAATTCAAAATAGAGGCAATTCTTACAATGCAACGCAGAAAATGAATGTAACACAGTACAGGCTTCAGATGATGGAGAGTATGGGGCTTATGGAGGAGTAAACATGTATTATTACAAAATGTATGGATTGATTGTTTGCTCGGAATTTGAAATGCAGGCAGGATATCCTGCTTTGAAACAAGAATATGATGTGATGGTAAGAATGATAAAAGAAGATGAGGTCATGCCAAAGCTTCATATTCCTGATAGACAATTGGGCGTGGTAAAGATGATTGATGATACAATTTTCTGGATAAGGAATGGAAGAGAAATCATCATAAAACCAAGTGAAAAAACGGATTGGTTTAATGCATTACAATTTGTTGCTACAGAGTGTTTGCCTGTTATATTGTTTCAAAGGGAAATTTTTACTATACATGGAAGTTGTATAGAATTAGAGGACAAAGCGATAGTAATTACCGGTGAATCAGGTGCAGGAAAATCATCTCTGGCAAATGAATTTGTTAATTCGGGATATAGAATGTTAGCGGATGATACTGTAGGTATTCGGGTAGATAATGAAGGTGTTTTTACGATTCCGTCATTTCCACAGAGAAGGCTGGTTGAGGATTTGATTTTACATCTTGGAATGGATAGAACAAATCTTTTTGACTTAAAGTCCTCTAAAAAGAAGTATGTGATAAATATTGGTTCGGATTATTGTGATGAACCAAGGAGGTTTATGGCGCTGGTTTGGTTAATTAAGTATCAGGGAGAAAAAGTTATGATACGGGAAGTGACCGGTGGAGAAAAACTAAAGTTTTTGATGGAGACATCATATGAGTACAGGCTGTATGCAAATGACAAATTGCGACAGAATGAGATTATGGATATGGTTAAAATATGCAATGAAGTAGTTTTTCTTAATGTGTTTAGACCTAATGAAGGATATACTACAAAAGAGCAGATGAGACAAATTGTTACAAAGCTGTTATAATACTTGTGATGATTAATATTTGAGTATATAGTCATATATAATTCACATTAAACATTTTATTTGATAGGAGAAAAATATGAAGAGAGAATGGATAAAAGCAGAGTTGATTACATCAAATATTTGCGAAACTGAGAGTGATACATACAAATTAGATAAATTACCAGTTGATGAATCTGGATTTAATGTTTGTGGGTGCGGTAATCCAAAACATCATTGGAATGGCAATGGTTACGGACATAGCATTAGTAATGGAAATGGTCATACTGACAAAACAAAATATTAATTGGAATTGTATAATTGAAGCAATTAAAAACTCAGACCGCAAGGTCTGAGTTTTTGAAATTTACTCTAATACGATAAATTTATTATCCTGCATCTGATTAAGGAATGCTTCAATGCTCTTCATGCATTCTTCCTCGTCAACATCGTAGATATCTAACAATTTTTTCTTTACATCTCCAACTGTAGTTTCACTTTGGATGTTTTCCCAAATATCAACAGCAGAACCCTTTAACATATAATATTTTCCGGTTTCAAAATCTATCATAACCTTATCTCCAGCCAGGTCTGTTACATCCATAGGTTTGATTAATTTAATTACTGTACTTTCTGTCATCTTTATCGGTGCCCCCTTAATTATTATAAAGCGAATATATTTGATTAAATTATAGTATATAAAACAATTTTTTTCAATTTATATATGATTAAAATTGGAATAAATTGGAATGTATATAATAAAACTCGTATACTCTCCATAAACACTTTCACACGTTATAGTACCATCATGGAGTTCAACTATTGATTTTACAATGGAAAGTCCAAGTCCATGTCCTGTATTATGTCCCGGTGTTCTTGCATCCTCAACCATATATGAGCGTTCAAATATATGTTTAATATGATCTTCTGAAATACCTATTCCTGAATCTGTAAGCTTAATGCAAATCATATCATCAGAGATTGGGAAGGCAGAGAGTGCAATAGTATCATTGTCTTTTGTAAATTTTAGTGCATTCATAAAAAGGTTATTTAACACCTTTGTAAATAAATCTGGATCAATATACACATTGAAAGGAAAATCTACCGGAAAATCCAAAGCTAAATCCCTTTTTGAAAATGATTCATCCGCTTCAAACATATAGAATAAATCTTCAAGAAAAAGTCCAAGGTTTATCTTCTTTGGATGAAAAGGGATTCTTTTTGCATCAAGAGATGCAAGGGTAAATATGTCGTTTACCATGTTTTCCATCTGCGTAATGCGTTTGTATATCAAGTCAAGTTCTTTATGTATTTCTTCTGTTGAATCGGGCTGATGTATAAGCATTGCTTCGATTGAACTTTTTACTAAAGCTACAGGAGCGCGCAAATCATGAGATATATTGAGAAATAATTCTTTTTGCTGGTTGTGTAAGTCGGTAAGTTTATCATTTGCTTCCTGTAATTTTAGCGAAGTATCGAAAAGAGCTTTGTTTAATTCTTCAGTTGAAATTTCAGCTGGTCTAAAAATACTTTTTGATTTTCTTTTGGACATACTTTTCTCCTTTAAAAAGATTCCGAGAGCAGATTGATTATGAGTTTGGGACAAATTTATATCCTTTTGACCACTCGGTTTGTATAAAATTTGATAAGCCTGTGTATGATTCAAATTTTTTGCGAAGTCGGCTGGCGGTGACAGTTATGGTTCTTCTGTCTGAACTAGAATATGATCCCCAGATTTTTTTTCCAATCTGTTCAAAGCTTAGTACTGTATTTGGATTTGTAACCAAATAATGAAGCAATTCATATTCGCGGTTGGAGAGAGGGATTTGTTCTTCGTTATAGTATGCTGTATGAGAAACTACATCCAAAGAAAGTGGTGGGTATTCTATTTTTGTAGAAATAGAGTTTGAGGAATTATTTATAGCGTTTCTTCTAAGCTGAACCTGAATACGTGCTGATAATTCTCGAAAACTATAAGGTTTTACCATGTAGTCATCGCCACCGTTTAAAAGCCCCTCTATTTTATCATTTTCATCGCCACGTCCTGTAAGGAAAATGATTGGGGCATTTGAAAATTTACGTATTTCTTTGCAGGTCTCAAACCCATCCATTTCGGGCATCATAACATCTAGAATAATACAATCAGCCGGATATTCTTTAAGCATCCTAAGGGCCTGTTTTCCATTTGATACCGCTTTTACTTCATATCCTTCCTGGAGGAAAAATTTTTTGTTTACCAATGCAAATTCTTTGTCGTCATCAACAAATAATAATTTACTCATGAGTTTCTCTCCTTGTTTTATAAAAATCTATCCCAGAAATCCATCTGAAAAAATACCGAGAGTACATATAAAAATTATAGCAAACCAATAGTTCATTTGTCACGAATTATATATCATAATGTTGCTTTATGGAAAATATAAGAATTTTTGAGTTTACTAATTAGTAAAAATCGTATATAATCGGTGGGTAAGAACGGCGAAGTTTTTACATTCGTCGTTTTTTTATGAAATACACAAGGAGGCAACATAATGTCAAAGGTAGATGTAGTACTCGGATGCTTTTATGGCGATGAGGGTAAAGGAAAAGTAATAGACCATCTTGGAGTGGATGCAGATATTGCAGTCAGAGCTACTGGCGGAGATAATGCAGGACACACAATTAAGGTAAATGGTGTTAAATATGCAATGCACCTTATCCCATCAGGTCTTCTATCAGGACATACAGTTGGAGTTATCACTAATGGAGTAGTGCTCAATCCAGAAGTGTTACTTGCTGAGATAAATAACTTAAAAGAGCATGGCTATGATGTAGATAAATATCTTAAGATTTCAGATAAGGCACATGTGATTTTTCCATATCACAGAATGCTTGATGTTGCTTTAGAGAAAGCTAGAAAATCTAACAAGATTGGAACAACAGGTAAAGGTATTGGACCATCTTACTGTGATAAATTTGAGAGAGCTGGAATCCGTATGGAGGATTTATATGCTCCTAATTTCAAAGAAAAACTTCAGGAGATGACAGAGTCAAGACTTGCCTTGCTTAAACATTATGATCCAGAGACAGACTATGACTCAGCATTAAAGTTTGATGAGATGTATGAGACATATATGGATTATGCTGCGCAGCTTAAGGTATATGTATGTGATACGATTACATATCTTCACAAGGCTCTTGAAGAGGATAAGAAAATAGTAGTAGAGGGTGCTCAGGCAACTCTTCTTGATATTGATTTTGGTTCATATCCATTTGTTACATCTTCAAACCCAACTATAGGAGGAATACTTACAGGTACAGGTCTTTCTGCTACAGACATTGGTAATGTTTACGGTGTTATAAAGGCATATTCGAGTCGTGTTGGTGAAGGCCCATATGTAACAGAATTATTTGATGAGACAGGCGATAAGATTAGGGAACTTGGTCATGAGTACGGAACTACAACAGGCCGCCCAAGAAGATGTGGATGGCTTGATTTAGTAACTCTTAAGTATGCTAAGAGAGTTAATGGATTAACAGCTTTATCGATTAACCATCTTGACACAATTGGAAACTTTGACAAGATTAAGGTATGTGTGGCATACGATGTTAATGGTGTACAGACAGAAGATTTCACTACTAATCTTGACGTATTAAACAATGCCAAACCAGTATACAAAGAGTTTGACGGTGGATGGAGTGATATCTCTTCATGCAAGACTTTCGAGGAACTTCCAGAGAATGCTCAGGCTTATGTTAAATTTATTGAAGAATATATTGGAATTCCTGCTAAATTTATAGGAACAGGTGCTGAGCGAGAGGCAATGATTGTAAGATAGGACTTTATAAGAGCTAAGTATTTTATATACCTAGCTCTTTTGCTTTGTGAGTTGTTATATTTAGAAAATTAAAGAAATAAAATGAGGTAAGTATGAAAAGAATATTTGCAATTTTAGGTGTTGTATTTTTATTATCTTTATATGTGATAACATTTATAATGGCAATAACAGATAATTCTTCAACTATGAAGTTGTTTGGAGCATCGGTTATTGCAACAGTTATTATTCCTGCACTTATGTGGGCGTATAAAATAATATATAATCTATTAAATAAAAAAGATAATACTAAAAAATGAAAATTTGACGTAATATACTCTTTTTGTTATAATTACGTAAGTGTTTTAAGACATTAAAATAATCGATAAGATAAAGGTGGTAACGAAATGGCTTTATTACAAGAATGGCACAAGATTGCCTACAATGAAAAAGCTGACCAGGGAGAATTACAACGTTTCTGGCAGAAATATTTCCTTTTAGAGAAGGGCATCTATGAGCAGCTTCTCACAAATCCAGATGAGGTTGTAGAGGGAACTGTTAAGGAACTTTCAGAAAAATACAACGTATCATTATTAGAGATGGCAGGATTCCTCGATGGAATAAATGATAGCCTTGTTACTCCAAATCCAATTGAGGAGATGGATGAGAATACAAAGGTTAGCCTTGCATTTGACAAGAAGAAATTATATCAGAACATGGTTGATGCTAAAGCAGACTGGCTTTATAATCTTCCAATGTGGGATGAAATTTTTGATGAAGACACAAAACACGCTCTTTACTTAGAACAGAAAAAATCAGGAACAGTTGTTGTAGGTAAGAAAACTGGACGTAATGATCCATGTCCATGTGGAAGTGGTAAAAAATATAAAAAATGTTGTGGAAAGAACAACTAATTTGTAGTTTAAAAGACAATTGATATTTTAAAACGTTGAAGAGAAGAGTAAGTATATTTGATATTACAGAGAGGAAAACCGCTATTATATAATAGTGTGCTGTGAGTTTTCTATTGGAGGATATACCGAAAACCACCTCTGAGTGGCTTTAATACAGCCCGGTGATTCCGTTATAATCACAAATGAGATTGAATGTGCAGGTGTGCATTTCAATGAAACAGGGTGGAACCACGAGAATATTCGTCCCGGTATTAGCGATTGCTAGTACTGGGATTTTTTTATGGAAGGGAGAAAAAATGAAGATTACATTAAAAGACGGCTCTGTAAAAGAGTACAATGAAGCAAAAAGTGTATATGATATCGCACTTGATATCAGTGAGGGCCTTGCAAGAAATTCATGTGCAGGTGAAGTAAACGGGGAAATTGTTGATTTAAGAACTGTTTTGGAGGAAGATTGTGAACTTAATATTATCACAAATAAGGATGAGGCTGCACTTCCTGTAATCAGACATACAGCATCACATGTTTTAGCAGAAGCGGTAAAGAAATTATTCCCAGATGCAAAAATTACAATTGGACCAGCTATCGATGACGGATTCTATTATGATTTTGATCATGAGCCTTTCTCTAGAGAAGATTTAGATGCTTTAGAGGCAGAGATGAAAAAGATTATTAAAAAGGGCAATAAGATTACAAGATTTACACTCCCAAGAAATGAAGCTATTAAATTCATGGAAGAAAAGGGTGAACCATACAAGGTAGAGCTTATTGAAGATCTTCCAGAAGATGCAGAGATTTCATTCTATGAGCAGGGGGATTTTGTGGATCTCTGTGCAGGTCCACACCTTATGAACACAAAAGGAATCAAAGCTTTTAAGCTTATTTCATCTTCAATGGCATACTGGAGAGGTGATTCTGACAAAGCAAGACTTCAAAGAATCTACGGAACAGCTTTTAGCAACAAAGAAGACTTGGCTTCTGACCTTGCCAGAAGAGAGGATGCAAAGAATCGTGATCACAATAAATTGGGAAGAGAAATGGGACTCTTTACAACAGTTGATGTAATTGGACAGGGACTTCCACTTTTCACTCCAAAGGGAACAAAAATGATTATGAAACTCCAGAGATGGATGGAGGATTTAGAGGACAACGAATGGGGATACCTTCGTACTCGTACACCACTAATGGCAAAATCTGATCTTTACAAGATTTCTGGACACTGGGATCATTACATGGATGGAATGTTCATTCTCAACAAGGACGATGAGGATAAAGAGACAATGGCTCTTCGCCCAATGACATGTCCATTCCAGTATTATGTATATATGAATGAGCAGCATTCATACAGAGATCTTCCTTACAGAATGGCTGAGACATCAACATTATTCCGTAATGAGGATTCAGGAGAGATGCACGGACTTACTCGTGTGCGTCAGTTTACAATCACAGAGGCTCATATTATTCTCACTCCAGAGCAGGCAGAGGAAGAACTTACAAGATGTACAGAGCTTTGTAACTACGTAATGAAGACACTTGGAATTGATGGAGATGTAACATACCGTCTTTCTAAATGGGATCCTAATAACAAGGAAAAATATTTGGGAGATGACGAGTACTGGAATAATACTCAGGGATATCTTAGAAAAGTAATGCAGGATAACAACATCAACTTTACAGAGGAAGATGGAGAAGCAGCATTCTACGGACCAAAGATTGATATTCAGGCTAAAAATGTATACGGCAAAGAGGATACAATGGTTACAATTCAGCTTGACTGTGCTTCAGCAGAGAAGTTTGGAATGTATTATATAGATGAGAATGGAGAAAAGAAACTTCCATGGATTATCCATAGAACATCAATGGGATGTTACGAGAGAACTCTTGCATGGCTTATTGAGCACTATGCAGGAAAATTCCCAACATGGCTTTGCCCAGAGCAGGTACGAGTACTTCCAATATCAGAGAAATATGCTGATTATGCTGCAAAGGTTGCAGATGAACTCAAGAAAAACGGTGTAGATGTTACAGTAGATAATAGAGCAGAAAAAATCGGATATAAAATCAGAGAGGCTCGTCTTGATAAGCTTCCATATATGCTTGTTGTTGGTGCACAGGAGGAAGAGGAAGGCAATGTTTCTGTAAGAAGCCGTTTTGAAGGAAATGAAGGAACAAAATCTCTTGATGAATTTATTGACCAGATTTGCAAAGAAATCAGAACAAAAGAAATCAGAACTGAACTTCCAGAAGAGGAGAAGAAGAGATAGTTATGGATTATAATATTAATTTTCCAAATCTCAATATTTTTCTTGAAAAAGTTGGGAAGAGTATATCAATAGGTGGTTTTACAATTGCTTTTTATGGGATGATAATAGCTGTAGGAATGGTCACTGGAATTTTACTTGCCTGTTATATGGCCCAAAAGACAGGGCAGTCAGCTGAATTGTACACGGATTTGGCAATGATTGCTATCATTTGTTCTGTTTTAGGGGCACGAATATATTATGTGATTTTCAAGTGGGATTATTATAAGGATAATCCCCTTGCAATTCTTAACATTAGGCAGGGAGGACTTGCAATATACGGTGGAGTAATTGCAGCCATTGTAACAACGTATTTATTCTGTAGAGTGAGAAAGGCTAATTTTCCACTTGTTTGTGATACAGCAGGACTTGGTCTGATTGTAGGACAGGTGATTGGTCGATGGGGAAATTTTTTCAATAGAGAAGCCTTTGGAGATTATTGCGATAATATTTTTGCAATGCAGCTTCCTGTAAGTGCAGTAAGACCAGAGGATATTACCACAACCTTGAGAGATCATATTGTAACCGTTGACGGAATCGATTACATTTCGGTTCATCCAACCTTTTTGTATGAATCTTTCTGGAATCTTGTATTACTGATTTGCCTTATCATCTATACAAAACATAAAAAGTTTGATGGTGAAGTATTTCTCCTGTATCTGTTAGGCTACGGAGTGGGAAGATTCTGGATAGAAGGGTTAAGAACTGACCAGTTACTTTTACCAGTTGTAAATTATCCTGTTTCCCAGGCTCTTGCTGCTTTACTTGCAGTTGTATCATTTACATGGATAATAATAAAAAGAGTAAGGTTACAAAAAGAAAATTCACAAGAAAATAAAGTGGTAGAAGCCCAAGCAAATGAAAAATAAGAATCTACCACCTTCCACCACAATTTGGTAAAAAATCGAAAAAAATGCTGATTTTTAGCGCGAAGTATGTAAATACTTCGTGCTATTTTTTTGCCTAAAAACCTTGATTTTATGGGGTTTAGGGTGTATTATAGATTAAAAGTGGAGGAAAGTGGCGGTATTTACCATAAAAGTGGTGAGAAGTGGTGGATAAGTTGAAAAACATGTGGACAACCCATTAATCGTCACAAAGATTTGAGGAAAGGGAGGTGAGATGTCATGTTCATGGGCGAATATAATCATTCAATCGATGCAAAAGGCAGAATGATTGTTCCAGCAAAATTCAGAGAACAGCTTGGAAATGAATTTGTTGTAACAAAAGGCTTAGACGGTTGTTTGTTTGTATATTCGAACGAGGAATGGCATCGAATAGAAGAAAACCTCAGAGAAAAACCACTTACATCGAAGGATGCAAGAAAATTCTTAAGATTCTTCTTTGCTGGAGCAGCAAGCTGTGAGGTGGACAAGCAGGGAAGAATTAATATCCCGGCAAATCTTAGAGAGTATGCCGGAATTGATAAGGATGTTGTATCAGTTGGTGTTTACAGCAGAGTAGAAATCTGGAGCAAGGAGAAATATCTTGAGAATACAGATTTTGATGATATGGATGAAATTGCAGAACATATGGCAGAACTTGGAATTGGCATTTAGCGGGAGGACGAGATGGAATTTAACCATTATTCAGTTTTAAAAGAAGAGACAATTGAAAATTTAAACATTCGTCCTGATGGCATATATGTTGATGGAACATTAGGCGGTGCTGGTCATTCTTATGAAATATGTAAGAGATTAGGAGAAGGCGGCAGGCTTATTGGAATAGACCAGGATGCCGATGCAATAAAAGCTGCAAGCGAGAGACTGGAAGAATTTGGTGATAAAGTTACCATTGTCAGAAGCAATTATTCTGATATGAAAAACGTTCTTTTAAATCTTGGAATTAATAAAGTGGATGGTATAATCCTTGATTTGGGGGTTTCATCATTTCAGTTAGATACACCTGAGAGAGGATTTACATATAGAAGTGAAGATGCACCACTGGATATGAGAATGGATGACAGAAATACACTTACAGCAAGAGATATTGTAAATGACTACAGTGAGGCTGATTTGTTTAGAATAATAAGAGACTATGGAGAAGATAAATTCGCAAAGAATATCGCAAAGCACATAGTAAAAGCAAGAAGCATTTCTCCAATAGAGACCACAGGTCAGCTTAATGAAATAATAAAGGCGGCTATACCGCAGAAAGTAAGAGCTACTGGAGGACATCCTTCAAAGAGAACTTATCAGGCGATAAGAATAGAATTAAATCATGAGCTTGATGTATTAAAAGATAATCTCGATGACATGATTGAAATGTTAGATGAAAACGGAAGAATTTGCATCATTACATTCCATTCATTAGAGGACAGGATAGTAAAATCAAATTTTAAGAAAAATGAAAACCCATGTACCTGCCCATCAAATTTTCCGGTGTGTGTATGTGGAAATACATCAAAGGGAAAGGTTATCACTAGAAAACCTATTTTACCATCAGATAAAGAGATAGAAGAGAATAGCAGATCAAAGAGTGCAAAACTTAGAGTATTTGAGAGGAGATAACAGACATGAGTAAAACTACTTATTACATAAATGGAAGTGCAGTTAGAGAGTTAGAAGAGTCATCACCACTTAGAAGGGATCCTCAGAAAACACGTAGAGAACTTGAAGAAGTCAGAAAAAAGAAAAATAGAAGAAATGCAGCCAGAAGAAACAGAGAACGTGCGCTCGTAATGAACCGCGCATATGTTACATTTCTAACAGGATGTGTTATTGCATCAGCAGTAGCTGCATTTTCATTAATTCAGATAAGATCAAATGTAACACAGCAGATGAGAGAGGTATCAGCCCTTTCAAGTGCAGTAGAAAATGCTAAAACACAAAATGATGCAAGATACAAAGAAATAACAACATCTGTTGATTTAAACCAGATAAAAGATATTGCAATTAACCAGCTTGGAATGAAATATGCATCACAGGATCAGATTGTATATTATACTGTAGAAAATAATAACTATATGGATCAATATAGTGAGATTCCAGAATAGAATTGGGAGATAGTGGTATTGGCGACAGTTAAGAGAAAAAGATTAGTGCCAAAGTTAAACAGAACCATGAGAACTAAACTGTTTTGTTTATTTCTTGCTCTGATATTGCTTCTTTTGGTGTTAATCGGAAGACTTATGTATATAGAGTATAAGAGTGGAGATACATATACCAAAAAGGTATTGTCGTTACAGTCATATGACAGTAAGACGCTTCCTTTTCAAAGAGGAGATATTGTTGACTCAAAGGGAACTGTATTGGCCACTAGTGTAGCAGTATACAATTTGATTTTGGACTGTTCAGTTATGAACAGCAGGGAAGAATATGTTGAACCCACATTGGATGCATTGACAGAATGTTTTCCTGAATTAGACAGAGCTACACTTGAAGAACAAATAAAAGAAAATCCAAAGAATCCGTATTTGAAGTTACAAAAAAAACTATCATATGATCAGATTCAGGTCTTTATTGAGAAAAGGGACGCAAGGGATGAAGATGGAAATTTAATAAATCCATACATTAAGGGTGTGTGGTTTGAAACTGAATATCAGAGAAATTATCCTATGGGAAGTATGGCAAGTTCTGTAATAGGTTTTACCTCGGCAGGTAATGTGGGAACAACTGGACTTGAAAACTATTATGATGATGTGTTAAACGGAGTAAATGGAAGAGAGTATGGATATCTGAATGCGGATAATGATTTACAAAAAACAGTTATTCCCGCAGAAGATGGAGATACACTTTATACTTCGATTGATGCAAATGTTCAGGCAATCGTAGAGAAAAAAATAAAAGAATTCTCAGATGCGTATAGCAATAACGCAAGACCTGGACTAGGTGCAGAAGAGATTGCTGTTATCATAATGAACCCAAACAATGGTGAAATAATAGCAATGGCTAATTACCCATCTTTTGATTTAAATAATCCAAGAGATTTGTCATCACTTTATTCACAGGAACAAATTGATGCAATGACAGAAGATCAGCAGATGGATGAGCTAAATAAACTGTGGCAGAACTATTGCGTGACAGCAACATATGAGCCGGGATCAGTACAAAAACCATTTACGGTTGCATGTGGACTTGAAACAGGAACCGTCACAAGAGACATGACATTTATGTGTGATGGTGGAGAAATGTTTGGGGGACAGAAAGTACGATGCGTAAACAGAAGCGGACATGGAGTGGAAACTGTTGAGACAGCACTTATGGATTCGTGTAACGATGCGCTTATGCAGATGTCGTATAGAATAGGTGCCAAAAATTTCCTTGAGTACCAGTCAATTTTTGGATTTGGACAAAAGACAGGAATAGATTTACCAGGTGAGGCAAATACATCCACACTATTGTATACTCTTGATAATATAAAGCCTGTTGATCTTGCCACAAACAGTTTTGGACAAAATTACAATTGTACAATGATACAGATGGCAAGTGCATTTTCATCACTGATAAATAACGGAAACTATTATAAACCACACGTTGTGACAAAAATTGCTGATGCAGATGGTAATGTAAAACAGACTTTTGATCCTGTTTTACTAAAACAGACGGTATCAGAAACGACAAGTGAAACATTAAAAGACTATATGTACAATGTAGTCCAAAGTGGAACTGGTGGAACGGCAAAGGTTGATGGATATTCAATGGGAGGAAAAACCGGAACAGCCCAGATGTACGATGAAAATACTCATCTTAGAAAAGAGGGAGCGTATCTGGTGTCCTTCATGGGATATGTGCCTAATGACGATCCACAGATTGTAATATACTGTGTAGTAAAAGAACCAAATACGGATAATCAGCCACACAGCTATTATGCACAGAATATTGTTCGAGAGATATTGGAAGAAGCTCTTCCTTATATGAATATATATCCTGATGAAGAACTTACAGGAAGAAATGCGGATCTTGGAATATGTGGAAATAACCCACCATCAGTAAACGAGGGTTCACAAGAACCTGAGCAGTAGAATACTTACAGACAATACATACCCTCAATGATTTTTGCATAGATTATTGTAAAAATATTGAGGGTATTTTATGGTTTTTAACAATAGCTTATACAGGCGAAAGCTATGGGTCTTATTTTTACTTTTAGTATTTTGCTTTGTGGGATTAACTTGTAGAATTTACTATCTAATTACAGTTAAAGGTGATGAATATGCACAAAAATCAAAAGAATTGCAGGAGAGAGAAAGAATAATATCTGCTGTAAGGGGTGACATTTTAGATAGAAATGGAATAGTAATTGCCACAAATGAAACAGCATACAACATAAGTGTTATTCACAATCAGATTACAGATAAAGAAAAAGTAATACAGGTTTTATCCGAAAATCTTAATATGGATGAAAGTGAGGTTAGGAAGAGAGTTGAAAAGGTATCCTCCATAGAAAAAATAAAAAATAATGTTGATAGAAATATTGGAGAAAAAATAAAAGAATATAAACTAGATGGAGTAAAGGTTGATGAATCAAATAAGCGCTTTTATCCAAATAGTGACCTGTTTTCAAAGGTAATTGGTTTTGCCGGAAGTGATGGACAAGGCGTTGTTGGTTTAGAGACAATATATGACAGCTATCTTACAGGAGAGGATGGAAAAATATATACAGTCTGTGATGGAAGAGGTGTGGAGGTGGCAGGGCAAAAAGAAAGCAGAGTCGCACCTAAAAAAGGAAAGAATCTGGTCACAACTCTAGATGTAAATATTCAGAAATTGTGTCAGCAAAAAGCGCAAATGGCATACGATGCAAATCAGGCAGACAGAGTGAGTGTTATTGTAATGAATCCCCAAAATGGTGAGATATATGCCATGGTTGATTTTCCGGAATATGATTTAAATAATCCATTTAATGGTGATGATTTAAATGAAGTGTGGAGAAACGGCTGTGTAAGTGATACATATGAGCCTGGCTCAACCTTCAAAATAATAACAACTGCAATAGCTCTAGAAGAGAATAAGGTAGAATTAGATGAAAATTTTTACTGCCCCGGATATATAACAGTTGAAGACCGTCGGATAAGATGCCATAAGACAACCGGTCACGGCAGTGAAACCTTTGAAGTTGCAATTCAAAATTCCTGCAACCCTGTTTTTATTGAATTGGGACTTAGAATTGGAAGCAATACATTTTACAGTTACTTTGAAAAATTTGGTTTGCTGGAAAAAACAGGAATAGATTTACCGGGAGAAGCATTAACAATAATGCATAAGAAGGACAAAATAGGGAAGGTAGAGTTGGCTACCATAGCCTTTGGACAATCTTTTCAGGTGACACCGGTAGAACTTATGACAACTGTATCGTCTTTAATTAATGGTGGAACAAGGGTTACGCCACATGTGGGAAAAGCAATAGTTAATCAGGATGGAAATATAGAACAGACATTGGAATTTAAAGTTAAAACCGGAATATGTAAGTCCGAAACTTCAGAAACACTTCGAATGCTTTTAGAGAAGGTGGTATCAGAAGGCGGCGGAAATAAGGCATATATAGAAGGCTATGAAATAGGAGGAAAAACAGCAACTTCACAGACAATCCCAAGGAGTGACAATGTATATATATCATCCTTTCTTGGATTTTATCCGGCAGATAATCCTAATCTGATACTGCTTGTGAAAATAGATAATCCCAAGGGTGCATATTATGGAGGAACAATAGCGGCTCCGGTAGCAAGGGAGATTTTTACAGAGCTTATTCCATATTGCGAAAAGCAAGTTAATAACGTATACTAAAAACTAATGAAATGGAGGAAGAATGATGGTTCTTGAAGGAAAAAAAGTATTAGTATTTGGAACTGGAAAAAGTGGATTGGCAGCGACAGAACTGCTGATCAAAAACAAAGTAAATACTATTTTATTTGATGGAAATAAGGAATTGAATATAGAGGAATTTAAGAATAATAATCCTACTGTAAAAGAGGTGGAAATTATTCTTGGAGAATTGTCGCAAGAGCAAATTAAGGAAATTGATATCTGCGTGTTAAGCCCAGGAGTACCTACAGATTTGCCAATAGTTAATATGATGAGAGACTCTGGAATAGCTATCTGGGGAGAAATAGAACTTGCCTATGTGTTTGGCAAGGGAAGAATCGTAGCAATAACAGGAACAAATGGGAAGACCACAACTACAGCTCTTACAGGACAGATTATGGAGAATTATTATAAGGATGTCAGAGTGGTTGGAAATATTGGTATTCCATATACATCAATGGTAACAGATTCTTCTGATGAAACAGTAACTGTAGCTGAGATTTCAAGTTTTCAGCTTGAGACAATAAAAGAATTCAAACCAAAAGTTTCAGCTATATTAAATATTACACCAGATCATATAAACAGACATCATACAATGGAAAACTACATCAGGGCTAAAGAGGACATTACAAAAAATCAGACAGCTGACGATTTTTGTATTTTAAATTATGAAGATGATGTACTTAGAGAGTTTGCAAAAGAGTGCCCTGCAAAGGTGGTATTTTTCAGCAGTAAAAGAACTTTAGAAAATGGTTTCTATTTAGATGGAGAAGATATTGTATTATCTAACGATGGTGTAACAGAAAAAGTAATAAACATTAACGAATTGAATATTCTTGGTAAGCATAATTATGAAAATGTTATGGCTGCGACAGCGATGGCTCAGAAGTTTGGCGTTCCAATGGAAAAAATAGTTGAGGTATTAAAGCGATTTGTTGCAGTTGAGCACAGAATTGAGTATGTGACAGAAAAAAGAGGCGTTAAATTTTACAACGATTCTAAGGGAACAAATCCAGACGCTGCAATCCAGGGAATAAGAGCTATGAACAGACCAACTCTTCTTATCGGAGGTGGATACGATAAACAGTCTGAATACGATGAGTGGATAGAAGCTTTTGATGGAAAGGTTAAGGAACTTGTTCTGATTGGACAGACAGCTGATAAAATAGCCGAATGTGCACACAAGCATGGATTTATGAACACAGTAAAATTTGAGGAGTTTGAAGAGGCAGTATTATACTGCTACAAACAGGCAGAAAGTGGGGATGCTGTTCTTCTTTCACCTGCATGTGCAAGCTGGGGAATGTTCCCGAATTATGAGGAACGAGGAAGAATATTTAAGGAAATTGTAAATGGATTAGAGGGGTAGTATTTTGACAAAAAGACATAAAGAAAAGATAAATACATATTTTGATTACAATCTTTTATTTGTGGTAATTTTTTTGTTGTTTTTTGGTCTCGTAATGTTATATAGTTCGAGTTCGTATACAAGTGCCAATAAATTTGGAGACAGTGCCTACTATTTGAAAAGACAGCTTAGAAATATAATTATCGGTGCTGTTTTTATGATAATTGCAGCGAAAATTGATTACAGAGTATGGAAAAAATACAGTCTGTTTGCCTACGCTTTTTCATTCATTCTTTGTATTCTTGTAAAGATTCCTGGAATTGGTACAAGTTCGCATGGTTCTTCGAGATGGATAGCAGTAGGTCCTGTTCAGTTTCAGCCCTCTGAGATTGCAAAGATTGCAACTATCGTGTTTCTTGCGGCAGTAATAGTAAAAATCCCAAAACAGATGGGTAAATTTAGAAGTGTGATAAAACTGGGATTTATGCTTTTGCCACTATTTGGTATAGTAGCATCTACAAATTTAAGTACAGCTGTAATAATTTTTTGTATTGCTGTATGTATGATTTTTGTTTCAAGTCCAAAGTACTCACATTTTCTTCTGATAGGCTTGGTGGGTGTTGTTTTTATTGCTGTTTTTATTACGACAGCAGGATATCGAGGTGCAAGAGTTGCAGCCTGGTTACATCCGGAGACAGCAGGAGATAAAGGATATCAGACACTAATGGGACTTTATGCAATAGGTTCAGGCGGTCTATTTGGAAAAGGGCTTGGAGAAAGCTTACAAAAGCTTGGCAATGTGCCTGAGTCACAAAACGATATGATATTTACGATTATCTGCGAAGAGTTAGGACTGTTTGGAGCGATTTGTCTTATACTGTTGTTTATCATATTAATATGGAGAATGATGGTAATAGCAAATAATGCAAAGGACTTATTTGGTTCTCTTATCGTAGTAGGAGTAATGTCACATATTGCGATTCAGGTAATATTAAATATTGCGGTTGTTACCAATTCAATTCCAAATACAGGTGTTATTCTGCCGTTTATCAGTTATGGTGGTACTTCGATAATTTTCCTTATGGCTGAAATAGGACTGGTATTATCTGTTTCAAAAGGAATTAAACTTGAAAATATATAATAGATAATGGTGATAAGAAATGATAAAAGAACAACGCAAAAAGAAAAGAAAGTTAGTGCGTTTTTTTAAAGGCTTACTAATTTTTCTGCTTGTAATTGCTGCTATCTTTTTGGTTATATTAAAGGTGTTTACAGTAAAAAAAGTCGTAGTAGAAGGAAATGACCTGTATGATCAAAAAGTAATAGAAAAGGCTGTGTTTAATGATGATTTTTCGTGGAATTCTTTATATGTATATGTAAAGTATAAGTTTACAGACACTGATAGTATTCCATTTGTGGATACTATGGAAATATCCTTGGACAGCCCTACGACGCTTCATATAAATGTATATGAAAAAGGAATGCTTG
Organism: Agathobacter sp.; assembly: GCA_045123895.1. Classification (GTDB taxonomy): domain Bacteria; phylum Bacillota; class Clostridia; order Lachnospirales; family Lachnospiraceae; genus Roseburia. Next base: position 58,835 of record JBGVKW010000020.1, read on the forward strand.
GATATATATATATTCCTGGAATAAACGAAAACGCATATTTTGATAAGGATGGTCTTGTTGTGGAAACATCGTCAGATATTATTGATAATATACCGAGGATACAAGGTATTCAGTGTGATGAGGTGGTTCTGTATAAGAAGCTTCCAATCGAAAAAACAACTTTGAAGGAAATACTTGAGGTTTCACAGGCATTAAAAAGAGAGTCGTTAGTTCCTGATGCCATTACATACGGTGTAAATGATGAGCCTGTTTTGACATATGGAAGCATAGAAGTTGTGATGGGAGATACGAAATTATTGACCCAGAAAATTGAGCGACTAAAAGCAATAATGCCAAGCCTTGAAGGAAGCTGTGGAACACTACATTTAGAAGATTGGACAGAAGAATCCACAAATATTGTGTTTGACAAGAGTGAATAAATGAAAAAAATCAAATTTTTATGTTGATATTTTTAGGGAAAAACTATATTATAGAGTATATGAGTTTTGACAATTTGAATTTAATATAAATTAGGGTAAGAAAGAGGAGGAAGAACCTTGCTTGAGATAAGAACTACAGAGGCAGATGCCAGTGCAAAAATTATCGTAATCGGTGTTGGTGGAGCTGGTAATAATGCTGTTAACAGAATGATTGATGAGAATATTGGTGGTGTTGAGTTTATTGGAATCAACACTGATAAACAGGCTTTACAGCTTTGTAAAGCTCCTACATTAATCCAGATTGGAGAGAAGCTTACAAAGGGTCTTGGTGCAGGAGCACAGCCTGAGATTGGAGCAAAAGCAGCCGAGGAAAGCGCAGAAGAATTATCTGCTGCAGTGAAGGGTGCTGATATGGTTTTCGTTACTTGTGGAATGGGTGGCGGAACTGGTACAGGAGCTGCACCAGTTGTTGCAAAAATTGCTAAAGAGCAGGGAATTCTTACTGTAGGTGTAGTTACAAAACCTTTCAAGTTTGAAGCAAAACAGAGAATGATTAACGCTATTTCTGGTATCGACAGACTTAAAGAGAGTGTTGATACACTTATCGTTATTCCAAATGATAAACTTCTTGAGATTGTAGATCGTCGCACGACAATGCCAGACGCACTCAAGAAAGCTGATGAAGTATTACAGCAGGCAGTTCAGGGAATTACTGATCTTATTAATCTGCCAGCACTTATTAACCTTGATTTCGCTGATGTTCAGACAGTTATGAAAGACAAGGGAATGGCTCATATTGGTATCGGAAGTGCCAAGGGCGATGAGAAAGCAATCGAGGCAGTTAAGCTTGCAGTTGCTTCTCCATTATTAGAGACTACAATTAATGGAGCATCACATGTAATTATTAATATTTCAGGAGATATTTCTCTTATGGATGCAAATGATGCTGCAAGTTATGTTCAGGATTTGGCAGGAGATAATGCAAACATCATCTTTGGTGCTAAGTTCGATGAAACTATGACAGATGAGGCAACAATTACAGTTATTGCAACTGGACTTGAGACAGCTGCAACTGTAAATCCAGCACCAATTTCAAATGCTGCATCATCAATGGTTGGACGTATGGTTTATCCAAACTCTACACCAAGACCAGCAACAACAACTACAAGTGGTTTACATACAACAGCCACAAGTGGTTTGCACACAACAGCCAGTGGATTACATTCTACAAAGCCAGCTGCACAGCCAGCAAGTAATCCAGCTCCATCATTAACAGGAATTAAGAGACCACCACAGCCAGAGAGTACTGTAAAACCGGTTGAGATTAACATTCCTGATTTCTTAAAGAATTCAAAGAGATAATATGTAAAACAGTTCAGGCTTCCAGAGATATCTGGAAGCTTTTTCAATGTGCGCCTTGCGGCGCACGTTTCTTTTAGTCGACTTTTTATTATTTTTTTCATAATGTAATTGATATATAGTTCATTTGAAAGTGAGGTGACAAAATATCTATGCATTTTATCTGGATGTTTTTCTATTAAGAAATTTTCTGATAAATACTTCAATTTTTTTCTTGACATTATTCACCTTTAAATATCCTATAAAACAAAATATAAAGAAAATAATATTGGCATCAGCAGTTTCAGACATAATCTCAGCCGGTATTATTTTGATTTTCAATTGTTTTGGATTGTATTCGTTTTTATCACTTTTTATTGTATTACCTGTATGTACACGCGTTTTAATGGGGAAGAATTCTTTGATAAAGGAATACTTTATTACACTTGTAATAACATTTCTCTTGGGTGGGATAGTAAATGCCATTGATGGAATATTGACAGAAAAAATGCAGCATGCATATGGTGCAGAGATTGTTTTTGCTGTGACAATAGGATACTTTTCATTAGCGTCATTGCAGAAAAGAATGCGATATAATAGGGATTTGCACTGCGTGTCAATTTTCTATAAAGGGCGTTGTTTTATTGCGCAGGGAAAGTATGATTCAGGAAATGTATTAAGAGATAGCGTGACAAATCGGCTGGTACATATTGCATCGCCAAAGGTATTTGAAATATTAGAAGGTGATGGAAAGTTTTTTGAGGTGGGATACAAAAGTCTTGGAAATGACGCTGGTGTCTTAGAAACCTGTGAATTTGACGAGATGATAATAGATAGTAATGGTAAGAAAAATGTAATAAAAAGACCACTTATTGGAAAGGCATCAGATGAATTATTAAGAAATCTGGCATACGATATTATATTAAATGAAGCTGTTTTCGATGATTCAGAAGATAATTAATGGTATTTTTCAGAATGAACAGAAGAATGAAGTGTTTTATATCGGAGGAACTGAGGTCTTGCCACCACCACTTGAGAAGGAGAGAGAACAGGAATGCCTTCTTGCGCTGGCAAATGAAAATACAGGAATATCTGTGGATGATGCAAAAGAGGAGCTTATTTCTCACAATTTAAGACTGGTGGTATACCTGGCAAAAAAATTTGAAAATACAGGAGTTGGCGTTGAAGATTTGATTTCCATAGGAACAATAGGATTAATTAAAGGAATAAACACCTTCAATCCAAGCAAAAAAATTAAGCTTGCTACATACGCATCACGATGTATAGAAAATGAAATACTAATGTATTTAAGGCGAAATAACCGAACAAAGCTAGAGGTATCCTTTGATGAACCATTGAATATGGACTGGGATGGAAATGAACTTCTTCTATCGGATATACTTGGAACGCAGGAGGATGTTATATATAAGAATATTGAGACAAGAGTAGAAATTTCCTTATTAAAAAAGGCTCTAAAAATGTTAAACCCGAGAGAACAACAGATTATTGAACTTCGATATGGAATTAACAGAAAGGACAATAAGGAAATGACTCAAAAGGAAGTAGCAGATGAACTGGGAATTTCGCAATCATACATATCAAGATTAGAAAAAAAGATAATGAACCGATTAAAAAAGGAAATTCAAAAAATGGCATGATGTGATATAATTAAACTAACAATTTTGATGGGAGATGATGAGAATGGTATTGGAGTTTTTAGGGGCTGACAGAGAGGTGACAGGAAGCTGTCATTATGTGTATTTTAACGATATACATTTTCTGGTTGACTGTGGAATGGAACAGGGACCTGACTTGTATGTTAATCAGGAAATTCCTGTAAATCCGTCTTTGATAGATTATGTGTTTGTGACCCATGCACATATAGATCATTCGGGACTACTGCCTCTTTTATATAATCATGGTTTTAGGGGAACTGTTTTTGCCACCAAGGCAACTACTGATTTGTGTAATATCATGTTAAAAGACTCTGCACATATTCAGGAGTTCGAAGCAGAGTGGAGAAACAGAAAAGCCAGAAGAGCAGGAAAAGAAGAAATTACCCCTATGTATGATGTAAATGATGCAATGGGAGTAATGGAGCATTTTACAGCCTGCGATTACAACAGCATATATGAAATATGTCCGGGACTTAAGGTTAGATTCGTGGATGCGGGACATTTGCTCGGTTCATCATCTATTGAGATGTGGGTCACAGAGAATGATGTGACAAAAAAACTTCTATTTTCAGGGGATATTGGAGCAGGAGACAGACCTCTTATCAAAAATCCTTCTTATATTGAGGAAGCAGACTATGTCATAATGGAATCCACATATGGAAACAGAAACCATGATAAGCCTGTAGACTATGCAGTTGAGCTTGCAAAGGTTATGAATGCCACATTTACAAAGGGCGGTAATCTTGTTATTCCGGCATTCTCTGTTGGAAGAACACAGGAGATGCTCTATTTTATGAGAAGGATAAAGACTGAATGTCTGATTCCAGAGTATCAGAATTTTGAGGTGTATATAGACAGCCCCCTTGCAGTTGAGGCTACCAATATTTTTCATGAAAATGTTTCGGAGTGTTTTAGCCAGGAGGCACTTGAACTGATTAATCAGGGCATAAATCCAATTAAATTTCCGGGGCTTAAGGTTGCCGTATCATCTGAAGAATCTAAGCTTATTAATTTTGATGCAAAACCAAAGGTTATCATTTCAGCATCAGGAATGTGTGAAGCCGGTAGAATCAGGCATCACCTAAAGCATAACCTCTGGAGAAGTGATTCCACAATTCTTTTCGTTGGATATCAGGTTCCGGGAACCCTTGGACATTCCCTTCTTGGAGGGGCAAAGACTGCCAGACTTTTCGGTGAAGAAATAGAGGTTCATGCTGATATAGTTAATCTTCCTGGAATAAGTGGCCATGCTGATATGGAACATTTGATTAAGTGGCTTAAGGCGGTAAAGACAAAACCACAAAAGGTTTTTGTTGTTCATGGAGAGGAAAGTACAGCTGAATTTTTTGCAAATCATGTTATAGAAGAGTTAGGATATGATGCCATAGCTCCATACAGTGGAGATACATATGACCTTATCACAGGCGAGAAGATTGCAGATGGCTCAAGAGTCCATGTAGAGAAAAAAGCTGGTATGGAGTCTAAGTCTAAGACAAGAGCATCTATTGTATTCGACCGTCTTATTGTTGCAGCTGAAAGACTTCTTGCAGTTGCGAAGAAATGTCAGGGAATGGCAAATAAGGATTTGGCAAAATTTGCAGACCAGATAAATGCACTCTGTGATAAATGGGACCGTTAGGTGATTTTCTAGATACGGGAATTATTGCTTTTTTGCAATTATTTTGATACACTTACAAAGTGCTATTTTAAAAAATGAGGTTGATTTACAATGAAAAAACTTATCGAATTAATTACAGACGAAGTGACGAAGGCATTTACAGATGCCGGATACGATGAAAAATATGGAAAGGTTACATTATCAAACAGACCTGATTTGTGTGAGTATCAGTGTAATGGTGCAATGGCTGCAGCGAAAGAGTATCACTGCGCACCATTTATGATTTCAGATAAGATTGCCGAGGCGCTTAAGGATAGCAAGATGTTCTCTATGGCAGAGTCTGTTAAACCGGGATTTTTAAATCTTAAAATTGATGATGAATTTCTTGCCGGATATGTAAATGATATGCTGGCAGATGAGGGGCGTTTTGGCTGCGATAAAGCAGAAAATCCAAAGACTATTATTGTTGATTACGGCGGACCAAATGTTGCAAAGCCACTCCATGTTGGACATCTTCGCTCTGCAATTATCGGTGAGAGTGTAAAGAGAATTGGAAAATATATGGGACATAATATGATAGGTGATGTTCATCTTGGAGACTGGGGACTTCAGATGGGACTTATCATAACTGAGCTTAAAGAAAGAAAACCAGAGCTTGTATATTTTGATGAAAGCTATGATGGTGAATATCCAACAGAGGCTCCTTTTACAATTTCAGAGCTTGAGGAGATTTATCCATGCGCAAGTGCAAAATCTAAAGAGGATGAGGAATTTAAGGCATTAGCTCTTGAAGCAACAAAGCAGTTACAGGCTGGAAGAAGAGGATATCAGGCTATTCTTTCACATATCATGAATGTTTCTGTTACTGATTTAAAGAAGAATTATGCCAACCTTAATGTTTCATTTGAACTTTGGAAGGGTGAGTCAGACGCACAGCCATTCGTACCTGATATGGTTGAGAAGATGAAAAATGACGGTCTTGCTTATGTAAGTGAGGGCGCTCTTGTAGTAGATGTTAAAGAAGAAAGTGATAGCAAGGAGATTCCTCCATGTATCATCTTAAAGTCAGACGGAGCATCACTTTACAGTACAACTGACCTTGCCACACTTGTTATGAGAAGAGAAGAAAATGACCCTGACGAGGTAATCTATCTTGCTGATAAGCGTCAGGAAATGCATTTTACACAGGTGTTTAGATGTGCGAGAAAGGCTGGAATCGTAAAACCTGATACAGGTCTTAAATTCTTAGGCTTTGGTACAATGAACGGAAAAGACGGAAAACCATTTAAGACAAGAGATGGTGGAGTAATGCGTCTTGAGAGTCTTGTATCAGAAGTAAATGAGGAAATGCTCAAGAAAATTAATGAGAACCAAAAGAGTAAGGAAGACCTTGAGATAGATAATGATGAGGCAGTAAAGACTGCAAAGACAATCGCTCTTGCTGCAATCAAGTATGGAGATTTATCAAACCAGGCAAGCAAGGATTATATCTTTGATATTGACAGATTTACTTCCTTTGAAGGAAATACAGGACCATATATCCTCTATACAATAGTAAGAATTAAGTCAATTCTTAACAAATATGTTGCAAATGGCAACTCATTAGAGGATTTGAACAACGCAATCCTTGCAGCTGATTCAGAGAACGAGAAAGAATTAATGCTTGCACTTACAAAGTTTGGTGCCATGATGGAGGGCGCATTCGCTGAGTCTGCACCACATAGAATCTGTGCATACATATATGAACTTGCAAATGCATTCAATGGTTTTTATCATAATACAAAGATTCTTGCTGAGGAGAATGAGAAGACTCAGAAATCATATATAGCTGTTCTTGTTCTTACAAAGTCAATTCTTGAGACATGTATTGATATCTTAGGATTTGAGGCGCCAGAGAGAATGTAAACTGATATGGGAGAGTTATGCAAAAGAATTTGCTTAGTGTAATTAGGGATAAGCAAAACTACTGGCTAATAATAGCGCTGGCTCTGTTTAATTTCATTTTTCTTGGTACTGAGTATTTGTTTGATGGTATGATTGCGTATTTTACAGATAACGCAGGAGTGGTAAATGCTCAGAATCAGATACTTGGAGCAAGTGTAGCCGGTTTTATAATTTATTCATTTATTGATAAAATTATTTCAGACCAAAAAGCCAGACGGATTATATATTTTATAGAGAATATTCTGGCATGTCTGTTGGTATTTTTTATCATGCTTCATAAGAGTTATCTTATGGTAATGCTGTCTGGAATGATTCTGTTTGTTATACTTGGAATTTTAGGTGCAAGGGTGTGTTATTTGATATCTGTTAATATTACAGAACGAAGTTACCTTGCTCGATTTATCGGGATAGCCTACGCACTTGGAATATTTATTCAGTTTGTAAATAATAACCTTGTAAAAACAGATTTAATTCAGGGATGCATAATTATTATTTTGACAGTAGTTTTTGCTGTGGTATTGTCTAGAATACAATTTTTAGATGAAGAAGTAAAAAGGACTGAAAATGATTCAGATGGAGATAAAAGAGAATCGCTAGTTGCTGCTATAGCACTTGTAGTGTGTGTAGCATTAATGACAATTATTTTTTCTACATTAGATGTGGCGGTTACTCTTGTTCATGCTTCTGGAGAGTTTGATATAGGACAGTGGCCAAGACTGCTTTTGGCGGTAAGCGGTATCGCGGCAGGATTTTTGTTTGATATTTGTGGCAGAAAATATATGTCTGCAATGATGTATATAATAACAATATTGGCAACAATCTGTATAGTAGTTTTGCAGTTTGGCGGTCCGTTTATCGTTGGTCTTTTGATATTTTATATGTCAGCAGGATTTTTCGTGGTTTTCTTTACCACAAGCTTTATAGATTTGTCTTATAAAATAAAGAATCCAAAGCTTTGGGCTGGCATGGGAAGAGCACTGAACAATTTCTGTGCTTTTATCACAAGTGCAATATCTGTTGCATTGATTTCAAGTGGAAGTCAGTTTGTTGTGATTATTACTGCACTCATTTTGTTTGTGCTTATCAATATAGCATTATTAGTGTTTGCTAAGTTTGATAAGACAGAGGTGCTTGAGCTTACAACACCTGCTGAAAAGGTGATTTCCGAGGAAGAGAAATTTGCAATCTTCGTAGAAAAGTATTCTCTAACCCAACGGGAGAGAGAAGTGCTAAAGGCTTTGATAGAGTCTGATGACAATGTATCGACTATAGCCCAGCATCTGGGATTTTCAAGAACTATTTTGTACAGACATATTTCGAATATTAATAAGAAAACAGAAACAAGTTCCAGACTGGGAATAATACAGTTTTATCATAATAGTGTATTTAATGAAAAATAATTATAAAAAAGCTGATGTATACTAATGAAAATATGCATCAGTTTTTTT
>JBGVKW010000021.1:0-7299 GCA_045123895.1 Agathobacter sp.
TGTATATGAGAACAAACCAAAGGAGAGCATGCTTACTTCCTTTTCTGTTTTGTTTGCCGCATACAAAGGCGATTTGCCATATTATATAGAAGGTGCGAAGAAGATAGATTCTTTGAATGACGATTCCAAGGTGTTGATTGCAGAATGTTGTACACATGCACCGTTAGCAGAGGATATTGGACGTGAAAAAATTCCTAGAATGCTTAGAAACAGATATGGACAGAAGATGAAGATTGATATTGTAAGCGGAACAGATTTTCCGGAGAAGCTTGATGATTATGATTTGATTATCCAATGTGGAGCATGTATGTTTAACAGGACGTATGTGATGTCTAGAATAGAGCGTGCAAAAAGGCAGAATGTGTGTATGACTAATTATGGTGTTACAATTGCACATCTTACGGGAATACTTGAAAAAATAGCTCAGACATAGGTCTGAGCTATTTGAAATATGCAAAGTATTATGATTTTGGTGCGCCGCAAACATAGCAAAAACAATGATCTGTTGAGTTTATTGTTGTACACTTATTGCATATCCATTCATTGTTATTTTGTACAGGTGTTGAAGCCTGGGTTGGAGCAGTCTGAATGGGAGCAGTCTGAATGGGAGCAGTCTGAACAGGGGCAGTCTGAATAGGAACAGTCTGAACAGGTGAATGCCCACATGATGTTTGAATCAGATATTTGATTTCATCAGTGTTTTGTGCGATTTTTTTGACGTTAAAAGCAGTTTCAACAACTGCTCCCAATATACTGCAGATGACAAAATCAAGGCACATAAATAATATGAAGAATAAAACAATTCCAATTATGTCACCAATATTAGTTTCGTGTCTGGTCATGTCAGAGTACATAGCTATACATAAAAAAAGTACCATAACTGCTGATACACCAAAAAAAATCCAATTCACAACTCGACCAATGTGTTTCCACATATATTATTCCTCCTATTTGCAAAGATTTTTATTAATAAATTATAAACTTTTTAGTGCTAATAATAAAGAAAAATTTAGATTAATTATATTGACTTTTTTTTAACAAACATATACACTAACCTATGGAGTGAGACTTTAGTTTTACTTCAGATTTTACATTGGTATCACTAATCTGTTAAGTCAGATTATAGACACATATTATTAAGAAAAGAGGTTAAGTGAAATGGCAAATGTTGATTTAAGCAAGTATGGAATCACAGGCACAACTGAGATTGTTTACAATCCTTCTTATGAAGTATTATTCGAGGAAGAGACAAAAGCTGGTCTTGAAGGATTTGAAGTAGGACAGGAGACAGAACTCGGAACAGTTAACGTTATGACTGGTATCTACACAGGACGTTCACCTAAAGATAAGTATATCGTAATGGATGAGAACTCTAAGGACACTGTTTGGTGGGATTCAAAAGATTATCCAAACGATAACCATCCTATGACAGAAGAGACATGGGCTACAGTTAAAGATCTTGCAAAGAAAGAGCTTTCTAACAAGAGACTTTTCGTAGTAGACGCTTTCTGTGGTGCAAATGCAGATACACGTATGGCAGTTCGTTTCATCGTTGAGGTTGCTTGGCAGGCTCATTTCGTAAAGAACATGTTCATCGTTCCAACAGATGCTGAGCTTGAAAACTTCGAGCCAGATTTCGTAGTATATAACGCTTCTAAAGCAAAAGTTGAGAACTACAAAGAGTTAGGACTTAACTCAGAGACATGTGTAGCTTTCAATATTACATCTCGTGAGCAGGTTATCATCAATACATGGTACGGCGGAGAGATGAAAAAAGGTATGTTCTCTATGATGAACTACTACCTTCCACTTAAAGGAATTGCTTCAATGCACTGTTCAGCAAACGCTGATATGAATGGTGAGAACACAGCAATTTTCTTCGGACTTTCAGGAACAGGAAAGACAACACTTTCAACTGATCCAAAACGTCTTCTTATCGGTGATGATGAGCACGGTTGGGATGACAACGGAGTATTCAACTTTGAGGGTGGATGCTACGCTAAAGTTATCGGACTTGATAAAGAGTCTGAGCCAGATATCTACAATGCTATCAAGAGAAACGCTCTTCTTGAGAACGTTACTGTTGATGCAAACGGAAAGATTGATTTCGATGATAAGAGTGTTACAGAGAATACTCGTGTTTCTTACCCAATCAACCACATTGAGAACATTGTAAAACCAGTTTCTTCTGCACCAGCTGCTAAGAACGTAATCTTCCTTTCAGCAGATGCATTTGGAGTACTTCCACCAGTATCTATTCTTACACCAGAGCAGACACAGTACTACTTCCTTTCAGGATTTACTGCAAAACTTGCTGGTACAGAGCGTGGAATTACAGAGCCAACTCCTACATTCTCAGCATGTTTCGGACAGGCTTTCTTAGAGCTTCATCCAACAAAATACGCTGAAGAGCTTGTTAAGAAAATGGAGAAGAGCGGAGCAAAAGCTTACCTCGTTAACACAGGATGGAATGGAACAGGAAAGAGAATCACAATTAAGGATACTAGAGGAATCATCGATGCTATCCTTTCTGGTGATATTCTTAAAGCTCCTACAAAGAACATCCCAATGTTCAACTTCGAGGTTCCAACAGAGCTTCCAGGAGTAGATCCAGCAATTCTTGATCCTCGTGATACTTATGCTGATGCTTCTGAGTGGGAAGTTAAAGCTAAAGACCTTGCAGAGAGATTTAACAAGAACTTTGTTAAGTACACAACAAACGATGCTGGTAAAGCTCTTGTTTCAGCTGGTCCACAGTTATAATTATATTTGCCTATATGTAATAATGACCTCTCCTAGAGATTTCTGGGAGAGGTTTTTTATCTTAGTTGGGAAGAATCTTACTTTTAAAATTGTTAATCATATTTTATAGAAAGTATTAAAATGAGTAAAATTAGAAATAAAAGCTACATTATATTAATAATTGTATTTTTACTGTTAATATCTGGATGCAATGAAGAATATACAGATATTGTGTCATCTGAAAATCAGGTATCTTCGGAAGAACTTCCACATATGGAGTCTGTTGATGAAGCGTCTTTTGTATATTTAAATAATAATATTCCTTATTTTTCTGAAACAGATAAGAAAAGAACTGATGCGTTTGAAAATTATTCATCTTTGGATACTCTTGGCAGGTGTGGACAGGCATATGCAAATATTTGTAAAGAAATAATGCCGACACAGAAAAGAGGAGAAATAGGAAATGTACGTCCATCTGGCTGGCATACAGTTAAATATAATGATTTAATAGATGGAAATTACTTATATAACAGATGCCACTTGATTGGATACCAGCTTGCAGGAGAAAACGCTAATGAAAAAAATCTCATAACGGGAACCAGATATTTAAATGTAACAGGAATGCTTCCGTTTGAGAATCTTGTTGCTTCCTATGTGGAAGAAACTGATAATCATGTTTTGTACAGAGTTACGCCCGTTTTTGATGATGAGAATCTTGTTGCATCAGGTGTGCAGATTGAGGCATGGTCAGTAGAGGACAAGGGAGAGGGCATTTGTTTTAATGTATATTGCTATAATATTCAGCCGCAAATACAGATAGATTATAGAACTGGTGAAAGCTGGATTGCGGATGAGTTAGAAGAAGGAAACAATATTACCAATAATGAGGATAAAGGAGAGCAAAGCGATTTTTCTTCAGAAAATAACAGCGAAAAGTATGTTGTAAACATTAATTCAGGAAAGATTCACCGAATTAACTGTAGTAGCGTGTCAGAGATGAAAGAAAATAATAGAATGTATTATACCGGAAATCTAAGTGATTTAGAAAATTGTGGTTATAAAAAATGTAAAAGATGTCTAAATTAGTTGACTAGATAATCAATATTATGTACTATTTAAAAGTATTAAATTTTTATTAAAAAGGAGAATGATTTATGGATGGAATGAATAACATGCCAAATAATCAGCAGATGTCAAATAATCAGCAGATGCAATATAATCAGCAGATGCCAAATTATCAACAAATGCCAGGGGGAATGATGCCAAAGGGACCAAATAATTCTGGAAAAATAATAGCGCTTATTCTTGGTATTGTATCGATTTCAGTTGGTTTTCTAGGAGGAATCTTATTTGGAATTTTTGGAGCGTTAATTGGTATTGCTTGCGGTGTGGTTGGACTTCTTCTTAGTATCCATGCTTGTAAAATTGCAAATGAAAAAGTAGTAAATGCACCTTTTATTTGTTCAATTGTAGGAACTTCTTTATCTGCATTATTCTTTTTTGGATGTCTTGCATATGGAAGTGGAACATGGAAAGGGTATGGTTGCTATGGATATGTAGGAGAAAGAATTTGCGCATGTAGTGAATATGGTGCTTCTTGGTCTGAATATGATGATTTTAAGGAGTATTATGACTATTATCTTGATTACTAATTCTATTGGGCTGTTGTCTTTGACAACAGCCTTAGTTAGTTGAAAAGGTGTTATTTAACATAAATTATTTGGAGGAAATATGTTACCGGAAATTAGGTTATTTGGAGTGTTTGAAATAGGACTATATTCAGCTATGTTTATTATTGGTTTCTTTTTTGCGCTTTTCATAGGAAGAAAAATTTATAAATATTCAAATAAAATTGATTTCATTTTTAGTGCAGTCTATACAATTGTAGGTATGATGGTAGGAATGAAATTATTATTTTTGATTACAAGATTACCACAGTATACTCGTATATTCCCAAAACTCATAGAAGATTTTGGCGGCGATATTAAGGCAATATTTTTATTTTCGTCGTCCTTTTTATTGGGAGGGAATGTTTTTTACGGTGGTCTTATTGGGGCATTAATTGGTATTATATTGTACTGCAAAATATATAAGGTTCAAATTGTTCCATTAGCTGATTTATTTGCAATATTAATTCCGTTTGTACATGCTTTTGGACGAATAGGATGCTTTTTGGGGGGCTGTTGCTATGGAAAAGAGTATCATGGATTTGGAGCAATCCAATTTCCTGATAACGAATATATACCACAGTTGTCTGAAGTCCCAAGATTTCCGACGCAGCTATTAGAAGCAGTAATGAATTTGGGATGTTTTTTTATATTCCTTTATCTATATAAAAAGAATAAAATTGAAGAAGGGAAAATGATAGGATGTTATATCTGTTATTATTCCGTGTTTAGATTTTTAATAGAATTCTTTAGAGGTGATATTGTAAGAGGAGCAATTTTGGGATTATATACTTCTCAGATAATAAGTCTTCTGTTGTTACCAGTTGGCATAGTTATCCTTAAATGTAATTGGGTAAAAAATATTCGGATAAATAATTGATATTTAATAAAATATATAGTAAAATTTTATAAAATGTTTATAACAATTTGGAGGATATTATGGATAATAATTATAATAATCAAAATGCTGGTCAACAAAATTATGGAACACAGCAGACTTATGGGCAGCAAAATTATGGAACACAACAGCAATATGGACAGGCAAATTACGGTACACAGCAGCCATATAATCAAAACAGTAGCAGTTTGGTAAATTACACACCTGGTTATGTACAGCCAGGTACACATGGTGGTAACTCAATGGGATTATCGATTGCAGCTATGAGTTGTGGTATTTTGTCGATTATATCTTTGTGTCTGTTATCTTTTGTGGTTATCGGATTTGTTTGGTTAGGAATTGTCCTTTCGATTGTTGCAATTGTGTTAGGTGGAGTGGCAATTTCTAGAAATGAACCTGGAAAAGGTATGGCAATAGCAGGTCTTGTATGTGGTATAGTTACAATAGTTATGTTTATTGTGTTACTTATTATTGGCTTATCTGCTACTTCATATGTAAGACATCTTGGTTGGTACTTCTAATAGTAATAATTAGTGACAAATTATTTGGTACATATATTATGTGTTTGATGAATTGTAATATGAGGGAACTACTTAGTTGGTTCCCTCATATTATTATAATTTGACTAAAATAAGTTATTGGCTATATAACTTTATGTTATAATGTTATAAATGCTTGACAAAAATAGATTATAGTAATATCATCAGAATGTGAGTGAACGAAATATAGTTTAAGGAAGGTTTTTCGATGAGAAGACAGACTTTATCGCTTTTAGTTGAAAACAATCCTGGTGTTACAAGCCGCATTTCAGGTTTGTTCAGTAGAAGAGGATTTAATATTGACAGTTTCTCTTCTGGAGTAACAGCTGATCCTAAATACACTAGAATTACTATTGTAGCAAGTGGTGATGAGCAGATTTTAGAACAGATTGAAAAACAGCTTGAAAAACTTGAGGATGTTTTAGATATCAAAAAACTAGAGCCAGGGTTATCTGTTTGCAGAGAACTTATTATGGTGAAAATCAGGGCTCTTGATACACAGAGACAGGCTGTTATGAATGTAACAGAAATCTTTCATGGAAAGATTGTTGATGTCACACATGATTCAATGGTTATTGAATTGATTGGTAACCAGGATAAGCTTGATAACTTTATTGATTTATTAAGTGGTTATGAAATTTTGGAATTAGCCAGAACTGGAACTACAGGACTTACCCGTGGTTCGGATGATGTTGTAATGCTAGATTAATACTTAATATTAATATTTATTTAGATTAACACTTTAATGATTATTTTTTAGGAGGATTTATAAAATGTCAGATGCAAAAATTTATTATCAGGAAGATTGTAACCTTTCAGCTTTAGAAGGAAAGACAATTGCAGTAATCGGTTATGGTAGCCAGGGACATGCACATGCTCTTAACGCTAAAGAGTCTGGATGCAATGTTATCATCGGTCTCTATGAGGGAAGTAAATCATGGGACAAGGCTGTTAAGCAGGGATTTGAAGTATATACAGCAGCTGAAGCTGCAAAGAAAGCTGATATCATCATGATTCTTATCAATGATGAGAAACAGGCTGCACTTTATAAAAATGATATTGAGCCAAACCTTGAGGCTGGAAATATGCTTATGTTTGCTCATGGTTTCAACATTCATTTCGGATGTATCGTTCCACCAGCAGACGTTGACGTAACAATGATCGCTCCAAAGGGACCAGGACATACAGTACGTTCTGAGTATCAGGCTGGAAAGGGAGTTCCTTGTTTAGTAGCTGTAGAGCAGGATGCTACAGGAAAAGCTCTTGAGACAGCACTTGCTTATGCTTTAGCAATTGGTGGAGCACGTGCCGGAGTTCTTGAGACAACATTCAGAACAGAGACAGAGACAGACCTTTTCGGAGAGCAGGCAGTACTTTGTGGTGGTGTTTGTGCACTTATGCAGGCTGGTTTCGAGACTCTTACAGAGGCTGGATATGATCCAAGAAACGCATA
>JBGVKW010000022.1:0-21061 GCA_045123895.1 Agathobacter sp.
TATGAATATATCTCCTTTAGGTGGATTGGTTGATAGTTTCTCGACAATTCTATTTTACCATAAACCTAGAGGAGATATTTTATTTTTGCAACAAAAAAATGCCGTATTTATGCGGCTTACGGCGTTTTGCAAACGCCTAATGACATTATTAAAAAAGAAGGAGAACGAGTAATAAATACTTACTTTAACGCACTTTCTGAGACAGCGAGGGTTACACTCGAGATAAAGCATGTTGGGGAAATTCACGATATGCTGGCTGCGATTATTGAGACTGCGATTGTAAATTATGTTACAACGGATGATGAATTGATAGTTTTTGGAAATGAGTATATCAAGAAGACAGGTGAGAGATTATTTTCATTATTTTTTGAAAGCAAGGATGATGTAGAGAAATATTTTCAAGCGAAAGGAAATGAATTTGAGAAATAATACAGGAACTCTATTTGGAATAGGTGTTGGACCAGGAGATCCAGAGCTATTAACAATAAAGGCATATAAAATAATTTCTGAGACAAAATATATAGCTTTTCCAGGGAGAACAAAGGATAGCAGCTATGCATACAAGATTGCTAATGCTATTGTTCCGGATATGGAGGAAAAGATTTGTATAGAGTGTCCTGTTGAGATGACAAAAGATAAATATATTCTTGATAGAAATTATCAGGCAGTGTGTGAAAAGATTACCCATGTTCTGGATGAAGGGGAAGATGTTGTATATCTGACAATAGGTGATCCGACATTTTATTCCACATATATGTATATACACAGGAGAATTGAGGCTGCGGGATATAAAGCAAAGCTGATAAATGCAGTTACATCATTTTGTGCGGCAGCAGCAAGACTTGATATTAGTGTGGCTGACAGGGATGAGCAGATTCATATTATTCCTTCTTCTTACGAGATTGATGATGCGCTGACACTTCCTGGAACAAAAGTGTTAATGAAGGCTTCAAGAAAAATGAAGCAGGTAAAGGAAAAATTGATGGATATTCCTGCAGATGTGTATATGGTAGAAAACTGTGGAATGGAAAATGAAAAGGTATATACTTCTGCGGAAGAGATTGATGAAAATGCAGGATATTTGTCTTTACTTATCCTAAAAGATAGATGCAAGCAGGGATAAAATTGAAACATACTATAAAAATGAGTAAAGAAATATTATAATGTAAATCAGTATGTCAAAGACGGGAGGTATACAGATGAAAAAGAAAATTGCGATACTACTGATAGGGGTATGTGCTATTGCTTCTTTATGTGCTTGTAGTACAACATCAAAGAAGAAAAAGGAACCAGCAAATACTGAAAAACAGGAAACAGAAGAAAAGAAGTCTGAAGAACAGGAAACAGAAGAAAAGGAATCTGAGACACAAGAGACCTTGGAGGAAAAAGTTCAAATATTAAAAGTAGATGATTCAATTGATATAAATGGTGAGGAACTTTCAATTGAAATAAAGAGTGATTACTCTGAATATTCAGATGGTGATGCTGTTTTATCATATGCTGGAACTGATATCATTTTAGATTATTGCGAGTGGATGTGTGATAGTTACGTAGTGACAGTAAATGATTCAGAATTTTACGTATATGCACAGTTAGGATTTTCAAATGACTATTGTCAGACAGTTGTTGTTAAATGCTCCAAGAGTGAAGGCTTGAAAACATTGGGAAGCGTTTGGGGAAGAGTAGAGAATACTGATAATCTTTCAAGTACAAGCTGTACGATTGCAAGTTATGAGCATTTATTAGGAACATATGAAACTGTAGTTTCATATGATGTTACTGATGACGGACTTAAGTCAAAAAATACTGATGGATACATTGAGTTTAACAATAAAAATCAGGTTTCAGATGGTTCATTTTTAGATGGAAGTGAAGAGGGCGATTTTATTACCAAGGTATATGATAAAAATGGAAGACATATTTTGATTTTAAAGAGAGAGTTAACGTTCTATTCTGATAATGGAGATGAAAAATTGCAGTCTGGTTCAATAGTCTATCCAAGAGGATATAATGAACAGAATAAGCAGTTTGTTGTAGAAAAGGATGGTAAGATTGGGTACTTTAAGTATGACAAGAATGATGCTGGCACTTTTGTAGATGGAATAGATCAGTATGAGGCATTTGAAGAGCTTCCATATGCGGGATAAGGATTTTTTGATATATGATTTTACAAAGAGAATCCACGAGTAAGAAGTGGATTTGAGTGAGGGAATGATGAGTTACAAAGCAAGTGATGGTACAAGGCAATGGGATGGAAGCAAAAATGTTGTAACAATCAATGCAATAGTAACAGATGCAACTGAAAATACTCAGCTTATAGAAAATGATATTGTAAAAATGATGGAACACATCAGAAAAACCAATATACTAAGGGCATAATAACAGATAGCTATATTTTTTGAGACAACGATAATTTTTTTCGTTGTCTCTTTTTTGCGTCTTATAAGGGAAAAAGTGTCACTTAACATCAATTATATTGTGTGTTGAATCAATAATTGCTAATATTTTTATATAGCAAAGATTTAAACATTTTGTAGGAGAAAACAGTGAAATACACTATAGAAAAGATTGACACTGGGGAAAATGAGGTTATGGTTCGTTATAGTACGCTTACCCCAGAAATCTACCAGATTATTGGTATACTTAGAAACAAAAAAAGAAAGCTGGTAGGCACCTGTAATAACGAGAAGCTGGTGGTTGATTTATCAGAGATTTTATATATAGAGAGCGTGGATGGAAAAAGCTTTGCGTATACGGATACGAATGTGATTAGGCTGGAGTATACACTTTTTCAATTAGAACAGCTTATATGTGAAATCAGTTTTT
Organism: Agathobacter sp.; assembly: GCA_045123895.1. GTDB lineage: Bacteria > Bacillota > Clostridia > Lachnospirales > Lachnospiraceae > Roseburia. The sequence goes on from JBGVKW010000022.1 coordinate 2,827, forward strand.
TCAGATGCAGCAAATCGATGATTATAAACATTGATAAGGTAAAGTCACTAAAAAGCCTTGCATCTAACAGAATTGATGCCACCATGTGTAACGGGGAGCATGTGATGATATCAAGAACATATGCTTCTGATTTTAGAAAAAGACTGAGGGAGGGGAGTGTAAATGAATAAAAAGAAGCTGACATGGTTCGAAAGATATCTGTTTGATGAGATTGCAATTGAATTTAAAGCATGCCTCTACTTTTTTGCAATAATGTTCTTTTATTGCCTATACCGACTAAGCTGTAATAAAGTAGACGCCATGATTTTACATATGGCAGAAATAATATTTTTAACGTACGTAATGGGATATGTACAGACTTTTTTATTGAAGAGATTTGATGAGGCTTATGAATGGCGTATAAGGAGCACCCTATACATGATAATCTGTTCGTTTTTGTATACTGTAGCGTCGTATTTGTGTGATTGGTTTGACAGAAGTCTGTTTGTAAGTGGTTTATTCTTTTTCTATATATGCTTTATGTATGTATGCTGCTTCTGGTTGTATAGAGTACGACGAAGGATAGACGAAAAAATAATGAACAGAGATTTACAGGCATTTCAAGAAAGAAAGGAAAAAATGAGGAGGTAAAGTATGAATAAGGTAATAGAGATAAATAATGTAACTAAAAATTTTGGAAAGCATAGAGGAATAGAGGATATATCATTCTGCGTTGGACAAGGGGAAATCTTTGGATTTTTGGGACCGAACGGGGCAGGGAAGACCACTACAATTCGTCATCTGATGGGCTTTATCAAAAGCCAGTCCGGAAATTGTACTATAAGTGGAATGGATTGTTGGAAAGAAAGAGACAAAATACAGAAAAGTCTTGGATACATTCCTGGTGAAATCAATTTTTTCGATGACATGACAGGAACAGAGTTCCTTAGATTTGTAGCAAAATACAAGGGAATAGCCAATCTTGACAGACAAAAAGAGCTTATTGAGCGTTTTGAATTAGACCCAAGCGGCAAGATAAAGAAAATGAGTAAGGGAATGAAACAGAAGATTGGAATAATCACAGCATTTATGCACGACCCGGATATTTTGATTCTTGATGAACCAACCAGCGGATTAGATCCTCTGATGCAGAATCGTTTTGTCGAATTGATTGCGGAGGAGAAGGAAAAGGGAAAAACTATATTGCTGTCTAGTCATATCTTTGAAGAAGTGGAGAGAACGTGTGACCGTATAGGTATAATAAAGGATGGGAAAATGGTGACAGTAGATTCAGTGGAGAATTTGCGTGAGCGTCATATGCACAAATACATAGTTACTCTAAATTCAGAAGAAGAGGCTATGGCTTTTGCCAAGGATTTTGACGGAAATGCTTCTGGAAAGAATGTAACAGTTGCTTCAAAACAGAGTCTGGAGAATATTTTTATGAACTACTACGGAGGTGGGGAGAATGATAAATAGTACATTGTATTTTAGAGAAATGAAAAAAAGCATCAAAATGCTGGTGATTTTTGGGGCAGTTATCACGATGTATGTAACTATCATTATTGGAATGTATGATCCTGAACTGATGAAATCGCTGGAGGGATTTTATGATATGATGCCAGAACTTATGGCTGCGGTTGGAATGAAAGCTGGTGCTACAAGCCTTCTGGGATTTATGGTTTCTTATCTGTATGGATTTATCTTTTTAATTTTCCCAATGGTATATTGTATACTTAGAGGAAATGGATTGATTTCAAAATATACGGATGATGGTGCAATGGCGGTTCTGGTTGCCGCACCTGTAAAGAGACGAACAGTTGTATGTACACAGCTAGCTTCGCTGGTTAGTGGCTTATTTATTTTACTATTATATTCTACAGGTCTGGAGATTGTGGTAGCAAATTACAAGTTTCCTGGAGAGCTTGTGGTGGCAGATTTGTTAAAATTAAATGTAGCACTTTTTTGCTTGCAGTTATTTATTGCGGGAATTTGCTTCCTTTCTTCATGTGTGTTCTCAGAGACCAAATACAGTATAGCATTTGGAGCTGGAATACCGGCATTTATGTATGTCATACAGATGCTTGGAAATGTAGGTGAAAAAACCGAAGTTGCAAAATACTTTACGTTTTTTACACTATTTGATGCAAATGGAATTGTTGCAAATGAAGCAGGAGCTTTCGCAGGGGCGATAGTACTTATAATTGGAGCTGTAATTATGTATACTATGGGAAGTGTAATATTCTGTAAGAAGGATTTGTATTTATAGTGAATTGATGAAAAAGCGCTGTTATAATTTGGGGTTATAACAGCGCTTTTTTTTGCTAAAATGAAGACTAAAAGTACTAAATTGTATAGACATTTTTTAAGAATGATGGTACTATGTTCCTAGAAACATTTTGTGCGGAAAAAATAAAAGGTTAGGAGAGCGCGTATGGGGTTAGTGTATACTAGTGAAGATTGTATTGGGTGTAATAAGTGCATTAGAGTCTGTAGTTGTATGGGCGCCTGTAAGGCTATAGAAGAAGAGGGAAATCCAAGAATTGAGGTTGACCCTAATAAGTGTATTGGATGTGGAGCATGTATTGACGCGTGTGAACATCATGCTAGAAAATTTAATGATGATACAGAGAGATTTTTTGAGGATTTAAGGAACGGGGTAAAGATTTCTCTGCTATTGGCACCTGCATTTAAGGCAAATTATCCTTCTGAGTACGAAAGTGTTCTTGGTGGATTAAAGAGTCTTGGAGTAAATCGTATTATAAGCATTTCTTTTGGTGCAGATATTACTACGTGGGGATACATAAATTATGTACAAAAGACAGGATTTGTAGGTGGAATATCGCAGCCATGTCCGGCTGTAGTTGGGTATATTGAAAGATATGCACCACAGCTTATTCCAAAGCTGTTTCCAGTTCAAAGTCCTATGATGTGTGGTGCGATATATGCAAAAAAAGAGATGGGCATTACAGACAGGCTTGCATTTATCAGTCCATGTATAGCAAAGAAAAATGAGATTGATGATCCAAATAATAAGGGTCTTGTGTCATATAATGTGACATTTGAGCATCTCATGCAGTATGTTAGAGAACATCAGATTCGTGGACCATTCTCAACGGATGAAATAGAGTATGGTCTTGGTTCAATTTACCCTATGCCTGGTGGATTGAAGGAAAATGTATACTGGTTCCTTGGAGAGGATGTATATATTCGTCAGGTTGAGGGCGAGAAGCATGTCTATGAGTATTTAGATAAACATAAGGAGCAGATTGCAAAAGGAACTAACAAAGAATTGTTTATTGATGCTCTAAACTGTGGAATGGGTTGTCTGTACGGAACAGCAGTTGAGGAGAGTAAAGCTGCGACAGATGATGCATTATACAATGTACATGTGATTCAGGAAAATTGTAAGAAGAATAATAAGGCAAGTGCGTGGTCGAGAAAGCTTACACCGGCCCAGCGTTTGAATAAATTAAATAAACAGTTTGCACATCTTAATCTTGACGATTATTTAAGACAGTATACTGATCGCTCTGAAAAGTGTAGCTATAAGGTACCATCAAGGGAAGAGTTAGATAGTATATTTAATAAGATGGATAAGATTACTCCTGAGTCGAGAACCATAAATTGTGAGTGTTGTGGATATGAGACATGTGAACTTATGGCAACGGCAATATTTAATGGATTTAACAAAAGAGAAAACTGTATTCATTATGTAAAGGGTGTTGTAGAAAAAGAGAAAGAGCATGCTTATGAACTTGCTCAAATGGTACGTGAAGAGAAGAGTCAGATTCAGGAACAACAGGAAGTAATTTCGGACACAATAAAAACCGTGGACGAGTTATTTGAAAATTTGTATCAGTCAGTTGAGGATATGGTCAAAGGAAATGAGACCAATGCAGATGAAAGTACAGCCATTACATACGAGATTAAGAATGTGGCGAACTTCTGCGAGCAACTAGAACAGGCAATGACTGAAATCAGCAAACTTATTGAAGAGCTTAGTAACAATAACGAGGAAGTTGTATCGATAGCTTCTCAAACCAATTTGCTTGCTCTAAATGCAAGTATTGAGGCTGCAAGAGCAGGAGAAGCAGGAAGAGGCTTTGCAGTAGTTGCAGATGAGATCAATAATCTGGCTCAGGATTCAAAGAATACTGCCAGCAAGAGTAGTGCAAGTCAGACAAAAGTGCTTGAGTCGATACAGAAGATTAGAAGTGAGACAAGTAAGCTTCTAGAAGTAATTAACGGGGTAAATACAAGAACTCAAACACTTGCGGCTTCAACAGAAGAGATTGCAGCTTCATCAAATAGTATTATTGAGACCGCTGATAATGTTAAGGAAGTGCTTAAATTGCTTAATACTGGCAATGGATTAGAATAGAATATATATATTGGGGGTTGTTTTTTATGGGAAAGGCGACAAAAAGTAAAAAGATGTCAATGTATTCGACTCTTGTAATGTATGGCCTGGCACCGCTTTGTGTGGGCACGATTATTGTTACTGCTATTTTGGTGACATATTCAAGGAAAGAATTAAATTCACAGATGTTAGATTTTATGTTCACTGTTGCAGAACAATCTGGAAATAATATTATGGAGATAAGGGCTGCTATTGGAGATTCAGCTCTTTCAACTGAAACGCTTACTTCTGCATGTAAAGAAGTACATCTGGAGAATGTTGAATCATCATATTGTTATGTCGCAAATCCGGATGGGGTTATGCTTTATCATCCGACAACAGAAAAAATAGGGCAACCTGTTACCAATGAAGTGATTCAGGATGTGTGTAAACAGATGAAATCAGGAAATGCGGTGTCAGGAACTGCTTCATACTCATTTAATGGAGAAAGAAAAGCTTGTGCATATTATGTAGCACCGGATAACTCATTCATTATGGTTATTTCTGTTGATGAAGGTGATGTTTTATCCGGAATAAATAGTATAACAGTAATATCGGTAGTCGTTGCGTTAGGTCTTATGGCATTTTTTACGGTTACAGGAATATTGATTGCCAGAGTAATTGCAACGCCACTTCGTCAGATTTCAGAGTGTACAGATGAAATAGCGAGGGGAAATCTTCATGCAGAACTTTATGCGAAGTCACATATAAAAGAGACTACTTTAATAATCGCATCTGTGAACGAGCTGAAGAAGTCATTGCAGCTTGCGGTTGGAACCGTTAAGCAAAATGCGAGAATTCTTGATGATGCGGTAATAAATGTAGATTCTCAGACTGCCACAAATGCTGCAGGAAGTGGGCAGATAAACGAGGCGATAGGTGAAGTTGCTAATACATCCCAGATTGTAGCCCAGTCTGCTCAGAATATGGCTGAGAAGGCAGAAAATCTGGAAGAAAATATTGATAAACTTGTTGTGAATGTGGAAAACCTAAAGAATGCCTCGGATTCTATCAGTCAGGTAAATGATAAGGCCTCCAAATATATGCTGGCTGTAATGGATTCGTCAAGTAATAGTGTAAATGCCGTAGAAGGCATTTCTAGTAAAATTAATGAAACAAATGAAGCGGTAGCAAGGATTAATGAATGTGTTCAAATGATAGAGGATATTGCCAGCCAGACAAATCTTCTAAGTTTAAATGCTTCTATTGAAGCAGCAAGAGCTGGAGAGGCAGGAAAAGGCTTTGCTGTTGTTGCAGAGGAAATTCGAAAGCTTGCAGATGACAGTCAGACTAGTGCAACAGAAATCAGAGATATTATTAGTAAAGTAATTACGATTTCTGGGGAAACAGTTGACTCTGCATCAAAAGTTATGGATACAATTTCAGAGGAACAAAATTACATTCTTGAAACTCAGAATATATTCAAAGTTCTTACAGAATCCGTGGATAGCAGTATACACGAAATTGGAAGTATCAGGAGAATGGCTGAGGAATTGAGTGGAATTAAAAGTGAGTTGTCAGGTGCTATTACTGATTTGAGTGCGATAAGTGAGGAACTTGGAGCAAGCGCACAGGAGGTTGTAGCAACGTGTGATACTGTTGCAAATGCGTGTCTTGATACAAAAGAGAAAACCCAAGAGATGAAAGATATTGGAGAAAATCTTAATCAGGCAATATCAGTATTTAATATCTGATAATAATAGTTTACATGTATTGGGATAAAGCTGGGGATATGTATGGCATGTTTTGATGAACGTTTGATGGATGAAATGGATTATTTGACATTTATGAAGATTATTTCAAATATTCCATCGTGTATCTTTTTTAAAGATGCAGAATTGAAATATCGCTTTTCTACACATTGTTGGGCACAGCTAAATAGTGATGATATTGTTGGAAAAACAGATTTGGATGTCCGAAAGGACAGAGAGGATGCTATCAAGGCTATGGAGGCGGACAGGGAGATTCTCCGTACCAAAAAAGGTTGTAGTTACGTGATAAAAAGTGAAATTGATGGGGATATCAGTTTTCTGGAATTAATTAAAGAGCCCCTTTTGGACAGCAATGGTGAGGCAATAGGAATAGTAGGGCTGATTAATGATGTTACAGACAAGACAGTCATGGAATATCAGATTCGTGATATGTCAAATGAATTGGAAGGTAAGTGTAGACAGTTAGAAAATTCAAATTCCGAATTGAAAGAATCGCTTCAAAAAATTGAGCAGTTGCATGCTACAAGCAAGCTTTTTACGGCATCTATGAATCATGAGCTTAGAAGTCCGTTAAATGCCATTCTTGGGTCCCTTCAGGTGCTTATGGATGACGATACGATAGGGGAAGCACAAAAAGAGAATATTTCAAATGCTTTTGAGTCATCCAAATTGATGCTTCACATTGTGAATGAGCTTTTAGATTTTGCAAAATTGGAGATTAATGGATTTGAAATTAAAAACGAAAGATTTGATTTAAAGAGTATTTTAAAGAATGTTGCGTATCTGACAAATAATCAGGCAAGAGAAAAAGGGATTACCTTTAGACTGGTGGTTCAGGAAAATCTTCCTACATGGTACGTGGGCGATGCGACCAAGATTAAGCAGATAATGAATAATTTCTTATCAAATGCTCTTAAGTACACTGATGAAGGAAACATTACTCTTCAGGTTTCATATTCTGAAGGAGAACTTGTCATCACTTGTAGTGATACGGGACAGGGAATATCGGAGAAATCAATGAAAACGTTATTTGACCCTTACGTCAGATGTAATGAAGTCAAAAATTCAACTGTTCAAGGCACCGGGCTTGGTTTGTCCATTGTAAAAAGAATTATAGACAACATGGACGGGGAGATATTTGTAGATTCAAGTATAGATGAAGGCTCTACCTTTACTGCTAGAATTCCTATTAAAATCTCGTCAGAAGAATATCAGGAAAAAAGAGATATTGAAGACAATGGTTTTCTTCAGAATAAAAAGGCTTTGTGTGTTGATGATACAAAAGTAAATCTTGCAGTTATTTCATCATTGCTTGAAAGTATTGGAGTTATTGCTGATAAGGCAGAAAGTAGTGATGAGGCTATCAAAATGGCACAGGAAAATATATACGACATTATTTTTATGGATCATATGATGCCCGGAATGGATGGGGTAGAAGCATATCATTATATTCGTGATAATTGTACAAATAACGATAATGCACCGGTGGTTATGCTAACTGGAAATGCTGATTCTTCATATGCAAAGCTGTATGAGGAAGAAGGTTTAAATGGATATTTGACAAAGCCTGTTTCAAAAGAGATGTTACTAGATGTTTTAAAAAAATTGCTAAATGATTAAATAAATGGCAGGAAGAAAATTCTTCCTGCCATTATTATATATTTTTAAAACTGTTTTTTCGTTCCTCAACAAGTTTTATCATTTCATTAAAGTCATTTTTTTCCATTTGGACAAGTTCCTCATCTAAACCTACAAGAATATGAGGAAGTCTCTTTTGTAATTCCTTAATTATTTCATCAGCTTCCTCTATACTGTCAACCTCAATCTCTCCACACATATGGGCTTCGTTAATAAGCATTACTTTATGTACAGTTTTTTTACCGGCCGGAATAATACCGGCAATTTTCTTGTCTGCAGATGTAGTTTTGTAAAATGCCCAGATGATGTCATGATAACGCCCTACATCAGGTTTATCTCCGTACATAATAATATATTCTTCGCCAATCTCAACTTTTCCATTTGCTATTCTTTTGGCGGTTCTCAAATCGCATTGTAGAGAATATTCAGAGATATTTTCCTGTTCGAGAGATTCTTTTATGTATTTTTTGTAACTGCCGTTTACATAAAAATAAATGCTGCGTGCTCCAAAAAATATGGGGATTAATGATACTATTCCCAAAACAAAGTTCACAATATTTACTTCTTTTATGATGGCAACATATGCAATTTGTGAACCAAGAAGAATTACACCCGGTATCAAAAGAGCCAGTCCACCGCCCACACGAGGAGTAAAATTGGCTTTTTCTAAGGAATCATAAATTCTTTTCATGTTATCCCTCCAAATGAATTATACAATTATTATTTTAAAATGCATCAGGAAAATAATCAACCAAATTTGAAAAAAATGTGTGTAAAAGGACAATAAAACGTGGCAAAATAGTACCAGAACAATTGTCTTCATATTATATACAGGAGAGAAAGTATGATAAAACTTCAGATTTGCTGTTTGATAATCACTTTGTTTATTGCAGCTGTATATTGTCCGGTAAAAAGGGTAAAATCGTATTCACATATAGTATTTTCATTTTCACTTATTACCAGCATGGTAAATATTGTGTTTGATATGATTACCGTTTTTACAGTAAATCGTCTGGATACTATTCCAATGAGTGCAAACAGGATATTTCATACTTTTTTTCTAGGAAGTATGATAATGGAAGTATATCTGTTTTATGTATATAGTGTGATTTTAATTTATGATGAAAAAGTTAAGGTTAAAAGGATGCTTTTTTCTGCTATACCTGTTTGGATTTCATGGATTGCTCTTATCACATTACCGATTGAGTATATACAGACAAACAGAATATCTCGTCTTCCAGGTCTGGATATGAGAGCGATTCCTAAAGACTTTATTCAAATGGATAAGGTTAATTATTCGTGGGGGCCGGCAGTAATAACTGTTCAGGGAATCGTTGTATTTTATTTTATCTGTATTGTAGTAAAGTTGATTAAACATGGAAAAGATATAAATGCCAAAAAGAGATATGTAATAACTGTAGCTTTTGGGATTGAGATTGTAGTATTGATATTTCAGTCTGCATACCCTCCGGCACTTATCACAAGTATGGCTATTACACTTATAAATCTCGCGTTTTTCCTGACGGTGGAAAGTCCGGATGTTCTATTGATGGAAAGACTTAAGGAAGAGAAGGAAAGGGCAGATTATGCAAACGAGGCAAAATCAATATTCCTGTCTAATATGTCGCATGAAATTCGTACACCGATGAACGCCATTGTTGGAATGACAGATATTCTTCTTAGAGAAGATGTTTCAGAGGAGATGAGGGAGTATTTAAATAATATAAAAAACTCTGGAGATGCTCTTCTAAACATAATAAATGATATATTAGATTTTTCGAAGATCGAATCAGGAAAGCTTGATATCGTGGAGAAAAAATATGAACCTATGTCGATGCTTCATGATCTCTCCATGATTTTTCTCAATAGAATAGGTTCGAAACCGGTGGAGCTTATCTACGATGTCGACCCAAATTTACCAGCACAGTTATATGGGGATAACCTTCGAATTAGACAGATAATAATAAATCTGGTAAACAATGCAATTAAATTTACAGAAGAAGGTTATGTCAAATTAAAGGTCGGTGTAGATTCTATTGGTTATAAAGAAATAAAACTTTCTATTTCAGTAGAAGATTCTGGACAGGGAATAAAGGAAGAAGACATAGAAAAGCTTTTTAAATCCTTCCAGCAGGTAGATACTAAGAGAAATTACAAAAAGGAAGGAACGGGACTTGGGCTTGCTATTTCAAAGCAGCTAGTGGAGCTTATGCAAGGAAAAATATTTGTAGAAAGTACATATGGTAAAGGAAGTTGCTTTTCATTTTACATAGTTCAAAAGATTGTGGATGAAGAAGTTGCAACTTGTATAAAAAGAGAGCTGCCGGAAAACTTTAGAATTGGTCATAATATTACAAACACTGCAGTGCGAGAAGGTCTTATACAACTTGCCGGCACATATGGAATCGAATGTGTTGATGTGAGTGAATGCTCAAACTTTTCAGATGCAGATATAAAGATTGATTTTTTGATTACAGATGATAAAAAGAAAGCTCCAAAGGATTCGAATACTAAGATTTGCCTGCTTCAAAATCCTATGATTGAAAACATTTCGGATGTAAATGTGACTGTTATAAACAAACCACTATACAGCCTGAATTTTTGCCAGTTAGTTAATGAAGAAGACCAGGTGTTTGTGCACTATTCAGAGGAAAAACAAAAATTTACTGCACCGGATGCCAAAATTCTGGTTGTAGATGACAACGAGATGAATCTGAAGGTGGCAAGAGGTCTAATGAGTATCTACAAAGTTCAGATTGATACGGCAAGGGATGGAGAAGCGGCCGTTGAGATGGTACAGGATAAGCAATATGATTTAGTTTTTATGGATCATATGATGCCGGTAATGGATGGAATTGAGGCAACTCAGACGATTCGTCAAATGGATGAGGAATACTGCCGGAAGCTTCCAATTATTGCATTGTCAGCAAATGCTACGGCAGATGCAAGAAAAATGTTTATTGAGGCCAATATGAACGATTTTGTGGCTAAGCCAATAAGGGAAAAGGAACTTGAAGAGTGTCTAAGGAAATGGCTTCCAAAGGAATTGTTAATTAGTACAGATGGCAATGAAATACCTGACACAGAAGACAACGAAGAGGAAAAGGTGGATTCTAAACTTCAAGGTTTACGAATTGAAGGAATTGATTTTGTGGAAGGAATAAAAAATTGTGGTACATCAAAATTCCTGTTAGAACTGATGGGCGACTTCTATATGATGATTGACAGCAAAATAGATAAGCTAAAGACTTGTCTGGAAAATGGAAATCTTCGAGACTATACCATAGAAGTCCATGCTCTAAAGAACAATGCCAGGATGATTGGAGCAACTGAATTATCCAAGCAGTTTTATCGTATGGAACAACTTGGTAATGAAGAAAACAAAGAGGAAATAGACAATAATCTTCCAGCATTACTAGAACTATACACAAGCTACAAACAAAAGCTAAGTGAATTAGTGAATACTCCTGAGGAGGAAAAGATAAAAGTGTCAGTGCAGGAGATAAAAGCGGCACTTTCTAGTCTCCACGATGCAGTGGATTGCTTTGATTTAGATGCAGCGGATGAGGCTATGAAGAGGCTATTGACTTATGATTTTTCTGAAGAAATAAAGCCTATGATTGATAAGCTTCAGATTTTGGTGGCAGATGTTGCAATGGAAGAGATAATGGAGCTTACAGAAAAGATTATTGAGGAGATACAGGAATGAGTGAAAGACAGGAGATATTAATTGTAACGGAAAATGGGGGCTTTTTCCCAAGTACTATAGCGGAACAACTCTCGATGCTTGGGTATGAGGTTACGGTTGAAGAGTTTGTGCTTCAAAACCTTTTCCATTTGACTGGAGTATACGAAGCAATTCTTTTATATATGGAAAGCGAAGTAGGTGGATATACCCAGCAACTTTTGTATTTGCGTGATAAAGCGGTAGAAGAGAATATCCCGGTGTTTTACATTGGGGAAGATTTGGAGGGGTTGAGCGATATAATCCCAGCTCATATTCTTAGGGAGTCATTTGAGCGTCCAATAAATGTAAAGGAAACTTCTCAAAAAATCGACGAATACATCAGGATAAATGGAAGGCATATAAAAAAGAAAATTCTTGTAGTAGACGATTCAGGAGCTATGCTCAGAAGTGTTAAGGAATGGCTCGAGGACAAATATCAAATTATCTTGGCTAACTCTGGTGCAATGGCTATTAAATACCTTTCTATCAATAGACCAGATCTTGTTTTACTGGATTATGAGATGCCTGTGGTAGATGGAAGTCAGGTGCTAGAGATGATAAGAACTGAGCCAGAATTTAGTGATATACCTGTTATTTTCCTGACCAGTAAAAATGATAAGGCAAGCATCATGAAGGTAATGGCGCTAAAGCCGGAAGGCTATATTTTAAAGAATACTCCTCCTGAGCAGATAAAACAGGAGATAGACAATTATTTTGCAAGAAATATTCATTTATAAAAAAGTTGCCTTTTTAATAAAGAAATGTTAACCTATGACTTGTCATAGGTTAACAATGGTTTAAGGAGGCAATATTATGGATTCAACAATTACTAAAAGACTTTCAATTGTACAGATGGCATGTTGCGCCATTTTTACGGTGCTGACCATTATTGGAGCTTTAATTAAGATACCAGTTCCAGTGGTACCTTTTACATTGCAGATTTTATTCGTATATCTGGCGGGTCTGTTATTAGGACCAAAGCTTGGTGCGATAAGTATAATGCTTTATGCAATTCTTGGACTGATTGGCTTCCCTGTATTTGCTGCAGGTGGTGGCATTGGTTATGTATTTAATCCCTCATTTGGTTACATTATTGGCTTCATCGTGGCCGCATTCGTGACCGGTTTTCTCGCAGAAAAATTTGGATATAACAGTTATATTAAGCTTCTTTTGGCTACATTTTGCGGATTATTAATTGATTATGCAATCGGAATGGTCTATTATTTTATAATTTGTAATTGGGTAATAAACTCTCCTATTGGTCTGTGGCCTTTATTCTTATATTGCTTTATCCTGGCTGTTCCGGGTGATATTGTATTATGTTTTTTCGCAGCGTATATTGTAAAGCGTGTAAAACCATATACTGACAATATTCTTTATCATTAATGGAGGTTTACCGGAATGAGCAAAAATATTTTTATTACAGGTACAGGAACTGATATTGGCAAGACATATGTTACCGGGCTAATCGTAAAAAAATTGCATGAAAGTGGAGTAAATGCAGCGTATTATAAGGCTGCACTAAGCGGAAATGAAAAGGATGAAAATGGGAAACTTATTCCGCTTGATGCAATGCGTATAAAAGAAGTGTCAAATATAAATCAGCCTATGGACGAGATGTGTCCATATGTATATGAAGAGGCTGTTTCACCACATCTTGCTTCTCGAATTGAAGGAAATCCGGTTGAAATGAAGATTGTAAAAAGCGGATTTGAAGAAGTATGTAAAAAGTATGACTACGTGACAATGGAAGGAAGCGGGGGGAATTATCTGCCCTATTACATGGGAAGCAGATGCGGAATATAGAGAAGAGACGGGATATTCAAAAGATGAGCATTCAAAAAAGCATATTTTGCTTGAGGATATAATACATGAGTTAAATCTTCCATGCTTAATTATTGCTGATGCGGGACTTGGCACGATTAACAGCGTCGTACTTACTGTAGAATACATGAAAAATCACAATCTCGATGTAAGGGGCATTATTTTCAATAATTACATAAAAGGCCATGTGATGCATGAGGATAATCTATTCATGTGTGAACAGCTTACCGGCGTAAAAGTAATAGCAACGGTCGGCAAAGGGGACAGTGAGTTAGACCTTGATGTGGAAGAACTTAAGAAATTATATGAGTGAAAAAATACAGCAGGAATAGGAGAATATTATGATCTGGTATCCATACGAACAAATGAAAACAATGAAGGACCCATATAAAATTGTAGATGCAGAAGGGGTCTATATATATACGGAGGACAACAAGCTAATAGATTCAATTTCGTCTTGGTGGAGTGTGATACATGGATATAAAAATCCCAAGATTACACAAGCTATAAAAGATCAGGCTGATAAATTTTCGCATGTTATGCTTGGTGGATTGACACACGAACCGGTCCAGAAGCTGTCGAAAAAGCTTGCAGAATTTCTTCCTGGAGATTTGGATTATTGCTTTTTTTCAGACTCAGGTTCTGTCGCTGTTGAGGTAGCACTTAAAATGGCGCTTCAATATTATGTGAATAAAGGTGAGACAAACAGAACCAAGATATTAAGTCTGACTCATGCATATCATGGGGATACATTTAAGACAATGGATGTGGGTGATGATGAAGATTATCATTTTATTCTAGAAGCATACGGTAAGAATCCTGATGTGATTCATATCGATACCAATATTGATGCCCTTGAAGAGGCCTTTGCAAAATATAAGGATGAGCTTAATTGCTTTATAGTTGAACCACTTCTTCAGGGTGCTGGCGGTATGAGAATGTATGATATTTCTTTTTTGGAGAGAGCCAGACAGCTTTGTGATGAGTACGGAATTTTACTTATTTTTGATGAGGTTGCAACCGGATTTGGAAGAACAGGAAATAGATTTGTGGCTGACCTTGTACTTCCTGATATAATTGTTCTTGGAAAAGCTCTGACGGGAGGACACATTGGACATGCAGCAACTGTAGCCAGTAAAAAAGTATATGATGGATTTTACAGTGACAACCCAACTCATGCGCTTATGCATGGTCCAACCTTTATGGGAAATGCGCTGGCATGTAGTGCAGCACTTGCTTCTATCGAATTGTTTGAAGAGAACGATTATATGTCAAAAATTGCGCATATTGAAGAGGTAATAAAAGAGAATATGCAAGGTTTTATTGCTGAGGGAATTGCTGATGTGCGTATGATGGGAGGTTGTGTTTGTATAGAGGTAACAGATAGTGAGATATTAAAGGGTTATCAGGAATTTGCCTATGAAAGAGGTGTATTTGCAAGACCATTTTTAAACTACCTTTATGCTATGGTTCCATATATTATTACGGATGATGAGCTTCTTAAAGTACTAAACACAATGAAAGAGTGGTTTGACAAACGATAAATATATAAATAGAATTTTAGATATAATTTTAATTATTCAGTGAGGCAGATATTAATGAAGGAACAGTTTCAAAGAACACAGCTACTGCTTGGAAGTGAAAATATGGAGAAGCTGGCAAATGCCAGAGTGGCAGTATTTGGTGTCGGCGGTGTTGGCGGATATGTGGTTGAGGCATTGGTTAGAAGTGGAGTCGGTACAATTGATTTGATAGATGATGATGATGTATGTCTTTCAAATATAAACAGACAGATTATCGCAACAACTAAGACTGTGGGAAGACCTAAGGTTGAAGTGGCAAAGGAGAGAATTCTTGAGATTAATCCGGATGCAAAGGTGAATATCTATAAGACTTTTTATCTGCCTGAGAATAAAGAAATGTTTGATTTCACGCAGTACGATTATGTAGTGGATGCAATTGATACCGTTACAGGTAAAATCACGCTTGTGATGCAGGCAAAGGAAGCAAATGTTCCCATTATTAGCAGTATGGGGGCTGGAAATAAGCTAAATCCTGCTATGTTTGAGGTGGCTGATATTTATAAAACTTCTGTCTGTCCGCTTGCTAAGGTGATGAGACGTGAACTTAAAAAGCGTGGCATTAAAAAGTTAAAAGTTGTTTATTCAAAGGAAGAACCGATTACACCACTTCCTTCAGATGAAAAAAATGAGTCGGGCAGGCGCTCGATTCCAGGAAGCAATGCATTTGTTCCATCTGTGGTTGGACTTATTATTGCAAGTGAAGTAATAAAAGATATAATTGGAATATAGTGAATACAAAATTGGGAGGGTAATATGTATATAGAAAAAATTAATTCACCATCAGATATCAAGGAAATGGAGACTTGTCAGCTTGAGATATTGGCTAAAGAAGTAAGACAAGGTCTTATGAATCGACTTTCAAAAAGAGGAGGTCATTTTGGACCAAACTTCGGTTTCGTAGAAGCAACAATTGCTTTGCACTATGTTTTTAATTCCCCGATAGACAAGTTCGTTTTTGATGTATCGCATCAGTGTTATACACATAAAATTCTTACGGGAAGAAAAGATGCCTTTTATATAGATGAACATTTTGGTGACATTTCAGGATACACTAATCCACGAGAAAGTGAACATGACTTTTTTAATGTGGGTCATACATCAACTTCAGTGAGTCTTGCCTGTGGACTTGCAAAGGCAAGAGATTTAAAGGGAGACAAGGAAAATATTGTTGCGATAATCGGTGATGGCTCATTAAGCGGTGGAGAAGCGCTTGAAGGACTTGATTTTGCTGCGGAATTAGAGAGTAATTTTATTATTATTGTAAACGATAATGATATGTCTATTGCCGAAAATCATGGTGGTCTGTACAAAAATCTAAAGGAACTTCGTGATTCAAACGGTACATGTGAGTGTAATTTATTCAAAGCGATGGGATTAGATTATCTCTATGTTGCAGAAGGAAATAACATCGGAAGTCTTATTGCTGCTTTTGAAAAAGTAAAAGATATTGACCATCCAATCGTGGTTCATCTTAATACTCTTAAAGGAAAAGGTTATAAGCTGGCGGAGACAGACAAAGAGCCTTGGCATTGGCATCTTCCATTTAATCCCAAAACCGGCGAAGCAACAATTTCTGAGCAGGGTGAAAGCTATGGTTCACTTACCAGTGACTATTTATTGAAAAAAATGAAGGCAGACCCAACAGTTACAACAATTGTAGCGGCTGTACCTACAAATATTGGATTTACTGCTGATAAGAGAAAAGAGGCAGGAAAGCAGTTCGTGGATGTTGGAATTGCAGAAGAGCATGCAGTTGCTATGGTCTCAGGAATTGCAAAGAACGGTGGAAAACCAGTGTTTGCAACACATTCAAGCTTTTTCCAGAGAACTTATGACCAGATTTCGCAGGATCTTTGTATAAATAGTAATCCAGCGACACTTTTGGTTAACACTGCTTCGGTGTATGGAATGAATGATGTGACTCATCTTGGAATCTACGATATTCCAATGATTTCAAATATTCCAAATCTGGTTTATCTTGCACCAACAAGCTGTGAAGAATATTTTGCAATGCTAGACTGGAGTATTGAGCAGGATAAATATCCTGTTGCAGTGAGAATTCCATGCAATGGAGTTGTACATACTACAGAAAAAGTGGAAAAAGATTACAGTGATTTGAATAAATATCAGGTCAACAAAGAGGGAAGCGAAATTGCAATTCTCGCACTTGGTGATTTCTATCAGATAGGAGAAGAACTTGCTGATATCATTCATAAAAAGACAGAAAAGCAGCCAACCCTTATTAATCCAAGATATATCACAGGACTTGATGAGACACTTCTTGCTGATTTGACAAAAAATCATTCAAAAGTCATTACACTTGAGGATGGTATTTTAGATGGTGGATTTGGTGAGAAAATCGCTAGATTCTATGGACCTTCAGATATTAAAGTATATAATTATGGATTAAAGAAAGAGTTTATCGACAGATATTCGGTTGAAGATGTATTAAATGCAAATCGAATTAATCCAGAGATGATTTTAGAAGATGTATTATGATTTTGCTATCTATTTTTGATGATTTTACGAAAATTGAATTTTGGGAGAAGCTATTTGAGTCTTTTGCTGATTTAGGACCATTGTTGCCTATTTTTCTGGCGATGATAGAATCAATTATTCCGGCGCTTCCACTGGTTGCAATTGTTGCAATTAATGTGGCTGCCCATGGTCCTTTGCTTGGATTTTTATATAGCTGGGGTGGTTCATGCCTTGGATGTACGATTGTATTTTTCTTTTTTAGATGCGTTTTTAAAAAGCTTACCGACAAAATTGGAAAAGACAAGATGGACAGCAAGATAAACAAGGCAAGACGAGTGGTTTCAGACTTTGATGTGGCGGCACTTTTTTTGATATTATGTCTTCCTTTTACACCAAGCTCGTTTATGAATTTTGCCTTTGGAATATCGAATTTTTCAGCAAAAAAATACCTGATAACGCTATTTCTTGCAAAGGTGCTCATGATAGGAGCGTTAGCAATTTTTGGGGCTTCAGCTGCCGAAGCGATGTCTAATCCGTGGGTTCTTATTCCGGCAGTTGCACTTATGGCGCTTTTGTATTGGATAAGTGTTAAAGTAAGAAAAAGACATAAATTAGATTAAATTAGTGTTGGATTATTGAATATTCCACGTATATTCTCCTTTTGGGAGGTGTGTTTTTTCTTTGGAAGGCATTAAATTGAAGGAGAAAAAATACATTGGAGGTATAGATATGAACCAACAAACAATCGGCAAATTTATCTCTAGTTGGAGAAGACTCCCACTTCTTTAAGTGGTGAGTAGAAATGATATTTGTCTCAGTGGGAGTCTCAATCTCCAACTGAGATAAAAGCCGCCGGCGGATTGCAGGAATGCGCAGAGGAAGATGTCAGCAA
>JBGVKW010000023.1:0-7086 GCA_045123895.1 Agathobacter sp.
GATATGATACTGTAATGAATAGACATAGCCACGACCATGCGTAACATCTGTAGGCATTGAAAATATAGTATCTTTATCCATGTAATAATTATACCATATGTAAGCTTCTAAGTCTATAATATTAGCTACCCGAAGGGCGGCAAACTCATGACTGAAGTCACGAGCGTGCGCCGCTTCACAAACTAAAAGTTTGTGTCAAGTCTGCTAAGGAACTATAGTCACTAATACTTGAGTTTTGTAAATTAAGTACCTCCAAATTCTTGAGACTTGATAATACTGATGCGTCTGACACATTAGCCCCAGGTATTTTTAATATTTTTAAGCCTGACATATTTGATAGTGCTGATATATCTGGCACATTTTGCCAAATGATGTACAATTCTTCTAACCAATACATCTTTCCCAAATCTGATATATCACTTACACAATCCGTCTTATCTCCATATAGAAATAGACTTTTTATGTTGTTAAAACACTATAATCATCAACCTGAATATCGCCTGACAAATCCAACTCTTGTAATCCATCCATGTGTGAGATATTGGCTACAGTCTCATTTGTTATAGGATCATCAGAATTTAATTTGATTTTTTTGCATTCTTTTAATGTTGATAAATCCAATGCAGAATGATTATTGATTTCTAATGTAGACAGTTTTACTTTTTCCAATCCATCCACTATATTTTGATTTATCTTTGCATTTGAGTAAAAATAAATATCATGATCTAATGTTTCTAATCCTGATACACTATTCATAAATCCTGATTGTTCTAACTGATTGTCTGATAAAGTATATGTTAATGTTATATTATCTAACTTTTTAAGATTTGATAAATCTCCAAATCCACTTCTATATTTTTGTCCTTCAAATATATTTGTTAAATCGCCATTGATGTCAGAATCCAATTTTTTCTTCAAAATATCATACACCACGGTGTTTTAGATAACCATTTGAAATAATGGAAGTATATTGTCAACATCCCTTACTGGCAACCAGTCATTTGCTGATATATGTATATCGTAAGCTTTTATAGTTTTTAATTTTGATGCATCTTTTAGAGGCGTAAAATCCCTGATAGCTGTACTACTTATATCCAAAATCACTAATTCTTTACACTTGCTTAACGGAGATATATCCGTAACATCAGTTTCACTAATATCTAGGTCAATCAGTTTTTCTTTTTCTTTTAATGCTGAAATATCCTTAATTCGACATCCTGAGATATTTAATATTTCTAAATCTTTCATTTCTGATACTATATCCAAATTAGTAATTGATGATTTTTCCAAATCCAGTTCTCTTAAATTTTTCAAATCTGCTAAAGGACTATAATCACTAATGTTTGTGTTTTTTAGATGAAGCACTTCCAAGTTACTGAAACTTGCTAATATAGAAATATCTAAATTCAATCCAGAAATTTCTAATTCCTTTAATTCTGTAAATTGTGTCAAAACAGATAAGTCTGTAACTTTTGTTCCTCCAATATTTATAGATTCTAAATTAGGAATATTTGATAATATTGATATATCCGACACATCAGTCCCTGATATATCTATTTTTCGTAAGTTTGTCATATTTTGTATCGGAGAAATGTCTGACACATTTTGATTAGAAATTTCAAATTCTTCTAGCCAATACATTTTTCCAATCTCTGATATATCGCTTATACGACATTTTTCATCACCATATAATGTAAGGCTCTTAATTCCTGTAAGTTGAGAAATTGTTTCTAAATTAATTACATTTTCAGAGTAGTTACAAATTTTAAGCTTACTCAATTTTGTCATATTATTTAATACTGCGTAATTATCAACCTGTATATTTCCCGACAAACACAAGCTCTCAATTTCAGAATTATTAGATATTTTTTCTAAAGTCTCATCTGTTATATCACCATTTAATTGTATACATGAACTATTTTGTAAATTTGTAAGATTCAGTTCCGGGCCATTTTTAATGGTTAATGTGGAAATATTCACATTTCCCAATTCATCTATTATGTTTTGCTCTAAATAAGATTCTGCCTTTAAATTAATTTCATGATCCAATGTTTCTAAGCCGGATATGCTTTTTTGTTTTTCAGATAATACATCCTCTTCATAATATTCAATTGTTATGTCTTCCAATTTTTTTAGATTCGACATATCACCAAAACCATCAATTTCACTTCCCTTAATTTTTATCGTTTCAAGGTTCTCCATATTACCAAGATTGCTTTGTTCACTAATTGCAGTATCCCAAATTTCAAGTTTAATAACATTATCTAATCCACTAAAATCGATTTCGCTGCCTCCTGATACAAGCATATTTGATATTTTTCCTATATCACTCAACGGTTTTAATGATCGTCCATCGTAATTAATCAACATTACTTCTATACTTTTATCTTTCAAATCAAACTCAGAAAAATAATTTAAGTCAATATCCTCTTTATTATCAAAATAAATTGAAATTGATTTAAGCATTGGCATATGGTTAATGCCGTAGGCTATTCTTTCATGATTTTCCTCATTAAGTTTTTTTATACGAATTTTATATACTGAATTAAAGTCAGACAAATCACCATCTTCCATCTCAAATTCTGCTAATATTGCAGTTCTTTCTTTTACTATTTGATAGTGATATGCTACATTGCCTGCTACAGCAATTACCATAATTACAATTAATACAAAATATATTTTTTTGATTTTATTTAGTGTTCCATTGAATATATAGTTATCTGTAAGTAATATTGTAATTAGTGGTATTACAACTGTTGTAATAACCATTTTGATAATTCTTCCGACTGTAAATGGTTCAATAATATCACTTACAATATTACCTAAAATTATGTATATAATAAATTCAGCTATTTTAGCGATTAAAAACGCTATAAGAGCTCTTTTTTTATGCTTAAAAAGCAGAATGGCTATTGCTAAGGTGATAATTATTTGTACTGGTATTGATAATACATATAAAATCACAAAATAATTTCCCAATTCATAATAGTCTACTATAGTAGGTATAATTTTCATAGAATAATATATTAACACTACCGATGCAACTAAGTTAATTATTAGCATTAACCATAACCACACCTTTACCAAATTTAAATGATTCTTTTCCATGTATTTCCTCCAAACTACTATTATTATTAAACTAAATTTTAACGATATAAAAAGACTGCAATTCCCAAACTTGAAAATTGCAGCCGACCTGTCATTATATTAAATTCATGTTTTAGACTCTTGCTTTGCAACCCTATGTTTCCGTAAGTGTGCCTCGTATTCTTTTAACAATTTGGTATTGTATATTATATGGATGTTATTGTCAAATTGTAATAATTTTTGTGTTACAAGGGAAGTTTTAGCTTATAATTCTTCCAGTTCATCTAACCAGATACGTCCACAGGCATCCGAAGGCATTCTAAGATCCCCTCTTGGTGAAACTGCAACTGAACCAACCTTTGGTCCATCAGGCAGACATGAACGTTTAAACTGCTGTGCAAAAAATCTTCTGTAAAATGTCTTTAACCATTTAAGAATAAATTCGTCATCATATACTCCGTCAAAAGCAATTTTTGCCAAACGATAAATCTTCTGTGGCTCATATCCACATCTAAGCATGTTGTATAAGAAGAAATCATGAAGTTCATATGGTCCAACCAGGTCCTCTGTCTTCTGTGAAATCTTTCCATCCTCAGGTGGTAAAAGTTCTGGTGATACCGGTGTATCAAGTACATCGAGGAGAGTTTTCTCAAGAAGCTCATCTCCACAGGTATCCGCATAATATCTTACCAGATGTCTTACCAAAGTCTTTGGTACAGATGCGTTTACTGCATACATTGACATGTGGTCACCATTGTAAGTAGCCCATCCAAGAGCAAGCTCTGATAAATCACCTGTTCCGATTACCATTCCATTTTTCTTGTTGGCAATATCCATAAGAATCTGTGTTCTCTCTCTTGCCTGTCCGTTCTCATAAGTGACATCGTGTACGGATGGGTCCTGACCTATATCTTCAAAATGCACATTTACTGCATTTTTTATATCCACCTCAATAAATTCGGCACCAAGACATTTAATAAGATTAACCGCATTGTCATAAGTTCTGTCAGTGGTTCCAAAACCAGGCATTGTAACTGCTGCAATATCAGCTCTGTCTTTTCCAAGCATATCAAAGGCTCTTACTGTAACAAGCAATGCCAGTGTAGAGTCAAGTCCACCTGATATTCCTATAACTGCCGACTTGCTTTTTGTATGCTCAAGCCTCTTCTTTAATCCCATAGCCTGAATCATCAGAATCTCATCACAACGTCTGTCTCTGTCAGCTTTTACACCAGGCACAAATGGCGCAGGATTGATAAATCTGCTAAGAGCTGTCTCCTCTTTTTCCATCTTAAAATCAACCCATGTGTATTCATCACAGGCAGAAGTCTCAAAGGTTGTCATCCTTCTTCTTTCAGCTTCAAGCCTCTTAAAATCAATCTCAGAAAAAATCATCTCATTAGTAAAAAGCTTTGACTGTGCAAGTAAATTTCCATTTTCACTGATGATATTGTGTCCGGAATAAACCACATCCTGAGTTGACTCTCCATCTCCGGCAGATGCATATACATAACCACAGACTAGTCTTGCTGACTGTCCTACCACAAGGTCTTTTCTGTAGGCACTCTTTCCCGTAAGCTCATCAGAAGCTGAGAGATTGACAATCAAAGTCGCTCCTGCTTTTGCATGCTCAATACTTGGTGGCTGTGGTGTCCAGAGATCTTCACAGATTTCAACTGCAATCTTTAGCTGTGGCATATCCGCGCAGTTAAAAATAATATCTGTTCCCATTGGAATAAAAACAGTAGAATCTTCTGTCTCAAGCTCATAGCTTGTATCCATATCCCCGCCGCTTCTGAAATGACGAAGCTCATAGAACTCGTTATAATTTGGAAGAAATGTTTTTGGTACAATTCCAAGAATCTCTCCTGCCGATACCGCTGCAGCCACATTATAGAGATTTCCATTAATAGAAAGTGGAAGTCCAACAAAAAATATTCCTTTTAAATTTTTACTATGCTTAGCAATAAGAACCAGCTCTTCCTTTGCCGCATCCAACAGCATATCCTGCAAAAATAAATCCTGACAGGAATAACCTGTTATACAAAGCTCTGGAAAAACAACAACTCTAGCACCCTTGCCACTTGCCTCTTCCATCAGTTCTCTTATAAGTTGTCCGTTGTATTTTGTATCAGCAACCTTTATCTTTGGAGTTACGGCACATACCTTTACAAATCCGTGTTTCACTTTCTTATCTCCTTTAAGTCATCCACACTAAACTCATATGCTGTGTTGCAGAACTGACATTTTACTTCAATGCTCTCCCCATCAGCAATGATACTGTCTAAATCTTTTTTACTAAGAGTTGATAAAGCTCTGCTTACTTTTTCCTTTGAACAGTCACAGTTAAAGCCTGTATCAATTTTATCTGTAAATTCAAGTCCGAACTCACCAAGTATCTCCTCAAGAATCTGCTCTGGTGAAAGTCCTCTGTCAAGCATTTCTGTGACAGAATCAATCTCCTGTATTTTTTTCTCAAGCTTATCAATCACGTCATCTGGTGTAAATGGCATAAGCTGAATGATAAATCCACCTGCCTGTCTTACACTCTGGTCTTTATCAACAAGAACTCCAAGTCCTACTGCTGAAGGAATCTGCTCTGATGTGGCAAAATAATAAGTCAGATCCTCTGCTATTTCGCCTGTCTGTAGCTGGCACTGACCAACATATGGCTCTTTTAATCCCATATCCTTTATTACACTTAACACACCTAAATCCAAGGCTTTTCCTACATCAAGTTTTCCCTGGGCATTGAGTGGTAACTCCACCTGTGGATTCATTGCAAAGCCCTTAACATTTCCCTTTGAATCAGCTGTTACTGTAAGTCCCTTTACTGGTCCACTACACTGAATCTGAAGTGTGAGAACATCCTTATCACCCTTCATCATTGCTCCCATCATTGCTCCTACAGATAAGAGTCTTCCCAGCGCAGCTGTAATTACAGGTGTTGTCTCGTGATGCTCTCTTGCAGCCTCCACCATTTCCTTTGAATCGATTGCAAATGCTCTGATATTTGAATCTGCCGCTATTGCCCTAACTATATAATCTGACATTTTATTCCTCCGTATAAAACTTATTTTTCTGCTTTGCTGCACTCTCCCGTGCAATTATCGTAATTTTCTCACTATCATCTGAAACGGGATTATCTGTATATCCATCATAAGCCCCGATAAAATCCATTCCAGCTTCCTGAAGTAATTCCTTTATTTCTTCAAGGGTATAACATTTTTGAAAATGTGTCTCTGAAAATCTCAGATAAGAATCCTTATCCTCTTCTTTAATAAAAAGAGTAAGGTCATACTGATTTATACATTCCTCTTCATCGTAATAGTTTTCCCAAATGAAGCTTCCATCCTCACGATTTTCTGCAAAGGTATTCTCACCCATCAGCTCTTCGTACTTGTATCTGGTATTTATATCAAAAATAAAAATACCACCTGCATCAAGATAATTGTTTACTAACTTAAATACTGTAAGTAAATCATCTTTTTCCAAAATATAATTTAAGCTGTCACAGGCACTATATACTGCTCTTACCGTTCCAAACAGCTCAAATTCTCTCATATCCTGAAGAAGATACAATATCCCCTCAGGGCTATTTTCCCTTGCTATTTCAAGCATATCCATGGAGTTGTCAACTCCAATCATATCATATCCACGCTTCTGTAAAATCGAAGTCATCTTTCCTGTACCGCATCCCAAATCCAGTACCAGTCCATCATCGATGCCATACTCTTTTAATTTTCCAATAATATATTCACTCCACATCTCATATGGAACATTATCCATGAAGAGATCGTACACTTTTGCAAAGCTTGTATATGCGTCCATAATATCTCCTCTTTTTGTTTACACCTGATTAGGCGTTTGCAAAACGCCGTAAGCCGCATAAATACGGCATTTTTTTGTTGCAAAAATAAAATATCTCCTCTAGGTTTATGGTAAAATAGAATTGTCGAGAAACTATCAACCAATCCACCTAAAGGAGATATATTCATA
>JBGVKW010000024.1:0-2668 GCA_045123895.1 Agathobacter sp.
TAGAAATGATATTTGTCTCAGTGGGAGTCTCAATCTCCAACTGAGATAAAAGCCGCCGGCGGATTGCAGGAATGCGCAGAGGAAGATGTCAGCAAAGCTGACGCGCATTCCGCAGCAATAACGCCAAGGCGTTATTGAATCAGGTGCTCTCTAAAGCTCTTCTTTTCTGCAATTTCAGTATCCGAAAACAACGACTCTGAGTTGCTACCAAGACTGTAATAGGCATCAATCATGCCTGCCGCATGGGATTTTCCAAATCGTCTGGCATGACTTACGCTGATACAATTGTTGTTTGTTCCTATCTTTTTATTCAGGAATTCCAGCAATCCTGTTTTATCTATATATATTTCACTTTTTTTATCTTTTGTGAAGCTTTCATTATTTGGATTAAAATAAGTACCCATACAGCTTCCTTTCTATTAATAAAACAAATTATGTTTTACATACCACCTTTATTATAGTACATGAACAATAAAATCTGGTACTCCAAACTCTCTTCTAGTGAAATAATTGATCAGGATTAATGGACTAAAGAGTGAAGTTGTTGGTACAATAAAGACTCTTTATAACTCAAACCTTGTTGAAATGGTGGAATCATATAATGGACATTCATACTTACTCATTATATCGATTATTTTATTCATTTCATCAAATGTAACGTTGTAACAATCAAATCTAACAAATTGTTCTGTCATAAATATTTCTATCATTTGCTCACCAATTTGTAAATTATATTTATTTTTCCAATTCCATCCGCTATAAACTGTATTTATCTCATCATATATCTCATCAACTGGCAATGAATCAACTGATTTTAACAAATTACCTTCGGAAAGTTTAGCATATACTTCTGCATCATCCGCAACCACATTCTTCTTATATTTCCAAAAACTCAAATCTCGTGCCATTATTTTATAATCTCCTAATTATTCACATTCTTCCTTTTGGTAGCTACACTTACCATAAATTCTGCATTATATACATTCCAACATGTGGATGGTCATCTTCAACTTCAACCACATAATCAATTAAGTATTTTTCTAAGTCGTCTGTATGAGGCATCCGAAAAAGATGTTCTAACGCTGGAATCATATATTCGTACATCTGATAGTTATGCAAAATATAATCAATAACTTCACATACAATAGCAAAAGGAGGAAAACAAAGAAGCTATCATTTTTTGATGTATAGAATGAGACTTCTTACCATATATTAGTCATTTTTCCGCAACAATCACATCTTTGTGAATCCCCTTCTATACCATCCTTAGTTAAATTAACTGATTATCCTGTTTTAACAATATTTTCAATTTCCGTAAATTTGTTTCTCAAATCTGATACTGGTTTAATCTGTATCACGCAATCATATCCCTATTAAAATTGTGCTGTAAATAAACATTCTAATTTTTATGTCTCCAAAATTTATGTCTCCAAAATATACCTTGAAAATGATTTACAATCAAAAGAACATGTCATCCCCAAAATTGGAAGTTACCTACCTTTTGCAGGTAAATATTTATAAATCAATTGTTATTTCACGCATAACTAGTACTTCCATCAGAGTAAAGATATGAATTCAATCATCTTTATATTTATTGTTAAAAATGCTTAAACTCAAACCCGTCTTCTGGCTCGCCAATTTCATAACCAAGCACATCGGTTAATTTCAATTTTAATAAAGAATACCATTCTTCCCAAATATCATTAGGCATAGTTCCAGCAATCTGTATTCCACTTGGTTCTACTGATGCCCAGATATCTATATCATTTCCCTCCCAGTGCGGTCCATTTTCATTTCCGCTCCAATATGGCATTGAAGCATATACCTCACCTATTTTTTCCCAGATATCATCTGGTGCACTATAATGTATATTTAAATTTATATCATGTTCCATATATCTTTCCTCACAGCAAAACAAGATATTTATGTTCCATTACTGCTTGGCTTGGTAAAAATTATTTCAGGCTGTAAACTTTCTCTCTTTTGTGGATTTTCCCCATAAATTTTACGGCCTAATGCCCGCTTGCTTATTTCAGGCAGTAAACGCCAGTCTTTGAAACATCAAATAATTCTACCCCACCAAATTCAA
This sequence comes from Agathobacter sp., assembly GCA_045123895.1. Classification (GTDB taxonomy): domain Bacteria; phylum Bacillota; class Clostridia; order Lachnospirales; family Lachnospiraceae; genus Roseburia. Next base: position 2,090 of record JBGVKW010000024.1, read on the forward strand.
TCTGAGCAATGTCACTAGTAGTATCCCACCATCTCCAATATCCAACATCAGAAATTGCTGTTGATAAAATATCCATCGTCTCTTTTTTCATTTTACCCTCCCATCGAGCATTAATTAGGGACTTAATATTATTTCATAATATTTATTATTTTTCGAGTATCCGACACTAATTGTTTAATGCTATCTTTTGTATTTTGCCTTAATCTCCTGAAAGTATAGCCCTACAAACCAGAATATAAATGATACGAAATATATCACTCCTTGGAAAGATTTAGGAACCATTTCTCCTGCAGATTCAGGTAACAGCGCCACTGCAATAAATACTAAAAAAACAGAAACGAGATTTATACTATTTGATAATTTATTATAAATAGTTCGTTCTATTTCTTCACAAGAAAAACATCTCAAAAATAATATAGCAAAAATAATTATTGCAATAAGCATTATCCAATCTTTATGATGTTCAACCAACAAATATGCTGTTAACATTCCCGATATTACAAGTGCTATTATCCCTATAATAAGTTTTTCTTTTGCACTCAATTCTTTTTTCATAAACCGATTCTCCTAACCTTAAAT
>JBGVKW010000025.1:0-5746 GCA_045123895.1 Agathobacter sp.
ACCAACTTCATAAACATATGAGGTTTATTGAAGTGCGCCTAAAAAATAAAGAACTCGTTTCATCTAGGAATTTATACATTGACACGAATTCTTCCTTGTGTTGTATCAAGATTGCGAACTTGTTTCGCAATTACCTATTTACACCTGATGTAAATACTAACAACTTTTCCTTTGAAAAGCAAGGAAAAAAGCATGGTTGATTATTCCTTCACAAACCTTTATACTAGGCATATGGTAGAAAATTATGAACATTATATAACAAAAAACATTAAGGCATTTTACAAGAGACGACTCTTTTCGCCGTCCATTTATCTGTTACTTCTTATCGTGCTATGGTTTATTTTCTCCCTTGGTGAGATTTTAATACCTACTTCTCTAGAGGATTCAGTGAGTTTTGAAGATTCTTACAAACAATCAGATAAGTATGTATCGGTAAAACTTAAAAATCTATATTTTACAGGTTATACAAGTAAAAACAAAGATGATATAGACGGATACTTCTATTATTGTCTGCGTGGAGATGACTGCTACATCGTAAAGCTTTCACCTTCCACCTGTGAAGAAGGTATTCCTTCTATTAAGAAATTGACAGTAAAGGGAAAAATTGTTGAAGGCAAACAAACCTATAAGGAATTAATTGCTAATCTTTCTTCTGATTTGGAATGGACCAATAAAGGACTTGAAAAATCTGTTTCAGCTTATTATCTAAGCCAGCCTGATTACCACATGAACACCGCCATCTGGATGTTTATTTTCTATTTTGGTTCAGGCGCTTATGCTCTGATTTGTCTGATATTCTATATTGTATTTATTCGTTTTCCTTATTTGTCTCCTGTATGCCAGAACCTCATCGTTTATGGTCATCCAAAGCATATGCTTGAGGAGGCAGAAGAAGAGCTTGCTACATTACCACAGCTTGCTACAGAAGATATGTTTATTACAGAACATTACTTCATACTAACCTCGCCATCCGGTAATGCAGTTGTACCAATCAATGAGATTATGTGGATATACAAATACTCAACACTCCACAAAATTCTCTGGTATCACCTTAGAATATCATATACACTTCATATCTCAGCAAATAAGCATATATACATAAGATGTCCTAAAAACACAAAATCTGACATTGACGGTATCATTGATTACTTATCAGAGGCCAATCATAATATTCTTGTTGGATTCAATGAGGAAAACCGCTTAAAAGTTCAGGCTATCCAGGGAAAACCTTTCCATATTGAACGACTTTTAGCATTAAGAGAAAGTAAAAAAAATAAGTGACATACGTCACTTATTTTTTATGCAAATGTTTCTCACACGAGCTCTCTATCTATTGATATCATAATATTTTCCTAAATCAGCACCGCATAAATCACTGCAACTGATACAACTATCTGAATAATTGCAAATCTAAAAACAACCTGTGTATTTGACCATCCAAGATTTTTTCTAACATGGTCGTGAATAGGTGTTGTAGTATTTTTTAAAATACGAATCTTTAAAAATCTCAGTAAAAATACTTTTATAAGTCCAAGTCCACCATCAATAATAAGCATTACTGCAGCAAAAAGATAAATCAATGGACTCTGACTCTTTATTGCAACTATTGCAATAAAAATTCCCATTGCTCTAGAACCGGCATCACCCATCAGTAACTTACTAGGAGTCGCATTGTACCATAAGTATCCAAGAAGACATACTACAAACAGAAGGATACAGAAATTAAATCCATCCACTGTAAATGTCAGATAATTTAAAATAAAGAATGTCATAAGTGTAATTATTGTAAGTGTTCCTGAAAGTCCATCCACTCCATCCGAACAGTTTGTTACATTAATTGATGCCCATACAAGAACAACAGTTAATATTCCAAATACGACTGGTGGAATTGTAACTGAAATTCCAAAAAGTGCAAAATTAATTGTACTTGTGTTGTAATAAAGGTATACAACTGCAACAACTACAGCAACAATTAAATCAAGGGCTCCCTTTAAGTACTCTCCCCATGGTTTCTCTGCTGCATCATCAAAATAACCTGTGAGCATTTCTACTACAACAAGTCCCAGATATATTGCAATTTCGGCATTTAACTCTGAAAAAATCAAAGCGCTAATCACAAATGTTAATACAAAAATGATTCCTGCACCTCTTGGTTTTCCTGCCGAAAGCGAACCATCGTGGGCGAACTGACGTCCCATATCCTTTGGTAAAAATTTATTGAATTTAGAGATGGCCATACATGTGATAGCAAATGCAAAAAGAATACCAACAAATGCTACTATGGACATTCGTGTCGTTGTAAAAAGATGAATCATAATATCCTCCTAACCCTTGATTTATTTTATTCACGAATTAATCTCAATTATTATATTAGTGATACAAAAAAAAGTAAAGTTTTACTTGCATTTTTGATTATTTATGTTATCATACTGATATGCTTTAAAGTATTAAAGCGTCAAATCACTAAATTATTAATAATATTGGAGGTACCAAAGAAATGGCTCAAAAAGGCGATTTAATGACAGTGCGCTCAGACATTCGTGTTCTCGACGCAACCATAAGAGATGGAGGACTTGTTAACAACTTTATGTTTTCAGACGAATTTATCAATGCCCTTTATCGCACCAATGTAAAGGCTGGCGTTGACTATATGGAGTTTGGATACAAAGCCTCTAAAGAGCTTTTCGATGTAAATAAATTCGGAAAATGGAAATTCTGTGACGAGGAAGATATCCGTGCAGTAGTTGGGGACAACAATTCAGACCTTAAAATCAGTGTTATGGCTGATGTGGGAAGATGTGATTACAAAAAAGATATCGTTGACAAAAAAGATAGTGTTATCGACATGGTTCGTGTAGCTACATATGTACATCAGATGCCAGCAGCAATCGAGATGATTGAAGATGCTAAAGCTAAGGGATACGAAGTTACATGTAATATCATGGCTATTTCAAATACTCAGGAATCTGATTTAGATCAGGCTTTAGACATGGTTGCAAGAAGCTCAGCTGACGGCATTTACATCGTAGACAGCTATGGTTCACTTTATCCTGAACAGATTAGAAGAACATCTGAGAAATACACAGAGATTGCTGAGGCTAGTGGAAAATACGTTGGAATGCATGCACACAACAATCAGCAGCTTGCTTTCGCAAACACAATTGAAGCAGCAGCTCAGGGCGTAAGCTTACTTGATGCTACAATGATGGGAATGGGACGTGGAGCAGGAAACTGTGCTATGGAACTCTTACTTAGCTTCCTCAAGAATCCAAAATACAACTTATTCCCAGTTCTTAAATTTATCGAGGAGCATATGCTTCCACTTGAAAAAGCTGGCGCAGTTTGGGGATACAACATTCCATACTTACTCACAGGAAGATTAAATCAGCATCCATCAGCTGCTATTGAATATACAAAATCAGGCGAGACACATTATGCTGATTTCTACACAGACTTATTAGATAAATAAGAATGCATAATCAAAGGGATTGCTTTTGCAATCCCTTTTTGCTTGATATTTATTAATCAATTACCAGAAAAAATAATCTCCTCCCTGGCAAGCTCCACGTTCTCTTCAGAATGTTCCACCTCTTTTGAGAAAATTCGTGCCACATCTATCTGGTCATCCACAGAAAAATGACCACCATTTTTATAAAATCTGACTGCATTCATATCCCTTACCATAAGTGTAAACATTATAGCAAGATAAGCATATGAAACGGCATTTGAATCATAATATGAATTCATAAAATACCTGAAAAGAAAATAAACTAACAGCTTGTCCATGTGTTCCTGCCTGTAGTCTTTACTATCAATATATTCTAATATTCTCTTTTCATAGTCTTTTTCATTTAATATTAGTTCAATATCCTTTTTGTAATCTGCCCATTCATTTCCCAGTACTTCCATGTCCGAAAAAGCTCTAAAGCGACATAAGAAATTGTCATATGAATAATCAGAAAAAGATAACCAGGCAATATTCTTTTCTTCTGATGTCTCGTTGATTAGATTATGAATTCTATTTGCCTCATCAATAAAATCAGCAATTCTTTGGTCAAAATCTTTTGTCTTTTCCTGTAAAATTCCAATCATCTTCTCCTGAGATTCTTCCAGTTGTATTGCAAACTCTACATCAGAAAGCAAACCATCCTCTTCAATAATTTCACGACTTCCAACCTCACAAATTCCAATCTTGTCTGTCTTATTGAAAAAAATTCTTCCTACTTCCTCACAGGACAGGCTTAGACATTTCTGAAGTACATCCTCATATTCAATTGAAAATCTTGGATACTCTGTACATACCTCGCTTAGGGCACCTTCGCCAAGTTCTCTGTATATATCACATAAATTCGATGAATTCAAAAAAGGACAACGACCACAAGCCTGTAACATAAAACTGTGTTCGCCATCCTCTGTCATATACATGTATTTTCCGAAGCGTTGGCCAAGTTCACCTTTCACCTCAGAATAATATTCAAAAGTATCCTCATCAATATTTATCTCCCATCCTATACAACAACTGTCCTTACACTTATCTGCTATACAGGAAAACTGTGAAAAATAATCAGGAACTCTTAAAATCATGCTTTCTTCTCCTTTGCCAACTTCTCGGCTTTCTTCTGCTTCCATCTCTCTTCAATGGCTGCCCAGTCTGGATCCTCTGTTCCCTTAAAATGATTATATCCAATATATCCTATACACCATACAAGTCCTGCAAAGGTTGTTGAAAATGCAATCTTTATTATGCAAATAAGCAACATCGGAAGTGTAAAAGATGCTGTTCCAAATGCAGTTATAATTGTATGTATTGGTTTAATAAGCATAAGCCATCCACCAACATATAAGGCTGAAAATACTCCGAGAATATAACAGAGTCTTCCAAGCATCATACTCCATGTCTTCTTCATAAATATCTCCCTCTAAAAAAATCCTTTTTATAAAAAATCCTTTTCAAAAGCATTGTACATTAATCTACTATTTTTTCAAGTCCAAAAGCACGATTTCTCCACTTTGCCTAGTTTTTTTCAAATCTATGACCCTTTGATTGGCAGAACCTTTAAATTTTAGCATAAGATTTGCCATTTCCTGGATAAATGGACCGTCCACTAATACATCAATCATCGATAAAAGATCATCTGTATACTCTGTATATTTGCGACCTCCTTTTATCAAATCCTTGTCCAAAAGATACCCGGTATATGCCCAAATGTCCTTTTGTGGGAAACGCTCCTTTACTTTTCTTACAAAGTCAATAAGTCCCTCCTGATTTTCCTCTTCGAAAGGGTCTCCTCCAAGTAAAGTAAGACCCTGCACATATGAAGGTTCAAGTGAATCGAGAAGTTCCTTTTCAACAGACTCATCAAATTCTTTTCCATAATCAAAAGCCCAGGTCTCAGGCTGGAAACACCCCTTGCATGCATTTCTGCAGCCCGACACGAATAAAACAGTTCTGCATCCTAATCCATTTGCAATATCACAATACTTAACACCTGCGTAATTCATTTTCTCTCCCTGTCAGGAATCACTCCTGAATTTTATTCATATATGCCCATTTAAATATGGCACTTCCAATAATTATTACATATCCAATAACACTCAGATAATCCGGAATCTGGTCTAAAAACAGAAAACCTAAGGCTGCCGCAAAGAGAACCTGCGTATAATCAAAAACAGATATTTCTTTGGCTGGCGCTTTGGTATATGCCTTTGTAATTGAAAGCTGGCCTCCTGTTGCACACGCTCCTGC
>JBGVKW010000026.1:0-2620 GCA_045123895.1 Agathobacter sp.
AAGAAGATAAAGAATATTTTCACTATTCCGTGGGAATTGAAACAGATAAGCATGCAGAGGTTTGTGAAAAATTAAGCGACGAGATGATTAACAGAGAGATTAACTACTGTTATTATACAGATGTAGTAGAATCACAGCAGCTTATGAATGCAATGACATTTATTATCAAGGTTTTAGTCTATGGATTTATTACACTTATAAGTCTTATTACAGTTGCTAATATTGTAAACACCATTTCAACAGGTATTGCTTCTAGAAAGAAAGAATTTGCCATGATTAAATCTGTGGGAATGTCACCTAAGGGCTTTAGAAAAATGATTGTTCTTGAAAGTGCATTGTACGGAATTAAGGCAGTTATTGTTGCTATTCCAGTAAGCATTTTAATCAGTCTCTGGATGAATTCGTCTATTGGAAGTAGTATAATTCCGTTTGAAATAAATATTCCTATTTACCTTTGTACAGTAATTGTGGTATTTATATTAATTGGAATAACAATGGTTTATTCAGTACACAAGTTAAAAAATGATAGTATTGTAGAAACTTTAAAACAGGATATTCTATAGTAGCAATAATGAAAAGGCTTTATTGAACAATAGTAATTACAAGGAGATAATTAATGAGCAACTATAAATTGGCAATATTTGACATGGATGGAACTATTCTTGATACACTCGAAGATTTAGCGGACAGTGTAAACTATGCACTAGTAGAATGTGGAATGCCAAAGCGTTCTATTGAAGAGGTTAGACAATTTGTTGGAAATGGTATACGAAAGCTTATTGAAAGAGCTGTTGTCTACGGTTCTAGTGAGGCGCAGATAAATCAGGTCTTCGATACCTTTAATAATTATTACAAAGATCATTGTGCTATTAAGACAAAAGCATATGATGGAATTGTTGAAGTAATATCAGAGCTTAGAAAAGCAGGAATAAAGACAGCAGTTGTGTCAAATAAAGCTGATTATGGTGTGCAGTCATTATGTGAAAGTTATTTTAAGGGACTCTTTGATTTCGCAGTAGGCGAGAGAGAGGGAGTTAGAAGAAAACCATATCCGGACAGCGTTTTAGCTGTCCTGGACAGGTTTGAAATATCTAGAGAAAATGCAGTTTACATTGGTGACTCAGAAGTAGATTATGAGACCAGTGTAAATGCTGAAGTTGACTCCATCATGGTTACCTGGGGCTTCCGTGATGAAGAATTTATCCGCTCAAAAGGAGCGAAGGTATTTGTTAACAAGCCGCATGAGTTGCTTTCATTTTTTGAGTAATTTTTGTGATGTTAAAACCAGGAACGAGTTCACTGATTAACTCGTGAACACTTATAATTTTGTTGATGCGGTCTACGTTATCTCCACAGAAGATGAGACCGTTATCAACATCACCTTTTACAGCTTTAATCAAAGCATCTGTAATACAATATGGAATCTCAGCAGGATTACAATGTGCAAGACACTGATAGCACTTTGTAATCTTTTGTTTTCCCTCGTATACATGTTCAAGAAAAGCGTTTTTAAGGGCACGTCCAGGCATTCCAACAGGGCTTTGGATAATCTGAATCTGATCCTTTGTGGCGTTTATATATGCTTCTTTATATTCCTTTGAAGCGTCACATTCTTCTGTAGCGACAAATCTTGTTGCCATCTGAACTCCTGATGCGCCGAGGCTTATTGCATGTGCAATGTCTGAAGCATCAAATACACCACCAGCTACAATAACCGGTATTTTACAGTTTCTTGTTTTTTCAAAGTCGGAAACTGTCTCTATGATTGCAGAAATCTCTGAATCGTAATCGAAATCTGAAGTTGCTTCTTCCTTTGTAAATCCAAGGTGTCCTCCTGCTTTTGGTCCTTCTATAATAATCATATCCGGATAACGGTTATAGCTTTTTTCCCAGCGGCGAAGGATAAGGCGAGTGCATCTTTCTGTTGATACGATAGGAGCGATAGCTGTGTCAGAACCTTCCACGTATTCAGGAAGCTTCATAGGAAGACCAGCTCCGCTGATGATAAGGTCTGCACCAGCTGCAACAGAAGCCTTTACGTGTTCCTCGTAATGCTTTAATGCTACCATGACATTTACGCCAACAAGTCCGTTTCCTTCGCTTATATCTTTTGCCAAAGTAATCTGTTCTTTAAGTGCTTCAAGATTTGTCTTTGCCTGGTCTTTTTCAAAACCTTCCTTATAAAAACCAATCTGTGCTGATGAAATGATTCCAACAGCTCCCTCTTTTGCAACAGCTCCGGCTAAACGACCGAGGCTTACTCCTACACCCATTCCTCCTTGAATAATAGGAATCTGGGCAAGTTTCTTTCCAATTTTAAGTGGTCTCATAATATCTCCTTCTTTGCTATATAGATATTAGGCGTTTGCAAAACGCCGTAAGCCGCATAAATACGGCATTTTTTTGTTGCAAAAATAAAATATCTCCTCTAGGTTTATGGTAAAATAGAATTGTCGAGAAACTATCAACCAATCCACCCAAAGGAGATATATTCATATGATAACATACAAACAGCTCTCTTTGGCAGATACTTTTGAAAATTGCCAAGAAATTTTTAATTCTGACAAGCCTGCGTTTCTTTCTCTTCTAGAAAACCATATTGACCTTGATTCAATTATTC
>JBGVKW010000027.1:0-2264 GCA_045123895.1 Agathobacter sp.
CGCTTTCATATTTAGCATGAATATCTTCCTGCTTGATATCCTCGCCCACATAGAAAGATCTGCTCATACTGCCTGCATAACGTTCACGACGAACAAATTTTCCTGTCTTTTCTTCCTTCTCCTCTTTGTCCAGACCTTTCGTTGCACTAATCAACAGATATCCGTTTTTCAGTTCCAAAGAAAGCTCTTCTTTTTTGAATCCCGGAAGATCAATGTCTACTTCATAGCGATCTTCCTGTTCTTTCACATCTGTTTTCATCATGTTTGCTGCATGGCGTCCATACAGTTTTTTCTGTGCCTTCTTCATTTCTCGATCATCGAATACCGGAAAATCAAAGAAATCATCAAAGAATTCGTCAAATAAATTTTCTCCAAAAATACTAGGTGTTAACATAATCATCGCTCCTTTTTTCAAAATAGTTTTTTGAAACTGGGGATGTTTAGGAAGAATCATGAACTTGTGGTTCTTTCTTTCTCCTGTTTCTAATTATGTTATATCACCATTGTTAGCACTCGTCAATAGCGAGTGCTAATTTTTCTGTGAACTTTTTGTGTCTTTATAAAATCCTACGTTCTTTTGTTAGCTTCAATAATGTTCACATTTACCTCACTAAACTTCAAATCGCCTGTTACTTTCAAACACACTGGAAGCCTGAAAGTTCACACTCACCTTACAGAAACCCTTCATATAGGTTTATCTTTCATCTTTGTTCCACTCGTTCAGCAATTTGATAATCTCCTGATATTTCTTCGATTTCATCATCGGATTACGTTTCAACTGGCTCAATGCATATGTATACTGTTTGTTGGATTTCTCCATAAATTTTATATGACGCTGCTCCAGTTTCTTTAACCATTCTTCACGTTCAGGTAAACCGTCAAATTCCGGAAGCTGCATATGCTCCCTGATTTTATTGATACGTTCTTCGTTTCTTTCACGCAGACGATTCACTCTGTCTTCCATTTTTTCATGAAGATTCTCGCTCAACACCCTTAGCTCGTTCATATCTGGCACTGGCGTAAACGCAACAATTGCATCGATCCTACGCTCAATACGTTTCATGGTTTCGTTATTCTCAGCCAATGTTTCCAAAAGATCTCGCAGTTCCATCGCTTCGTTAAATGAAATCGTCGTATCGTATGTAAATAAAATAATCAATAATATAGAACATATTTCACATACTGCTCGAGGTATCCTCATAAGTACATCTGCAATTGGCACATGAATAATCTGGACCAATACTACAGATAAGATTCCCCAAAATATCGATACGAACAGACATATGTATCCCTTATAGTTCAAAGGCAATTCACTATAATCCCAGTATTTCACCTGAAATAGTTTTTCCATAACCGGACCAATGACCAGTTCAAATATTGTCGCAGTGAGTGATCCGACAACAAACACTGCTAACCCTTGAGCCCTGATCGGAACTGTCGTTATTAATATACTAATCGCTACAAATCCATAGATTGGTATGAATGGTCCGTGTAAAAAACCACGATTTACAAATTTCCATTTCCTATTTCTATAAAATTCCTTCATCGAAACGAAACAACATTCCCAAATCCATCCGATAAATGCGTAGCAAAAGAAAAATAAAATCCATTGCGATATAGAATAACTCATCATTTTTCGACTTTCACTTCCTTTTCCAGATATAGAAAATAAGTATACTAAACTTAAAATAAGATTCAATGGAAGATTTATGATTTATATGTGAATTTTTTATAAAAAAGGCCGATACAAAACTTTTGCCTCATAACGCCCCCTCCTAGCCAAGCAAACCTTTTAGCTACTTCTCATTATACTGATATTTTATCAGTTTCTTACCTGTCATAATACAAATTAAACTTCCGCTTACTCCGAGTATAAGCATCATGAGTGCGGCACCTGAGCCTTTCCCTGTGCCAAAAAGCGTATTCAAAATGAACACATCACGATAGGTATCCATTAATGGTTCGCACACGCTATCTACCATAAAACCACCCAAAAACAATCCAATCGGGATGGTAAAAAACTGAAGCGTATTACGACACGCATAAACACGCCCTTGTAATTCTACCGGAATGGAAGTCCTAAGGATCACATCCAGGTTTGCACTCATAACAGGTACCAGAATCCAGCCGATAATCTGTCCGACACACCAAACAAACGGTTCTCTTGCAAATGCCATCAAAAAGTTCTCCGTCCCTAAGGAAAACAGCATGGTCAGGTAAACAACTTTTACCCTGTCCTTTGGTTTTGGCAAAATCGAAACAAG
>JBGVKW010000028.1:0-31246 GCA_045123895.1 Agathobacter sp.
TAGATAACAACGACTGATGTTCATGTTGTCCATGGATATCTATTAGATACGACGCAATTTCCTTCATCTTTGAAACAGATACCGCTTCTCCATTTACTCTTCCAACAGCTCTTGATGCAGTAATTTTTCGACTGAGAATTACTGTATTGTCATCCATCTCGACATCGAGTTCTTTAAGCTTGTTTATTATATCTTCACTGTCAATAGAAAAGATAAGCTCTACAAAAGCACTCTCTTCATTATCCCTTAGCATTTCCTTAGGGACTTTCTCACCTAGAGCAAGATTTATAGACCCAATAATGATAGATTTTCCTGCTCCGGTTTCTCCTGACAAAATATTAAGACCGTCAGAAAATTCCACTTCACACTCATCTATGAGTGCTAAATTTTTAACATGTAGATTCTGTAACATATTTTCTCCTTCCACTCCCAAAAGCACACATATGTCATTCTACAATCTTTCGGATTTTCTTCATCACAACCAGTGTATCTTCTACAGTTCTAATTGCACACATGATAGTATCATCACCAGCAATTGAACCAACAATTTCATTCATCTTCATGGCATCTAATGCAGCACATACCGCGCTTGCCATTCCAGATACAGTTTTAATAACAAGAATATTTTGAGCCATATCCATTGAAAGGTATCCCTCTGCCAATACCCTTTTGTATTTTGCAGTCATCACTTCATCATCATCTCCGATAACAGCATACTTTTGTCTGCCATTATTCATAGAAATTTTCGTGAGCTTTAATTCCCTTATATCTCTTGATACTGTAGCCTGAGTTACTTTATATCCTTCTTTTACCAGATATTCTGACAGTTCTTCTTGTGTCTCAACATCATATTTTTGTATAATCTCTATTATTTTCGACTGTCTACTTGTCTTCATTCAGACCTCCTATGTGTATATTTCCATTTTTTTACGCAAAATCTCCAGGAAGCTCTTTTTATTCAGCCTGCATATTCGAGTATAGTTCTTTGCTTTTGAAATAACAAATCTATCTCCTACTGCAAGTTCTTCTACAATATCTCCGTCATAGCTTACGGCAGCCACTTCATCCTTTTGCTCTCTTCTATCACCAATTTCAATCTCAATTATGTCATCTGGGCTTAACACAATGCTTTTTGAATTCAGGTTATGCGCATTATTTGGAGTCAAAAGAAGAATATCTCCTTTTGGATCAACTATCGGTCCTCCGGCTGACATATTGTATCCTGTTGAACCTGTTGGTGTTGCAATAATCATTCCATCAGCATGATATGTACTGAGCAGTTCTCCATTAACGTAGACTTTTAGGCTGAGTATCTGAAGACTTCCCTTGCTATGTATTACGATATCATTTAATGCCACCCTTGAATCAGTACACCCTTCTTTGTGACCTGTGAGCATAATACGATTCTCAGTCATATACTCATCTCTCATAAGTCTGTCAATTGCATCAAAAGCTGTGGATTTTTCCACTTCACATAAATAACCAAGAGTTCCAAGATTTATCCCCATAAGTGGAATCTGGAGTGATTCAACCTTGGTAGCGGCACGTATCAAAGTTCCATCTCCGCCAAGAACAATTATTCCTTCGGTATTCTGTGGAATATCTGATACGCTAAACTCTTCACTATTCTGAGAATCAATATTGCTTATCAGACTTTTTACTTTAGCTCCATTCTTGGTTATATATTCAGTTAGCTTATTGGTAAGCTCTAAATCTTTGTCCTTGTTTGCATTTGTAATAATTGTAAAATGTTTCATTATTTTTTATCTAACTCTCCATGTGCGGCTTCAACTACTTCATGTATACTTACATTTTCATCCATTTTAGCATCATCCGTTTTTTCAATATGAACCAGATATTCTATATTTCCCTCAGGGCCTTTTATTGGAGAGTACTCTAGATTGTGAATACTAAATCCGATTTCTATTGCAAAAGAAATTACTTTTTCAATAACCTCTTCATGAACCTTTTTGTCTCTTACAACACCCTTTTTTCCTACTTTTTCTTTACCTGCTTCAAACTGTGGCTTAATTAGGCAAACCATCTGACCATTGTCCTTCAACAACTCTCTTGCTGGACCTAATACTTTTGTAAGAGATATAAACGAGACATCTACAGATGCAAAATCCAATTTATCATCAATCTGATCAGGTGTAACATATCTGATATTAGTCTTTTCCATGCAGACTACTCGTTCATCATTTCTAAGCTTCCATGCAAACTGACCGTATCCAACATCAACAGCATATACCTTGGCTGCTCCATTTTGAAGCATACAGTCTGTAAATCCACCTGTTGATGCTCCAATATCCATACACACTTTTCCATCTAATACTATGTCAAAATGCTTCATTGCCTTTTCAAGCTTAAGTCCACCTCGGCTTACATACTGGAGTGTCTTACCGTGAATCTCTATCTTACAATCATCAGGAAAAGTAGAACCTGCCTTATCTTCCCTGTTATTATTTACAAAAACATTACCTTCCATAATCATGGTTTTAGCCTTTTCTCTAGAAGGTGCTAGTCCTCTGTTTACTAATAAAACATCTAATCTTTCTTTCATAAAATCTCATCCATTATTCGTGCTGCCACCGATTTGGCATCTAATTTTAAAGTTTCATAAAGTACGTCAACATTACCATGCTCTACATAAATATCAGGTATCGCGATATTTATCACCTTAAGCTGTATGTCATTTGAATGAACGTATTCTGTCACGTGTTCACCAAACCCGCCGCTTAAGACATTCTCTTCCATTGTAACAAGAAGTGTATGTTCTCTCTGTAATTCATCAATTGCATTCCTGTCAAACGGCATAGCAAATCTCGCATTTATTAATGTAGGTTTTTCTCCATTTTCCTCAAGTAAGGCACAGACCTGCTCTGCAACTTTTACCATACTTCCCAAAGCCAAAATCACAATTTTAATTCCTTGCTGCAATGTTTCAGATTTTCCAAGTTCAATTTTTGCACGATGTTCTTTTAATCCATCATATGCTTCACCTCTTGGATACCTTACTGCAATCGGGCCATCATATTCAAATGCGAATTTCATCATATCAGAAAGTTCCCATTTATTTTTTGGTGCTAGTACAGTCATATTTGGTATAGTTGAAAGATATGAAATATCAAATATTCCCTGATGTGTTTCTCCATCACTTCCCACTAATCCAGCTCTGTCAATTGCAAAAATCACATGAAGATTCTGGATACATACATCATGAAGAATCTGATCATATGCCCTTTGTAAAAATGACGAATACACAGCAAAAACAGGAACAAGTCCAGCCTTAGCAAGTCCAGCTGCAAAAGTAACAGCATGTTCTTCTGCTATTCCCACATCAAAAAATCTGTCTGGGAAATTCTTCTTAAATCTTTTAAGACCTGTTCCCTCATCCATTGCCGCTGTAATTGCCACAATTTTATCATCTCGCTCTGCCGCTTTTTTCATTACCGATGAGAAAACATCTGTATAGTTTGGTTTTTCACGCTTTTTAAGAGGAAGACCTGTTTCAACATCAAAAGGTTCTGCTCCATGAAATCTTGATGGATATCGTTCTGCCGGTAAATATCCATCACCTTTTTTTGTTATCACATGAACAAGTACAGGTCCATCAACCCTCTTTGCCTCATCAAAAACTTTACACAGTTCATCAATATTACTACCATCTACGGGACCTAAATAAATAATCCCCATCTCCTCAAAAAACATTCCTGGTATGAAAAGCTGTTTGATACTACTCTTTGTATTTCGTATTTTCTTTACCATCTTCTCACCATATACAGGTATGTGATTGAGTGAGTTCATAACATTTAATTTCAAATCACGATATGCATCAGCAGTTCTAAACTTTGATAAATAAGTGCTCATTCCACCTACATTCTCTGAAATGGACATATTGTTATCATTTAAAACAATTATAAAATTCGACTTAATACTTGAAGCATTATTTAATGCTTCATATGCCAGCCCACCTGTTAGTGCGCCATCTCCAATGACTGATACAACATGATAATTCTCACCAATAATCTCTCTTGCCATAGCAAGCCCCAGACCTGCTGAGATAGATGTAGAACTGTGCCCGGTATTAAAACAATCACAATCGCTTTCATTTGCTTTAGGAAAACCACTCATTCCACCATACTGTCTTAGGCTTTCAAATCCATCTCGTCTTCCTGTAAGAATCTTGTGTGTATATGACTGATGTCCAACATCCCAGATAATCTTATCTTCTGGAAGATTAAATCTAAGGTGAAGCGCCATTGTAAGTTCAACCACTCCAAGATTTGATGCCAGATGACCTCCAGTTACTGAAATACTGTCAATTAGAAAATCTCGTATTTCTTTTCTCAACAACTCGAGTTCACGACGTGTTAATTTTTTTATATCATTTTCTTTTTGAATTTTATCTAAAACCATTCTATTTCTCCCGATGAATAAGATATTCAAACAGTTCTGTCATAAATTTATCATCCACATCTAAATCATGTAAGAGTTCTTCTGCCTGTCTTGATAAATCTTCAACATCCTTTGATGCTTTTGAAAGACCTTCAAAAGTAACATATGTTGGCTTTTCATTTTTTTCATCACTGCCTATTGGCTTTCCTAACACTTCAAAAGTACTAGTAACATCTAAAATATCATCCTGAATCTGAAATGCAAGACCTATTTTTTTAGCTATTTCCTCTATTTTAGTTAATTCATAATCCTCTGCCCCTGCAAGAATTGCACCTATCATCATGGAGCTCTCAATCAGTGCTCCAGTCTTTAATGCATAAATAAAGTCAAGTTTCTCTCTTGTAATTGGATTATCATCCGTCTTTTCACTCAAGACATCTACAACCTGACCTCCAACCATTCCATAGACTCCCGCTTTTTTAGTCAGGACCTGAATTGCACGACTTACTCTTATGTAATCGTCTCTGTCTTTTATTTCTTCCAAATCATATGCCTTTGACGCAGTTTCATATGCAAAATTCAAAAGCGCATCACCCGCAAGAATTGCCATCGCCTCACCGTAAACTTTGTGAGTCGTAACTTTTCCTCTTCTGTAATCATCGTTGTCCATAGCAGGTAAATCATCGTGCACAAGAGAATACGTGTGTATCATTTCTATTGCTGCCATAAATGGTTCTATTACTTTTCCTGTTCCATTAAAAAGTCTATAAGACTCCTGCATAAGCATAGGACGAAGTCTTTTTCCGCCAGCTGAAACACTATAATTCATCGCCTCAAAAATAATTTTCTGATGTCCAATTTTCTCTGGCATATATCTATCTATTATCTCATTTATCTCATCTACTTTTATTTTAAGTTCATTAGAAAAGTTCATTAAAATTCCTCCAACTGACCATTTTCTCCAAGAACAAGCATTGCTTTTTCCATCTTATCCAAAGCTAAATTTGCTTCCTTTAATTCATCAAGGCCGGATTTATATAATTCAAATGACTCGTCTAATGAAACACTTGAATCTTCCATTTTTGAAACGATTTCCTCAAGCTTTTCAAATCGTTCCTCCAAAGAGATTATTTTTTCTTCACTCATTAATATAAACCTCCGTAATTACAGCTTTTGCTTTTCCATCAACAAGATATATATCTATCTCATCATCTTTACTTAGACAATTGATAGAATTGATGACACCATTTTTTCCCTCAACATAAGCATACCCCTGACTAAGTTTTTTAGTCGGAGAATATGCATCTATTTTACTGCTAAGAATCTGTAAACGCTGTCTGTAACTGTTGTGTTTAAAAAGCATTACCGACTCAAGTTTTTCTTCCAAATCTAAAATCCTTTTTCTATTTTCATTTAATCTGTTTTCTGGACTCAGATATGATATTCTCGTTTTAATATGAGCGAGTCTCTCTCTGAAAAAATCAAGGCGCCTCTTAAAATTCAAATCTATTCGTCTTTTAAGGTTTAAAAGTCGTTCCATTATCTGTCTGTAATCACATACTGCGATTTCAGCTGCAGCCGAAGGTGTAGGCGCTCTGTGGTCTGATACAAAATCGGCAATAGTCCAGTCAGTTTCATGACCAACAGCAGAAATAACAGGAGTTCGACATTCAAAAATGGCACGGGCAACGATTTCTTCATTAAATGCCCACAAATCTTCTATGGAGCCACCACCTCGTCCAACAATTATCACATCAAGCCCCATTCTATCAAGTGCCTCTATTCCGTTTACAATACTCAAAGCCGCACCCTCGCCCTGAACAAGAGCTGGATATAGAATAAGCTGAACATATGGATTTCTTCTGGTAGCTACATTTCTAATATCCTGAATAGCCGCACCTGTTGGAGCAGTTACAATTCCAATCTTTGTCGCAAACTGTGGTATGCTTTGCTTATATTCCTGGGCAAACATTCCCATTTCAGCAAGTTCCTGCTTCAACTGTTCAAACTTCAAAAAAAGATTTCCCTCACCATCAAGTTCAATCTCCCTCGCGTAAATTTGATACGAACCGGATTTCTCATATATCTCAATAGAACCTGAAACAATTACATTATCGCCTTCCTTCATTCGAAAATTTAATCCTTTTCGATTTCCGGCAAACATAATCGCACTTATGGTCCCACTACTGTCCTTAATTGTAAAATAAATATGTCCACTTGTATGATACTTACAATTCGATACTTCACCCTTTACACTAATGGAATGTAACATAAAATCCTGTGCAAACATATTCTTAATGTATTTATTTACCTGAGCTACTGAATAAACATTCTTTTTCATGCGAACTTAGCTAATACTCCATTTACAAATGATGATGATTCATCTGTTCCATATTTTTTAGCAAGCTCAACAGCTTCATTAATTGAAACTTTGACAGGAATATCCTCCTCAAATGTAATCTCATACACTGCCAATCTAAGTATTGTCAAATCAACCTTTCCCATTCGGCTTGTTTTCCAGCCGGTTGATTTTTCATTTATCTTTGCATCAATTTCTTCGATTCGTTTTACTAAATCATTGCATTTGTTGTTGATATATGAATAATCATCTTCTGAAAGATTTTCTAACTCGTCAGAAAACATATCTAACTGTTCTTTCATATCGTCCTGCTCATGAAACTCCACACGGAAAAGCATTTTGAAGACGTTTTCTCTAATTTTACTTCTTGTCATGTATTAACCTCTCTTTAATCTTTTCTAATAAAAGTATGCGTAAAGCGCAAAATAAGGATGTCATTACGACATCCTTAATTATACTACAAATGTTCCTATTTAAAAAGAATTAATTATCTCCCATATCAACACTTGCGATTCTAATATTTACCTCTGCAACCTTAAGTCCAGTCATATTCTCAATTGTAGATTTTACCTTTTCCTGAACTTTCTTGGAAACATCCGGAATACTATATCCATATGCAATATTTAAAGCAACATCTACTTTTACTTCATTGTCAAGTACCTCAACAACAATACCCTTTGAAAGGTTTTTCATACCAAGCTTACTGACAATTTCATTTGTAATATTACCAGCCATAGAGCTAACTCCATCTATCTCTGTAGCTGCAAGTCCTGCAATAATTGCAACAACTTCATCTGCAATTTTCACTTCACCTGGCTGACTTGAACTAATATTAAATGTCTTTCTATTTTCTGCCATAGATTAAGAACCTCCTTCAACGGCCTATACAGACTGACCTTTTGCCACATATACCTGGAAAGAATCATTTCCTGTGAGGGATTTATTTTTTGTAATACGTACATTCTTATCTGTAATAACGTATTCCATAACTGCTCCCTCTTCAACAACAGTATCCTGAAGAAGAATACAGTTCTTAACTTTTGCACCTTTTCCAACCTTAACTCCACGGAAAAGAACACTATTTTCAACTTCACCCTCAATTACACAACCATCAGCAACCATTACATTCTTTGCCTTGGCACCTGCAATATATCTTGTAGGGTTATCATCTCGAATCTTTGTATAAATGGAATTTCCATTTGCAAAAAGAGCATTTCTATTTTCCTCATCAAGAAGCTTCATATTCTCACGGAAATAGCTCTGCATATCTGTAATCTGTGATACATAACCAGTATATTCATATGCATGGATATTTATTGTATCAGTATTTGGAGCAAGTAAATCTCTTGTAAAATATGAAAGTCCGTGAACATATGCATCATCAATAAGTCGGATAAGTTTCTCTCTTTCCATAATGTGAATGTTCATACAGAAATTAGTCTTTCCACCAACCTTTGGATTTATGTATATTTTCTTTACTCTTCCATCCTCAACGTCCAATGTATAATACAATTCTGAATTATTTGAATTTGGTCTTGTAAAAGCTTTTGGAATCTCATCACGATAATACATAACCGTGTCATCAGCTCCACTCTTTTTGTGTGCTTCAATAAGATCCCTGAAATCAAAATTAAATATCAGATTTGCATCTGAAAGAATAACATATTTCTGAGGACATCTCGTAAGGTATCCTTTCAAACTCTCAAGAGCTTCTATTCTGCCTGAATAAACCTGAATCTGTTTCTGAGCATATGGTGGAACAATGTTAAGTCCACCGTTTTTCCTTGCAAGATCAAACTCCTGACCTGATCCTAAATGATCCATAAGAGAATGATAATTCTTCTTTACAAGAAGAGAAATATTGTCAATTCCACTATGTACCATACTTGAAATAATAAAATCACATACTCTGTATCGACCTGCGAAAGGAATAGATGCCATAAGTCTTTCTGTTACTAGTTCAGGAATGAGATTATCGTAACTATTTGGAAAAATGATACCAATCGCTTCATCATTATTCATATTTAACATTGTTCCTGGCCCTCCTCTACGTCGTTATATACCATTGCTTTTGGTCCAATAACTGCACCAGCACCAATAGTAACACCTGGAGCAATCGTAGCTACATCACCTGTGATTCCATTAGCTGGTTTTTCTCCAACTACTGCATCCTGCCCAATTGTTGCATTCTCTGCAACGATACAATGAGTAACCTTTGCACCCTTTTTGATTACAGTATTACCCATTACAACGGCATCCTCTACAATAGCGCCCTCTTCAACAACTACTCCGGCAAAAAGAATTGAATGATTTACAGTTCCTTTAACTACGCAACCATCAGTAATCATTGAGTCGTTAACCTCAGCATTGTCACCTATAATATGGCCTGTATGTCCACTGTTTCTACTATAGATTTTCCAGTTTTCATCAAAAAGGTTAATTCCACTATGCTCTGGATCTAATACTTCCATATTTGCTTCCCAGAGTGATGGAATTGTTCCTACATCTTTCCAATATCCGTCAAAACGGTATGCATACATATTTCTTCCATCTCTTAAAAGATTTGGAATAATATTGTTACCAAAATCATTTTCTGAATTTGGATCCTGTTCATCCTCGATAAGATATTTTTTCAAAATATCCCAGTTGAAGATATAAATACCCATTGAAGCGAGATTAGACTTTGGCTCCTTTGGTTTTTCCTGGAATTCTGTTATCTTATCATTTTCATCAGCTACCATAAGTCCGAAACGCGAAGCCTCTTCCCATGGTACTTCCATAACTGCTACAGAAAACTCAGCATTTTTTTCTTTGTGAAATCTTAAGAAATCACTATAATCCTGTTTACAAATCTGATCTCCTGAAAGAATAATAACATACTCAGGGTCATATCTTTCGATAAATGCTATATTCTGATAAATTGCATTCGCTGTACCTTTATACCAATCAGAACCAGATGCTTTCTGATATGGTGGAAGTACATGAACTCCTCCATAAATTCTATCCAAATCCCAAGGCTGTCCATTACCAATGTATTCATTTAATACAAATGGCTGATACTGTGTAAGAATACCAACAGTATCTATTCCAGAATTAACACAGTTTGATATAGGGAAATCAATAATTCTGTATTTTCCGCCAAAAGGAACTGCAGGTTTTGCCAATTTTTCAGTTAATGCATATAATCGTGAACCCTGTCCACCAGCTAATAGCATGGCTACTATTTCTTTTGCCATTTTTCTTTCCCCCTTCTTATTATTTGCATAAAATGCATATATAATTATGTTATCACACTTTGTTACACGTGCCTAGAACTATTTACTAATTATTTCACGTGTATTTACAAACTCATACGGCGTCTCCTGGTAAACATAATAATTCAACCAGTTACTATAGAGAATATTTCCATGTGAACGCCACTGAAGCAGCGGTTTTTGTGTATCATCATCATTAGGATAATAATTTTTAGGCATCTCAATCGGAAGTCCTTTATTCTTATCCCTCATGTACTCCGTATGCAAAGTCATACGATCATATTCAGGATGACCCATTACAAAGATCTGTTTTCCATCCTGATCAATCGCCAGAAATACTCCCGCTTCCTCAGACTCAGCTAAAATAGTAAGCTCCGGATGCGCAAGAATATCTTCTGTTCTAACTTCAGTATGTCTAGAATGTGGTGCATAAAACAGATCATCAAACCCTCTAACAAGTGGAATCTTTCTGTTTTTCACACGATGAGCATAAACACCAAATACTTTTGAATTAAGCTGATGTTTTTTTATCCCATAGTGATAATAAAGTCCGGCCTGTGCTCCCCAGCATAGATGAAGAGTTGAAAAGGCATGTTTTTTACTCCATTCCATTATGCTGCATATTTCATCCCAATAATCCACCTCTTCGTATTCCATCTGTTCAACCGGTGCACCAGTTATGATAAGACCATCATAATAGTTTTCCTTTATATCATCAAAGGTCTCATAAAATTTATTTAAATGACTCATTGATGTATGCTTCGCTTCATGTGTCGAAGTTGTAACAAATGTCACATTTACCTGAATAGGAGTATTAGAAAGGGATCTAAGTATTTGTAATTCTGTATCCTCTTTTAACGGCATAAGATTTACTATCGCAATTTCAAGCTGTCGGATATTCTGATGAATAGCTCTATTCTCATCCATCACAAATATATTTTCTCTTTCAAGTATTTCCTTTGCCGGTAAATCATTTTGTGTTTTTATAGGCATTATTATTCCTCTTTTCCCTCAAAATCACTTTAAATTTTATCATTCTTTAACATTAAAGTCCATTAGTGAACTATTTAATTAACTCTAAAAACTCTTCTTCGGATACTACTTTTATTCCTAAGTCCATTGCCTTTGTAAGTTTTGAACCTGCAGCTTCACCTGCTACTAACAGACTTGTTTTTTTGCTCACACTTCCAGTAGCCTTTCCACCATTTTTTACAATAAGTTCCTCTATTTCTTTTCTGCCAAGATTTGGCAAAGTGCCTGTAACTACTATTGTCATTCCGGCAAGCTTATCACTAGTATCCTCTTTCATACTTACCTTTGTATTTACACCAGCATTAATCATTTTCTCCACAAGGGCATAATTGTGATCAGAATTAAAAAACTCAAATATACAGGTTGCTGTCGTCTGTCCCACATCTTCTATCTGGCATAACTGTTCAAGTGATGCTGTACGAAGCTGTTCAACACTTTCAAAATATTTTAGGATGGTTCTTGCAGTTGTTTTTCCCACATTTCTTATTCCCAGTCCTGTAAGAAATCTTTCCGGTTCGTTTTCCTTTGATTTTTCAATTTCAGCCAAAAGCTTGTCGGTATTTTTTTCTTTTCCTATTACACCTTTTTCTATCAGCTCTTCTCTGTGATTTTTCAATGAATAAATATCTGCATATGATTTCAGATATCCTTCTTTTACCAGCCCCTCAACAAGAGTATCCCCTAATCCGATAATGTTCATTGCATCTCTTGAAGCAAAATATGCAATTGTTCTTGTAATCTGAGATGGACAGCTTGGATTTACGCATCTGATGTCTGCTGTTTCTTCTTCTCTAACAAGTGGTTCCTGACATACAGGACAATTACACGGTGCCTTATAAACCTCATCCGGTTTCTTTACGCAGCCGTTTAGCTTTGGAATTATTTCTCCGGATTTGTAAAGTTTATACTCGCCGCCTATTCCAACTTCCATCTGATTAATATAATCCTGATTGTGTAGTGTCGCACGCGATACATTTGTTCCACACAATCTAGCCGGCTTTCCTGTTTTGCTGTCATGGAATATGGCTGTAAACGTAAGCTTTCCTGTTCGTCCCACATCAACAAGAACTTCATCAATTGTAACCACCTTCTCTTCCGGTGGATATTTGTAAGCTATATGCCCACTTGAATATTTGCTGCCTGCCGGAAAATCATTACGGTACATTGTCTGATTAATCTTTACCACAGCACCATCAATATCATAGTCGAGATTTCCTCTCATCTGACCAATTTCATCTATTGCATCAATCACCTGTTCAGCTGTACTACATAGCTTGTGATATGTTGTTTTTACGCCCAGCTTTTCCAAAGTATCAAGTGATTTTGTGTGATCACTGATGAATTCTTTTGGACCATCCTGTACGTTAAAAACAAACATTCTTAGTCCTCTTTCTTTTGTAATGGAAGCATCTAACTGTCTAAGACTTCCTGCGGCCAGATTCCTTGGATTTGCAGCAAGCTTCTTACCAAGCTCTTCCTGTTTTTTATTATATTCCTCAAAATCCTCGTGAGACATATACACTTCTCCACGAAGTTCCAGATAATCAAAATCTAAATCTATCACCTGTAAAACATCAGGAATAACAAGTGCATTTGTTGTAACGTCCTCCCCAATAAGACCATCACCTCTCGTCTCTGCAAGAGTAAGATGCAATTTATTATCATCAGCCTTGTTCATTCTAAGTGACATACTAAGTCCGTCTATTTTTTGTTCCACTGAAAATGTCGCATCCGGATGAATACCCTTTACTTTATCTACCCAGTTTATTACATCCTGCTTATCGAAAACATCCTCGATTGAAAGCATTGGTACATTATGTGTTATTTTCACTCCAGCCTCTCTTTTTGCCACGCCACCAATCTTTTGTGTTGGTGAATCCGGAGTAATCCACTCTGGTCTTTTTGCCTCTATCTCTTTTAAAGAAATCATTAACTGGTCATACTCATAATCACTTATCTCAGGTTCATCCTGATTATAGTATCTGTCCATATGATAGTTTATTTTCTGTTTTAAATTCTCGTATTCCTTTTTTGTAACCATTTTTTTCTCCTAATTTTTAACTGGATTATTTGACGAATTTGCAATAAGCTTTTGAAGCTTATTATATTCAGCTTCAGTAACATTTCTGTATTTTCCCAAAGGCAAATCCCCAAGCGAAATATTCATAATTCTAACTCTCTCTAGTTTTTCAACCCTGTATCCAAAATATTCACACATTCTCCTAATCTGTCTGTTATATCCCTGTGTCAGAACAATTCTAATTTTCCGATTGGCTATTTTCTCTACTTTACATTTTCTTGTTGTAACCCCAAGTTCTACCAACGGTACTCCACCAGCAAGTCCTCTTACAAAACTATCTGTTACCGGTTTATTTACGGAAACAATATATTCCTTTTCATGGCGATTGCCGGAACGCATCATTTTATTTACAATGTCACCATTGTTAGTCAGTAACAGTAATCCTTGTGAGTCCTTATCAAGCCTTCCTACCGGGTATATTCGCTTTGGATAATTAATATAATCTATTACATTATTCTTTTCTCTTTTTTCTGCTGTACACACGATACCAACCGGCTTGTTAAAAGCAATAAGTATCATTTCCTCTTCTTTTGTCACAACTGTTCCATCATATGTAACTGTCTGCCCTGGAAAAACTTTATCACCTGTCACTGCAGTTTTTCCATCAATGAGGACTTTACCGGCTTCAATCTGACGGTCAGCCTGTCTTCTGGAACAAACACCCGCTTCACTTAAATATTTATTTATTCTAACACCTGAATTGTCCATATTTTTCTCCACCTGAATTTACAAAAAAAGCGGAGCCTAAATAGTCTCCGCTAATTGTTTTATTAGTTTACATTTTTAAGATTGCTTGTCTTAATGTAAGCTCTTCCATTAACACCTGCACTATATGATATGATTGTCCATTCACCTTCTGTACCATATGCTGTAAGCTGTGTGTTTTCTTTAAGCATACCAAGAACGTTCGATGAAGTACTAGCTCCGTCTCTGACATTTACTACGTCAAGTGTCATCACCTTATACTCAGCTGGTGCCTGAGGCTGCTGTTCCTGTGGCTGATTTTCAGTCTGACTAGAAGCACCTTCCTTCTTGTCGTCATCCTTCTTATCGTCAGTCTTCTTGTCGTCAGTTTTTTTGTCATCGTCCTTTTTATCTTCTTTTTCTGTTGACTGGTCTTTCTTATCGTCCTTCTCTGTAGACTCTGTTGACTGGTCTTTCTTGTCTTCTTTTTCTGTATTGTCCTTTGTTTCATCCTTAGATTCAGTTTTTGGCTCAATCCATTCTTCTGAATGCCACTTGTTTACTGCTGGAGCAAGTTTGTCATTCATTACTGCTGACAATTCTTTATCTCCTGCAAGTACTTCCTCATATTTCTTTGAAACTGATTCGTATAACTTAATGAAATCATCTGATGATGTATACTTTTCGATTAGTTTAATTACATCCTCATTCTGTGCAATTTCGTTATATTTCAAATTAAACGAACAATATGCATTATTGATATACAGTACTCCTTTATCATCTGATTCAACATAGAAAAAATCAAGTGCAGGAGCAGTTGTCTCTACGTCATACAATTTTACAGACTTCTCAGCTGAGACAAAATAGCTTCCCTCTTTTAATCCATCTTTAACATGAATTTTAATATCAGAAAACTCTTCATAGTAATTACTTAATACTGCAATATAATTCTTCTCATTCTCTGTAATAGGACTTGCAACTTTCTCAAGTGCTTTAATATCATTTGAAACATATGCTTTATAGTAATCTTCAATCAGTTTTGCTATCTCATCATTATTTTCTTCAGAAAATTCAGATGAAAACTCAAAATTCTCTACACTGGTCTCTGTATTTTTATTGCTTTTCTTATTTCCGCCGCTCACAAGTAAAACAAGAAAAATAACAATTACTACTACTAATACAGCTCCAGCCACTATATATTTCATATTCTTTTTGTTTTCAACAAAAAATTCCTTAATCTTATTTAATAACTCATTATCTTTCATTTAAATCCTCCCTAACGAAGTGGTTTACTAAAATCACTTTTCCCATTCTAACAAAATAGTATTTTATCGTCAACCCTGATAAATGTGACCGACGCGAATCGAACGCGCACTCGCTGGAGTCGGAGTCCAGAATTTTATCCATTAAACTACGGTCACAAACAACACCACTATTTATAACATACTAAATCTATTATTTCAATGATTTATGAATGATATCAAGTATTGTTTCGAGTTCATTCTTTTCAATCTGTCCAGGTGCACTTGCCATCTGACCAGCCCCAAAAGTAATACATGAACCAAAATACTCTCCTGCAATTCTAGATACTGAACCAATTTTTCCCATTGACATCGTAACTAACAAAACATTTGGATAATTGCTATGAAAATCACTTGTAGCTTTAAGAAGCTTTATTACATCCTGCATATCATCTGGCATAACAGCTATTTTTACAATATCAGCTCCTGCAAGATACATTTTCTCCAAAAGCATTTCCATCACATTCTTATCAGGTGTCTGTTCAAAATCATGGTGAGAAGCAACTACATATACACCAAGGTCTTTTAATGTAGCGATTTCTTTTGTCGGATTTTCAGAAACAAATAGTTCTACATCTACCATGTCTACTACTTTTGATTCAGCAGCCACCATTCTGATATCTGATATTTTCTTCTCGTCATGTTCACCAAGTCCGCCCTGCTTTTTAGACCTATATGTATATAGCAAAATAGTATTATCAAGCATACCTTCTATTTCATTTAATACTTCACGAATAGCATTCATACTGTCAGCATTTTCAAAAGCATCTACTCTCCACTCAATCATTCTTGCATTTTCATCGGTGTATTGTTTTACCTCGTTTTCAATTTCATCCTTAGTCTTTCCCATCACAGGAATACATACAACAGGTTTTCCATTTCCTATCTCTATATTCTTTATTGTAATAAATTCTTTATTTTCTTTTGCCATTATATGGTTCCTTTCAATTGACACTTCAAACTTTTTACCTTATTATATTAAACTATATTAAAAAAAAAACAAGGAGTACGATTATGAGTTTTTCATTTTTAAACAAACTACCAACTCCTGATGAAATAAAGGAAGAGTATCCTTTATCAAAGGAGTTAACAGAATTAAAAAAACAACGTGATGCTATGATATCAGATGTCATAACTGGTAAGGACGACAGATTTTTACTGATTATCGGACCTTGTTCAGCTGACAATGAAGACTCTGTGTGTGATTATGTAAGTCGTCTTACAAAAGTTCAGGAGGACGTAAAGGACCGTGTCATCATTATCCCTCGTATTTATACCAACAAGCCAAGAACAACTGGTGAGGGATACAAAGGAATTGCTTCTCAGCCAGACCCTGAAAAAGCACCAGATATGGTTGAAGGACTTATCGCTATGAGAAAAATGCATATCCGTGCCATTTCGGAAAGTGGACTCACATGTGCTGATGAGATGCTTTATCCTGAAAACTGGGGATATGTAGAAGATCTTCTTTCATATGTTGCTATTGGTGCTCGTTCTGTTGAAGACCAGCAGCATCGTCTTACAGTTAGTGGTTTCGATGTAGCAAGCGGTATGAAGAATCCTACAAGTGGTGATTTTTCTGTTATGTTAAACTCTGTTTATGCTGCACAGCATCCACATCATTTCGTTTACCGCGGATATGAAGTAGAGACAACTGGAAATCCACTTACACACGTAGTTCTTAGGGGTGCAGTTAGTAAACATGGTAATACTACTCAGAACTATCACTATGAAGATTTAATCAGATTGAATGAAATGTATTCAAAAATGGATGTAGTTAACCCAGCTGCAATCATCGATACAAACCATTCAAACTCTAGCAAGAAATTCAAAGAGCAGATTCGTATTGCAAAAGAAGTTATGCACAACAGAACTCTCTCTTCTGATATTAAATCACTTGTAAAAGGTTTGATGATTGAAAGTTACATCGAAGAAGGCTCACAGTCTATCGGAGATCACATTTATGGAAAATCAATCACAGACCCTTGTCTGGGATGGGAAGATTCAAAAAATCTGATTTACGATATTGCAGAAATGAATAAATAAAACCCTAAAAACACCCGTGTTAAAAGATATAAAATCCTTTAACACGGGTATTTTTATTTTAAGGAATTGCTATATGCCATTATAGCAGCTACAGTCTTAGAATCCTGTATTTCTCCCTTGTATATCCTGTCGCAAAGTTCTTCAAGCGTATATAATTCAACATTTATTTCCTCTGCTTCATCAAGCTTCTGCTGTCCCTCTTTTAGATTTTTCGCAACGTAAACATCTACAAACTCATCACAAAATGCTACTGTTGTCTTTATTGACAGTAAATAGGAAATATCATCTGAGCTATATCCTGTTTCCTCCCTTAGTTCCCTTTCTGCTGTATAGCGTGTATCTTCAGTGACACTATCTCTACAACCTGCCGGAATCTCTATTGTTTCTCTTTCAATCGCGTTTCTGTATTGTCTTACCATTACAATCCTTCCATCCTCCATTACAGGAAGAACTGCCGCAGCTCCCATTCTATGGGATACAAAATCCCACTCTTCAATTGAATCATTTGGTAGTTGCATTGTGTCTTTATAAATATCAAGAATCGCACCCTTATACATCAATTCTCTTTTTATTCTATTTACTTGTCTGTTATTATCCAAATTATTTTGCCTCCAAATCTAAAGCATACATTCTAAGATTTTTGTTACTTTCAATAAATTCCACCCCTTCTAAATGTCTGCTCAAAACAGTACTCACATTATTTATTGACACCTCTGCTCCTGCGTATATCTCGGAATTCACTCGAACTTTTGCATCTTCCCCTTTTTCTATCAGTTCACTAAGATAATTGTATCTGACTGAATTTTTTGATATCTCCGCCTGTTTGGTCACCTTAGTTCTAAGTAATTCCATTTTAATTTTTGTCTTTTCAGCATCGGATTGACTACCTGCTTTTTCTTCTAAGGAAGTTAATAATGCCTCTATTTTTGCAATCATTGCTTTTGCATCAGTAAGCGAGGTCTGCAAGGTATATATTTCATGTAAAATTTCCTTCGATTTTCCAACAACAATTTGTGTCTTCACGTTATTTTTACTTCCTAGTATATTTACCTCAACCCCCGCTGTTGCATACACTTTTCCCCCGACAATATGAGCGCTTTTATGATTTACCAGTACACTATCATAACATGTCACCTGACTGTTTATTATTGAATCAGCAATTAGTTTTCCTTCCGAAACTACCGTGGCATACTCGATAAAACCAGATGTAAGGCAGCCTTTTGCCTTTACTTCTGCTTTATATCCCCCCTGTATTCCGCCTCGTATTAAAATATCCTTATCAGAGGATAATATACTTGCCTCAACTACACCATCTATCGTAAGAGACCCTGTTGTATGTATCTCCATTCCGCTCCTAACACTGCCATGAACAATTACATCTCCCCTGAAATTAATATTTCCAGTCTTTAGGTCAACATCTCCAAACACTTCATACACCGGCAATATTATTACACGTTTATCCGAATATTCTATTTTACCATCCGTATTTGAAACATAAATATGATTGTTGTCACATCTGATAAATCCTGTACCGGCAAGTGGAGAAAGTCCTTTTCCTCTTTTTGCATAGACAGTCTTTCCATATACATTTACACCATCAGAGCCTTCAATTGGGTCATGATACTTTGCAATAACCTGTCTTTTTCTTACAATTTCCACAAGATGAATACTCCAGTAATCGGCAGTTCCATCATCTCTAATCTTCGGCTTTCTATCCAAAACAGAGTCAAACATATATTCATAATATCCATCTGTTCCGTCTTTTGTCTGACTTCCTTTTGCAACGACTATTTTCTTTCCATAAATTTCATTGTCAATAATGTCATCAATTACATTATCCATGATGCCGCTAACAACACCTTTTTGATTTAGCACATGATATATATCATCTTTACTAAACTTTTGTTGTTTTCCCTCATTGTCACATGAAACAGGAAGAATAATAGAAGCCTCCATTTCATCAGCTGAAACCAAAACTTTTATCTCATATGGACCAATATCTTTTATACCCAAATCCATTTTAATATCATTAATATCTGCCATAATTTATACCATTTCTTCTATTATCTATTCACAATTAATTTATCGGATTTTACTTGGTTTTTCCTTATACAAACTCAAGGAAATTACTATACAAAAAAGGCTGGAAACAAACAAATTAGTTCGATTTCCAGCCATTAATTCTAATTAATATATAAATATTATTTAGCATAATCAATAACTCGTGACTCACGAATTACATTGACCTTAATTTGTCCTGGATACTCTAATTCAGATTCAATCTGTTTAGATATATCTCTTGCCATCAATACCATATCAGCATCGCTTACCTGCTCAGGAACTACCATAATTCGAATTTCCCTACCTGCCTGAATAGCAAAAGATTTTTCAACACCCTTATAACCATTTGTAATATCTTCTAACTGCTGGAGACGATTTGAATATGTCTCCAAAGTCTCTCTTCTCGCACCTGGACGAGCCGCACTAATTGTATCTGCCGCCTGTACAAGACACGCAATAAGTGTGTCTGCCTCCACATCTCCATGATGCGATTCTACTGCATTAATTACTAAAGCTGATTCCTTATACTTTTTACATAATTCTGCACCAAGCTGAATATGAGATCCTTCCATCTCATGATCAACGGCTTTACCTATATCATGTAATAAACCTGCACGTTTAGCCATTCTGACATCTTCACCAATCTCAGCTGCCAAAAGTCCAGTGAGCTGTGCAACCTCAATAGAATGCTTAAGTGCATTCTGTCCATAACTGGTTCTAAACTTCATCTTTCCAAGAAGTTTAACAAGCTCTGGATGTATTCCGTGAATTCCCACCTCAAGTACTGCGGCTTCACCTTCTTCACGAATCATAGTCTCAACTTCTCTTTGAGCCTTTTCAACCATCTCTTCAATACGAGCTGGATGAATACGTCCATCAACAATAAGTTTTTCAAGAGCAATCCTTGCGATTTCTCTTCTTATCGGATCAAAACTTGATAAAATAACTGCTTCCGGAGTATCATCAATAATCAAATCTACTCCAGTCATTGTCTCGAGAGTTCTGATATTTCTTCCCTCACGACCAATGATTCTTCCTTTCATCTCATCATTTGGAAGAGATACTACTGAGATAGTAGTCTCAGAAACATGATCAGCTGCGCACTTTTGAATAGCAGTCACAACGTAATCTTTTGCTTTTCTGTTAGCCTCTTCCTTAGCTTTACTTTCCATTTCTTTAATTAATTTTGCAGTATCAATTTTTACATCTTCTTCAATGGTCTTTAAAAGATATTCTTTTGCTTGTTCAGAGGTTAATCCTGAAATTCTTTCAAGTTCCTGTAATCGCTGTTCATTAAGCTTAGAAATCTCAATTTTCTGCTTCTTGAGTTCCTCTTCCTTAACTGCAAATCCAGCCTCGCGCTTTTCGATTGCTTCAAGCTTCTTATCCAAGTTCTCTTCCTTCTGAACAATACGACGCTCATTACGGGAGATTTCATTTCTACGCTCTTTGATTTCCTTATCCAGATCATTCTTAGCCTTAATTGACTCTTCCTTGATCTCAAGCATAGACTCACGCTTTTTGGCTTCCGCAGTCTTTACCGCATCATCTATGATTCCTCTAGCCTTCTCTTCTGCATTTCCAATCTTTGACTTTGCAGAATTCTTCTGATACAAGGCCGATATAAACCATACAACTATTGCAGTAACTAAAATAGAAACTACAGCAGTAATGATATATAGCATTACAGGAGCACCTCCTTTATTAAATTTTCATTGTATTTCACAAATTACAACAAGTAAATTTTATACTTTTTGTGCTATTCTGTCAAGCAATAGTAGTATATTATATAACACAATTACTCTATATATTGTGCATTTATGCAATTTTATTAAAAAGCACAATACTTACTATTACATAAAAAATGTCTCTGGAATTCAGAGACATTTTTTATCATCTTATACTTATTTTACTTTTTTGTTGTTGCAGATTTTTTTGCTGAAGCAGCACTTTTTGCTGGAGTAGTACTTTTTGCTGGAGCAGCACTTTTTGCCGGAGCAGCTTTTTTAGTTGCTACAACTTTTTTAGCTGGAGTAGCCTCCGGCTTACTCTTCTTTACAACAATATTTTTAAGTAACAGAACAGCTCCTAAATCTCCGTCAACGCGAAATCTATTATCATTGTAAGCTGATTCAATATCAGTCTTTCCACTAACAATATCTATAAGAACAGATGAATCAATTGTAACTACAGCATTTCTGTCATAATATTCATATGGCTGAACATCTACCTTTCCATCTGACACCTTTATGTACAAGGCTCCTTCTCCTTCACCTCGTACATTAAATTGAACAGCAATAGTCCCGTCCACTTTATCAACCGAAGCATTCAAATATGTATCCTGTAGTTTTTCAACAATGTTCTCATATGTCATATGAGTTTCCCTCCTAGTATCTTATTTGTATTTTACAAATTTTGTAACCTTCACAAATAAAATTTAACACTTTTAGTATATTATTTCAACATCAGACTTTTTCTTTCATAGCCTTTAGAATATCACAACTTTTGAAACCTCTTCGAAGAAGAAACTGATACGTCCGACGATAAGTCTTCTCATCACAAGGCTCATCAAAATAGTGCTTCTTCTCAAGAAGTTTCTTAATCTGTTCATCCTCTCTGGCAAAATACTCTTCTTCGATGGCATTAGATATATCATCCTTTTTGATGCCCTTTTGCAGAAGCTTCTGAAAAATCTGCTGTCTGCTTAGACTATCCTGATGATATCTCACATAATTCCTTGCAAACCTAGAATCATCTAAATAATGAAAACTTTTAACATATTCAATTGCCTCATCAACGCACTGACTCGGATACTCGCTTGCTTTTAACTTATCTCTAAGCTTTGATTCACTTCTGTCCATCTTCTCAAGTAAATATAAAGCTCTCTTCTTGGCACGTTTACTAACGACGGACAAAAGAACCCTGTATACCTCATCCGTCATCTCGGCCCCATCGGAAAGACAAAGACCGGAAATCTCTTTTCGATATAGTACTAATACAGTCCCCGTTTCAAGTGTAATCCGTACTTTACCTTTCCCCATCTCTTTATAATCTGTAACTAACATATTCTATAGTATTTTCTTAAGCCTCTGTTTCCTCTGCTTCATTTTCCTCTTCTACTTCTTCGTTATTTTCGAAATAGTGTGCTCTTACCTTCGCCTCAATCATCTCAAAAAATGCAGGATTTGAACTCATATAGTTTTTAGCATTCTCACGTCCCTGACCAATCTTTTCTCCTTCGTAAGCATACCATGCACCTGATTTACTAATAATATTTGCATCAACTGCCAAATCAAGAACATCGCCCTCTCTTGAAATACCTTTACCGAACATAATGTCAAACTCAGCTTCCTTAAAAGGTGGCGCAACTTTATTCTTTACTACTTTAACTCTTACGTGGTTACCAACTACCTCTCCAGCCTGCTTTAATGTCTCAGTTCTTCTGACATCAAGTCTGACAGATGAATAGAATTTAAGAGCTCTACCACCTGTAGTAGTCTCAGGGTTACCAAACATAACTCCAACTTTCTCACGTAACTGATTGATAAAAATAACTGTACAGTTGGATTTGCTGATTACACCTGTAAGCTTACGCAATGCCTGACTCATAAGTCTAGCCTGAAGACCTACATGTGAATCTCCCATATCTCCATCTATCTCAGCCTTTGGAACAAGGGCAGCTACTGAATCGACTACAACAATATCAACTGCACCGGAACGAACCATTGTCTCTGTAATTTCAAGAGCCTGTTCTCCACAGTCAGGCTGTGAAATATAAAGATTATCAATATCAACACCTATATTCTTAGCATAAACAGGATCAAGAGCATGTTCTGCATCAATAAAGCCTGCGATTCCACCGCGCTTTTGAACCTCAGCTACACAGTGAAGTGCAACAGTTGTCTTACCTGATGATTCAGGACCATATACCTCGATAATACGTCCCTTTGGAATTCCTCCAAGACCTAATGCTATATCAAGACTAAGAGATCCTGTAGGAACTGTTTCAACATTCATATTAGAAGAATTGTCCCCTAACTTCATAATAGATCCCTTACCATACTGTTTCTCAATCTGCGAAATTGCAGCATCAAGAGCTTTTAATTTATCATCCTTTGCCATAATTATTCTCCTTAATATTCACGAACAAATGTTCGTTTCGTTAATACAATACTATTATACTTTTTCTAAACTGTCAATATAAAATTTTTAATTGGGATAAATACTTATAATAAAGTCGAGTCAAAAAATAATAGAAAAAAGACAGTTGCATCAGCAACTGTCTCTAATTATAGCCATTATGAAAATACTAGTCAATATATGATTTAATTTCTGCCAAACTCAGTAAGAACAAGTCCCTCATTTCTGTCTGCAGTCATTCCAACACTCCACTCATTTACAAATAAAAGTAATGGATTTCCCTTCATATCAATTACTTTTTTCATATCACTTGTTCCTGAAATATTATCTACGTCAACCTCATCCTTGTTCTCTATCCATCTGATATGCTCATATGGGAGATTCTCAAGTCTGATTTCAACATTGTACTCATTTTCCAATCTGAATTTAAGAACGTCAAACTGAAGTACACCTACTACTCCAACTATTATCTCTTCCATTCCACCTTTATACTCCTGGAACATCTGAATAGCACCTTCCTGAGCAATCTGAGTAACACCTTTTACAAACTGTTTTCTCTTCATTGAGTCAACAAGTCTTACCCTTGCAAAATGCTCTGGAGCGAAAGTAGGAATACCCTCAAACTCAAACTTATCCTTTGATGTTGTAAGAGTATCTCCAATTGAATATACGCCCGGATCAAAAATACCAATAATATCACCGGCATATGCTTCGTCTACAATCTTTCTCTCATCAGCCATCATCTGCTGTGGCTGTGAAAGCTTTAACATCTTATTTCCCTGAATATGATTTACTTCCATTCCCGCATTGAATTTTCCTGAACAGATTCTCATGAACGCAATTCTGTCTCTGTGATTTTTATTCATATTAGCCTGAATTTTAAATACAAATGCAGAAAAATCCTCAGAAAACGGATCAATAAGTCCCTGATTTGACATTCTGGCTGTTGGTGCATATGTCATCTGAAGGAAATGCTGAAGGAATGTTTCAACACCAAAGTTTGTAAGTGCAGAACCGAAAAATACCGGTGAAAGCTCCCCCTTTGTAACAAGGTCGATATCAAACTCAGCGCTTGCTCCATCGAGCAATTCTATTTCATCTAGGAGCTGCTCCTTAAAATCCCCTCCGATTTCTTCATCGAGAGCCGGGTCATCAATATCAATTATTTTTTCAGAGCCTTCTTTTGTACCTTTAAGTGTATCAGCAAATGTCATAACCTGCTTTTTATTTCTGTCGTATACACCCTTAAACTCTTTTCCCGAACCAATTGGCCAGTTAATAGGACAAGTTGCTATTCCAAGCTCTTTTTCGATATCATCAAGAAGTTCAAATGTATCATTTGCATCCCTGTCCATTTTGTTAATAAATGTAAAAATAGGGATATGTCTCATTACACAAACCTTGAATAGCTTTCTAGTCTGTGCCTCAACACCCTTGCTTGCATCAATAACCATTACCGCAGAATCCGCTGCCATAAGTGTACGGTAAGTATCCTCCGAGAAATCCTGATGTCCCGGTGTATCAAGAATATTTATACAATATCCGTCATAATTAAACTGTAGTACTGATGAAGTAACGGAAATACCTCTTTGCTTTTCAATTTCCATCCAGTCAGAAACGGCATGTCTTGCAGTAGCTTTTCCTTTTACGGAACCCGCCTGACTGATTGCTCCTCCATATAACAGGAATTTTTCAGTCAATGTTGTCTTTCCTGCATCCGGATGAGAAATAATCGCAAAGGTTCTTCTCTTTTCTATTTCTTCTCTTAAGTTGCTCACAGTTTTTTCCTCCACATAAAAAATCAAGGTATAGTATATCTTAATTTTTTTAGTTTTTCAATCAATAGTTGTGATAACTATATTTTCTGTTTTTATTTCAGTTTTTCGATTTATTATATCCTCAATCTGAGCTCTTTTTTCATCAGTTACATTTTCTTTATCTACTACCACATCACAGCAGCCTTCACTAATGCTTACCACTACATCATCAAAACCTTTTGCTTTAAGAAGCATTTCGGCATCAGTCTCCATCTGTTCAATTTTTGAAATCTGCACCATCTCATCAACAGCACTCTTTTTTTCTTGTTCAGAAAGTTGCTCATTATCTATGATTTCCTGAAGCGAATTTTTGGATTTGGAACGAACCTGTTCACGATTAAGTTTTACTTCCGCAACATAATTCTGATTCTGTGTAACAGTACTTGTAAGTACAGTTTCTCCAGCATTTAATATCTCTTCTGTCCCCTCAACTTCTTCTGTTGCGATTACCGAATCATCTACTGCGGCTACCTGAGTTGAATCGCTAACCTTTTTATCCTTTTGCAAGCTGCCCAGTAAATTACTATTGTCATAGCTTATGTATCCAACTACCGCAATTAATAACGCCAGACTTGTAATTACTATCTGATTTCTATAATTTTTTCCCATCACTTATCCTCCGATATCATTTTTGCTATTCTAATCTTATGCACTTCTACATCAAATAATGCCTGAATTGCTTTTGATATATTATCTCTTGCGACAGGATCGTCCCCATTTTCCGTAACTACCAGAACACCTTCTACCTTCTGCTTATTTTCCGACGAAAAATATTCCCCGTCATCATCTAAAGTAATCATTACCTTTACCTGTCCAACGCCATCTATTTTCTCAAGAATATTTTTAAGCTTCTGTTCAACTTCATCCTCTCTTCCACACTGCTCATCCTCCTCAAAAAAAGAATTATCATTTGTCTTTTGTGCGGATTTACCAGTTGGAATTACTATTACAAGAAGTAGTACACCTAGAAGAATTATTGCAATAATGTCATTCTTTTTCATCGAGGAAAGTCTCGAATAAATTTGTTTCATTTTCATATGATAGCTCCCTTATTTTATTCACGACATCATCAAACTCAAGATATTCTTTATAATCACTCGTAATGGGTTTTAAAATAATGATGCACACAAAAATACAGATTACAAACTCAAAAAACTTCTTGTACTGCGGGCTGGGCGACAGATACGATAAAACCAGAAAAATCATGGACATACATACACATTCTCTCATTTCCCACCTCATTTTTTTCAATTAATAAAGCTAGTTGACGCACATACAATGGCAATCACAATAAAAAATAAAATAGCACAGTCTCTTAGCACTCTGTAATACATATCCCCAGCCCTTGCAACGCTGTTTATCCCATCTACAATCTGCCTGTCGGCAACCGGCTCTAAAATCGCAGCAAGAAGCCTGTACATTATAGAAAAAATAAAAGCCTTTATAAGTGGCGCTATTACAATAAAGAAAAGAATAACAAGCGCAGCAACACCCACACTGTTTTTTATCAGCATGGCACATCCCAAAAAAATTTCAGCCGTTGAATTTGTTATATTCCCTACCCCCGGGATTGCTGAAAAGGAATTTAATATCAAACTATCCGATATTCTGTCTTTTGCCGGAGCAATAATGGACTGAACTATTCCAATTCCTGCTACTATGGCAACTGAGCCTTTTAGAATTTTTGAAATAAGAAGTTCAATTAATGCTGCTAACTTTGACAGACGTTCCTCCTCAAACATGTGATTTAAAACCTCAAACAGTAAAAAGAAATGTATCCCCGGAATGAGTATCAGTCGAATCATCCATTCAATAATATATACCATCGCAAACGTAAGAACATAAAATCCGGATGCACTAAATCCGTTTCCTGACAATGCAAGCACGGTAGCATATGAGGGAATAAGTGCGCTTAAAAAGGCAAGAACTGAATCAATTCCTTTTAATACTATTTCTGAAATCAGCCTAAATGAAGCAAAAAGCATTGATAATATTGATGCATACACAAGCAGGCAGCTTACCTTATATACATAATCTTTTCTCCAAAAAACAATCTTTGAGATAATCATAAAAAACATTGTAAATCCAAACACCTGAATGATAGTTGGCTTTATACTCTCAAGCTCATAAAAGA
The DNA here is from genome assembly GCA_045123895.1 of Agathobacter sp. GTDB lineage: Bacteria > Bacillota > Clostridia > Lachnospirales > Lachnospiraceae > Roseburia. Next base: position 27,307 of record JBGVKW010000028.1, read on the forward strand.
AAATATTATACAGATACTCAAAAATACTATCTGAGATTTCTTTTCCATCTTTTTTTGAAAAAACCTCCACCAAATCTGAAAACGACATTTTTTTCGGTATATATTCTTTGGTATATTCATCCATGCTGCTTAAATCCAAAGCTTCGATTATATCATCACAGATTTGCTCATCCTTTGATTTTTCCCCATCCGAACTTAGATTTTCCCCCAACACTGTAGCTGTGCAAAAGCCAGATACATTAAATAAAAGTAAAATGCAAATAATAACCAAAGATTTTTTCATAATATTTTCCCCAAAGTATCAGCCATAAAAAGCATAGATGGAATCGAAATAATTACAATTGCAATTTTTGCAAAAAAACTTATCTGTCCGGCAAGAACCTCTCTTCCGCTCTCCTTACAGATTGAGGACGCAAATTCTGCCATATACGCCACCTGAAGCATTTTCATCATCTGAACAAAATAGACCGAATCTATCGGAAGTATATCAATCAGATTTTTTATAAAATCAATTATCTGTTTCATCTGAGTAATCGAATATGTAAAAATACAGATTGCACAAGCCAGGCATATCAATAACGAAAGTTCTGGCTTTTCCTTTTTAATTATGAGACTTAAAAATGTTGCGACGATTCCTAAAACTGCTATTTTTATCATACTTACAATGTAAACAGACTTTCTAATGTTTCAAACAGTTCTCCTATAAATGGGACTATCCAAAACAGCACAATTATAAGCCCTGCAAGACTAAGTAAAAAAGCCTGCTCCTCCCTTCCACTTTGTTTAAGCACTTGTCCTAAAACTGTTATAACTATGCCAATTGCCGCAATTTTAAATATTATAGATATACCCATGTCAAACCTTTCAAATTAATATAATTACAAGCATCAATCCACATAAAACACCTACCGGATAAAGTACTTTTTCATTTGCCTTGTATTTTTCCTTTTGTTCATCTGATATTTTTAAAATCATTTTTTTGTATTCTCTTAACTTTTTTGAAATCTGATTTGTATTCTTTTCAAAAAAGCTTTCCCCGGAATTTTCTATTATGGTCTGTATATCATCATCTATATCCAGGCTTTTACAGGCATTATCAATAACTTTATTCCACCCCTCTATTCCGGTCTTAACCCTATGATTTTTAAGCATTTCAGAAAGACTTGCTATCTGAGTATTTATAACTTCTTCTGTTCCCCTATAATCCCCAAAAAAGTTAACTGTTTTGACATTCTGATTTACCAGATAAAATTCTGCTTTTTCATAAAGTCTGGCAAGCTCGTTGTAGAATTTAATCCTTTGCTCATTCTTAATTTTCCACTGTATAAGTCCTGCAACAATTCCCATCATCGTAAAAAAGCTCCCTAAAATCTTTATCAAAAATCTTCACCTGCCTTACTCCAAAACTGTTTTTTTCAATGTATACAAATCGCTCAATCGATGTAGGAAGTTTTTTATGTTTAAGTTCCTTTAAGCTGCAATGAATTGTTCCAAGAATCTTTATGCCGCTTTTTATAATATTTTCCACCTCATAAAAATCCTCGTTGCTTCCAAGCTCGTCCACAGCAATTACTTCCGGTGACATAGAGCGAAGCAGCATCCTCATTCCAATAGTTTTCGGGCAGTTATCCATAACGTCACATGAGCCCCCCAAATCATTTTGTGGTCTTCCCTTATAACAGGCTGCAATTTCAGAACGTTCATCCACAACCGCCACCTTTATGCGCCTTCCAAATCTGCCTTCTGAAAGAAGCCTTACTGTATCTCTTAAATATGTAGTCTTTCCCGCCCCTGGCAGAGATACAAAAAGACAGTTTGCTATTTCATTGTCATTCAATAAAAATGGAACGATATTTTCTGCCACCCCTTTTATCTCATGAGCTATTCTTATATTTAATGCACCAATATCATCTATAGATTTTATTTCATTTTTTTCATATCCCATTCTTCCCGCCACACCTATTCGATGCCCACCGTTTACAGTAAAAAATCCATTTTTTAACTGCTCGCTTATTGCATACCAGGAATAATCAGACAAATAATTTATCATTTCCTCTATATCATTATTGGAACATTCTTTTCCCAGAAAAGATTTATTGCGGCATATATAATTTGTCCTTTTACCATTTCTTACTCGTATTTCCTCAAGCTTATACTTTTCGTAATTCTTTGCCTCATTTCTTATTTTCACAGGCAGATAATCATATATTGTCATTTTGCACCTTCTTAGCATTAAAAAATAAACATAGGCAATTTGCCTATGTCCTATATATATGACTTGTCTGTTTTTTTAGAACAAAAACTATATTCAATTTGAATAATTTTTTTCAAATGGGAAATCATTATTTATAAGACATTATTTGTAAATGGATATGTCAATTCCTCATATGTACACACAAGGAGGTTTCATATGGCAACTTATAAAGTTGAAATCTGTGGTGTTACCACCTCTAAACTGCCTGTACTAAAAGAAGAAGAAAAAGAAGAACTCTTTAAAAAGATAAAAGAAGGCGACAAAGCCGCCCGGGAAAAATACATTAAAGGTAATCTGCGCCTGGTTTTGTCGGTCATACGAAGATTCAATAATCACAACGAAAATCTTGATGATTTGTTTCAAATTGGATGTATTGGACTGATGAAATCCATTGATAATTTTGATCCTACTATCGGTGTAAAGTTTTCAACCTATGCAGTTCCAATGATTATCGGAGAAATCCGTCGTTTCCTACGCGACAACAGTGCCTACCGCATTCCCCGCTCATTAAGAGATACTGCCTACCACGCAATTAAATCCAAGGAACAGCTTTCAAAGAAGCTTCTGCACGAGCCCACCTTATCTGAGATTTCAAAAGACTGCGATATTCCTGAAGATGAAATCCTATATGCACTCGATGCAATTCAGACACCGCTTTCTCTATTTGACCCTGTTTTTTCAGATAACGGAGATGCACTCTATGTAATGGACCAGATTTCTGATAAGAAAAATAAAGAAGAGCTTTGGATTAAACACATTGTTCTTGATGACGCCATAAAAACACTAGATGAACGTGCGAAAAAAATAATAAAAATGCGCTTCTTCGAAGGAAAAACCCAGATTGAGGTTGCTGATGAAATCAACATATCCCAAGCCCAGGTTTCCCGCCTCGAAAAAAACGCATTAAAAAATATGCAAAAATATCTTCTTGATCCTGAAATTCAAAAGGTAAACTAATTCTTCAGTACTTATTATTCTTTTTCAAGAATATAAGTACTGAAAAAATTATCTGCTATTCTAGTTTACTACTTGTCCATTTTTAATTGTGTATTGTTTTCCGCTTGCATCAGTGTATTTTCCGTTATAATTGAAGTTTACTTTTCCACCTTCCATAAACCATGTTCCATACTGGTTAGACGCAACTCCTTTATAACTAAAATCTACTTTTCCATTTTTAATCATCCACCAGCCGTATGCATTATGAGCTACTGTGTTCATCTTGAAATCAACTTTTCCGTCTTTTCCAACGTACCACCAGCCATAATTATTTCTCTCGACTGTCTCTTTACCCTTTTGCATGCAACCGTTCTTTACAAAATACCAGCCATTGAATTTGTCATTTGTTGACTGTAATACTCCGTTTGCGTTAAAGTTTACTTTTCCTTTCTCGCAGTACCAGTCGCCGTACTGGTTTGTTGCCACTCCCTTGAAGTTAAAGTCTACTTTTCCTTTTTGAACTTTTCCATTCTTTACAAAATACCAGCCGCTAGACTCGTCTGCTGTTGACTGCAATACTCCGTTTGCGTTAAAGTTTACTTTTCCTTTCTCACAGTACCAGTCTCCATATTGGTTTGTTGCTACTCCCTTGTAAGAAAAATCTACTTTTCCTTCTCTAACAACCCACCAGCCGTATGCATTTTGAGCTACATCGTCGTAGTTTTCGTCAACCACTCCGTCTTTGAAGAA
>JBGVKW010000029.1:0-8798 GCA_045123895.1 Agathobacter sp.
AGATAGTGTCAAATGACCTATGAAAAACTGGGCTAAAGAAAAAAGGCTCAGATGAACCTTGAAAACTGTAGATATTTTAGGTTGTGGCAGTCTACCGCCACCCTTGATAGCACGAAAAAGAACCGCTGTAGGTTAATCACCGACGGCGAAGAACTCAAGAACAAGTAGATAATCTCCGTCGAGTACAGCAGTGTAGCAGTTCTTTTTCGTGCTATCAAGGGCAAGCCGCACAGCGGTGGCTGGTGTTATTTCCGCCGGCTCTGAATCTAAGAACAAGATTCGGCTTCGCCGCGTTGCAAGTTCAAGATTGTCTGTTGACCTAGGAAGATAAGAAGCTGCCATTTTCCTGGCATGTTGTCAGCACCTTTTAACATTTCAATCTCATTAAGAACCTTATAACGATTGAATTCGTGAGGCCTTAGGAAGTTGTAATAAGCAACCCAGAGCGCTAAATCGTAGTTGGCTCCATCGACATTGTCGAAGCCATTGGTGATTCTATAGGATGCCTTGTAAGTACGATTGAGTCTTTCAATCATCTGCTTATAAGGACGCCATTCCTTAGAAACTTCATCATCGTTAGTAAGACCGATTACCTGTGTGATTTTAAACTTAAAATCATTGCCGTATTCTCTAAGGAACTGTTGTGCCGCGAGGATATAGGCACTATAGCCATCAGCTATAAATCGGAAGTCTTTAGGGAGTTTTGTAAAGTGTCTGAATGCCATACGCATAGCAAGAATACAGGCACCAACATCTCGTTCTGTAGATACACGGTATCCAATGATAGAACGATTCTTTGGATTCATAATGAACCAAATGAAAGCTTTGACACCACGGATTTTGATATAGGTTTCATCGGCGGTCATGATGTTAGTATCACCATAATCGTAGTTGTCTACGAGTGGCTTGATGCAGATGGCTGCAGTCTTACAGTAGTTGGCGACCTGTTGATGAGAGATGTTGATGTTATATAACTCTTTTAAGGCATACTTAGTCTGACGTAGAGACATGTGAAGATTTACATGCATAGTTAAGCAGAGTCCCATGACATTTGCATCGAACTTAGAAAACCTAAGGGATGAAGCATTTTTAGGCAATGAATTAAGATCCATCTTGAAGAAATCCAAGGTGAATTCGCGATAGATGTAATGAAGTTTGTACTTGTTCTTACCATAGTCTTCTTTAAGGTCTTTCTTATCGACTTTGCGAAGATTTTTGACATAGTAAGGACATTTAGGATTTACACATTTGTGTACGATGAAGTGCTTACGATCCTTCTTTGGAACAAGAGTATTTAAGCAGTGAGGGCAACGAAGCTTAATAGATGTATGGCGACTTTCTTCGGGAGAAAACCTGGTGTCACATACCTTGCACATCAGCTGACCTTTTGAGCCATTGTTCTTGTAGAGATAGATGCTTGGAGCATTGCATCGAGGACATTTGCAGTCTTCGTCGATGTCGCATTCAGATCTGCGTTTGATAGGCTTGATAGGTTTGAAATCGTCCCTGTAACGCCATTTAAGATAAGCCATGAAGTCACGATAATCCCATGGTTCAACATTTAGGAAGAGTGGAAGTTCATCAATCTTGAACTTTTGATATTTAGGTGACATGGAATCCTCATGAGCCCACTGCTTGAGAGGAACATATCTACAGAGAAGTTTAATTAAAAAACAATTCTGTGCATAGAGTTGTTGAATAAGTTGAAGTAAATAAAGTATAATATCCACGAGCATTGTCTCCTTTGTGTAATTTGATGTTTGGTCGCGGATAATTATAGCAGAAATGGGAGGTCAATGCTCTTTTTATTTGCAAACCTCCGGAAAATCAAGGTTTTAGAAGAAATTTTAAAATAAAAAATAGGTAGTTTTTGACACTACCTATATAAAACTGGAGGTGAGATAGATGGGAAAAAGAGATTATTACGATGTACTTGGGATTTCAAAACAGGCCAGTGACCAGGAGATAAAAAAAGCATACAGAAAACTTGCGAAGAAATATCATCCAGATACAAATCCCGGGGATGAAAAGGCAGAGAAAATTTTCAAGGAAGTAACAGAGGCTTACAATGTACTTTCTGATGAAGAAAAAAGAAAGTTATATGACCAGTTTGGACATGCGGCATTTAACGGAAGTATGGGAAGCAATCCGGAAGATTTTGCCAATTTCTACGAAGGGCATTTCGGAAATGAAAGTAGTGGAAATGGTAGGCATAGGGAATATTATTATAGTGGAAACATGGATGATATATTTGATGATGTATTTGGCGGATTTTTTGGAAGAGGCGGTGGAAGAGGAACATACTCCGCACATTTTGGTTCGGGAATGAATAGGGATTTTGATTTCGATTATAACTTTAATGATAGCAGCCCGGTAGATATTACAAGCGAAATAACAGTGTCGTTTAGGGAAGCAGCCCTTGGTTGTAAGAAGCGGATTTCATTTGATGATGCAGCAATGGGTTCTTTGGAGATAAAAATTCCGGCAGGGATTGCAGAAGGCCAAAGCATAAGACTCAAGGGAAAAGGAAGAAGTGGCATAAATCAAAAGACTGGAGATTTGCTGATAAAGATTCATATTCGAGAGGACAGCAGATTTAGAAGAGATGGCAAAGATGTATACATCAAAAAGAATATACCATTTACAACGGCTGCTCTTGGAGGAGAAGTAAGTGTGGACACACTCTATGGTACTGTAAGGTGTACAGTGCCTGCAGGAAGCCAGCCAGGAAGCAAGCTTCGTTTGAAGAATAAAGGAATAGTCTCTATGAAGAATAAGAATTCCTATGGAGATGAGTATGTGATTATTCAGGTCGATGTTCCAAAAAATTTGACAGAACGTGAGAAGAAACTGCTTAAAGAATTTCAGGAAATCCATGATAGGAAAACTGCATAATGTATTTGTATCGTTTTTTACAATACGAAGGAAAAAAATAATGATAAAGTCTAATCAGTAAATGAGTTAGACAAAGGCGTCAGCGACATGGTCGTTGGCGCTTTTTTCACGTTATATTTGAAAAATAGGAGGATGAGATTATGGATAGAATTGAAAACCACCCAATACTTGGAGAAACACCAAAGAGAAAAAAAGTAACATTCAGCTATAACGGACAGATTTTAGAAGGTTATGAGGGAGAGCCAATTTCTACTGCATTAAAGGCTGCAGGGGTTATGGCTCACAGATATACAGCAAAGACACATGAGCCACGAGGCGTTTTTTGTGCCATAGGAAGATGTACAGACTGTGTAATGATTGTAGACGGAAAGCCAAACATCAGAACCTGCATCACTCCACTTGAAGCCGGAATGGTAGTTCAGACACAGTATGGAGTATCAGCAACACCGGAGGAATAAGGAAGTAATTCAAAAAACTATTCAGTACAAAAATCAGGAAGGAAGATACGCATATGAAGATAGAAAGATATGACATGATAGTAATTGGCGCCGGCCCGGCTGGTTTATCCGCAGCAATTGAGGCAGCAAAAAGGGGCTTAAAACCAATTGTATTTGATGAGAACGCAAAGCCGGGGGGACAGCTTTTTAAGCAGATTCACAAATTCTTTGGTTCAAAGGAGCACAAGGCAAAAGTCAGAGGCTTTAAAATCGGAGAAGAACTGTTAAAAGAGGCAGAGGAATACGGAGTAGAGGTAATTCTAAATGCCACAGTCGTAGGTCTATATCCACAGAAGGAAGTAACTGTAAAAGTTGGTGACAGCGTAAAACACTACAAAGGAGACGCAGTACTCGTGGCAACTGGTGCAAGCGAGAACATGGTAAACTTCGAAGGCTGGACAAAGCCGGGGGTAATCGGAGCAGGAGCCGCCCAGACAATGATGAATCTTCATCATATCAAGCCGGGAAACAAAATTCTCATGCTTGGTTCAGGAAATGTAGGGCTTGTTGTAAGCTACCAGTTAATGCAGGCGGGCTGTGAGGTTGTAGCCCTTGCAGATGCAGCACCAAGAGTCGGAGGATATGGAGTTCATGCAGCAAAAATTGCAAGATGCGGAGTGCCATTTTATCTCTCACATACAATTGTAAGAGTTGAAGGAGACGACTTTGTAACAGGTGTAGTTATTGGAGAGGTTGGACCGGACTGGAAGGTAATACCTGGAACGGAAAAGCATTTTGATGTGGATACAGTTTGTCTTGCAGTTGGACTTTCACCAATGTCACAGCTTTTAAAGCAGGCAGAAGTAAAAATGAATGATACAAAGGGCGGACATGTTCCGGAGTGTGACAAGTACGGAGCTACAAGCGTTCCGGGAATCTATGCGGCAGGTGATGTGTCAGGAATTGAAGAAGCAAGCTCAGCAATGATAGAAGGAAGAATGTCAGGTGCAGCAATTGCCTGCTACCTTGGATATATGTCAGAAGAGGAAAGAGATGCAAGAATTGATGAACTCGAGAATCAGCTTGAGACCTTAAGACAGGGAATGTTTGCACCAAAGAACAGAGGAAAGCTGGTAGAAAAGACAGACGAAGGAATCGAAGTATCCATGAACCTTTTGAACAAAGGCTTTGTAGCAGACGATGAAATCGAAAGATTCCCGGGAGTCACACATCAAAAAGGAATACATCCTGTAATCGAGTGTACACAGAACATTCCATGTAACCCATGTCAGGATGCTTGCAAGATGGGTTGTATCAGAATTGGAAAAAATATTACATCCCTTCCAGCAATTGACCCTGAGAAAAAATGTATAGGCTGTGGAATGTGTGTAGCATCGTGTTCAGGTCAGTCGATTTTCCTGATAGAAGAGGACGTGGAAGAGGGCTATGGCGAAGTGACCATGCCATATGAATTTTTACCGGTTCCAAAGGTTGGAGACAATGGCGTAGCACTTGGAAGAAACGGACAATATGTATGTGATGCTGAGGTTACAAAGGTAAGAACGGCACCAGCTTTTGACCATACATATCTGCTAACAATAAAGGTACCAAATGACATGGTGATGAAAGCAAGATTTTTCAAAAAAGAAGCTTAGGAGGTTAGATTATGGTTGATATTCAGGCAAAATTAAAGGAAATAGGACCTTTCGTGGAAGGACCAGATGATGACCTCTTGGTTTGCAGATGTGAAGAGGTAACAAAAGGAGAAATCAGAAAAGCTGTGCACGAAGGCATTTTTACATTGGAAGAGATGAGAAGATACTTAAGAAGTGGAATGGGACTTTGTCAGGGACAGACCTGTGGAAAACTGGTAAAAACTATAATCGCAGGCGAACTTAAAGTCTCTCCAGCAGAGGTGGTTCCGGCAAGCTCAAGAGCTCCAATGAGACCAATTGAGATGTGCATACTTGCAGAAGACGGAGGTGACTGTGATGAGTAATGTGGCAGACGTTGTAATTATCGGTGGTGGAATAAATGGATGTGCAGCAGCATATTATCTTGCAAAAAGCGGCACAAAGTCAGTAATCGTACTTGAGGCATCAAACAGTATCGGACATGGCGGCTCATCCAGAAACGGTGGTGGTGTGCGCCAGTCAGGAAGAGATATAAGAGAGCTTCCATATGCAATGTACGGAATAAAGCATATGTGGCCTACATTATCAGAAGAGCTTGGTGTGGACACAGAGTATACCCAGAAGGGAAACATCCGTATGGGAAAAACACCAGAGCATATCAAGAAGCTTGAGGGACTTACAAAGACAGCCAATTCCGTTGGCCTTGATGTAAGAATGATAGACCAGAAGGAAGTAAAAGAGATTTGTCCATATCTATCTGACGATGTAATCGGAGCAAGCTGGTGTCCAACAGACGGACATGCAAATCCTCTTACAACAACCTTAGGCTATTACAAGAGAGCACTTGAGATGGGAGTAAAATTTTACACAGATGCACCAGTAAAAAGTCTTCAGAAAGTAAAAGGCAAAGTAAGAAAAGTAATCCTTAACGACGGAACTGTATTTGAAGGAGAAACAGTAATTCTTGTTGCCGGATATGAGAGCAGGGAAATCGCAAGAACAATAGGCGTTGATGTTCCTATGACAAGACTTATCGATGAATGTCTAGTAACAGAGATGCAGCCACATATGATGGATGTAATGTTTGGATGTGCATCTGCTGACTTCTACGGACATCAGACAAGGCATGGTTCATTTGTGTTTGGTTCAGACTCTGGATGGGAGTTAGTAGATGAGATGGTTGATCCAACTACAAACAGTATGGACCCTTCAAAGCTTATCACAAATTCCATGACACTCTCGGCAAGCTGTCGAGCAATTCAGGGATACATCCCGGCACTAAAGGACGCAAAAATTGTAAGAAGCTGGTGTGGATGGCTCGATAATGCTTTCGATGGAGTTCCATTCCTAAGTCCGGTAGATGAGGCACCGGGACTAATACTTGCCTGTGGATTTACAGGTCATGGCTTTGGAACAGCTCCTGCAGTTGGACTTATGCTAAGCCAGATGGTACAGGGACAGGAGACAGTAGTAGACATCAGTGCACTTAGATACGACAGATTCAAACCTTGTCGCTAATGTCCCAGGGTTTGCCCCACATATTCCAGTATATGGATCTGGAATGAATATATTTTACGAAAGTGAGTTATAATAATAACTCACTTTTTTAGTCCAGTTCAAACATCCTAAAATCGGCATATTTATATAAAACGAACATCATAAAATCGGCATATTTATATAAAATAAACATCCTAAAATCGGCATTTAATTGACTGCTCATGTTTTTATGCTATACTAATTGTGATAGGAGAATGATATTGTATGTTAAAACGCAAGGTTTATAGTCAGTTGTTAGAGTGGAAAAATTCCACAAATAAAAAATGTCTTATTATAAAAGGTGCGCGTCAGGTTGGTAAAACATATTTGGTTCGTGCTTTTGGAGAAGCAGAATACGAGAGTTTTATAGAGATTAATTTCTTTCGTCAGCCAGAGTTAAAACAAATTTTTAATGGTGGTCTTTCGGGTGAAGAAATATATAAAAAAATAACTGCAAGTATTCCTGGAATTAAAATGATACCAGGGAAAACACTTATATTTCTAGATGAAATTCAAAAATGTGCAGCGGCAAGAACTTCATTAAAATTTTTAGCTGAAGATGGTAGATTTGATGTTATTGCATCGGGATCATTATTAGGATTATCATATGGAAGAGATGATGATAAAGAGGTCGAACAGGTAGAATCGGTCCCCGTTGGTTATGAAATACCAATTATGATGTATTCGTTAGATTTTGAAGAATTTCTTTGGGCAAATGGATATTCAGATGAAGCAATTATATATTTGAAGGAATTATTTGATAAACGAGAAGTTGTTCCACAGGACATTCATCAGAAATATCAGATGTTAGTGAGAGAATTTATCGTTGTCGGAGGAATGCCAGAGGTGGTTGCTGACTTTGTTGAATACAAGGATTTTAATCGGGTTCAAGAAATCCAGAGTAGATTAATATCTGATTATGAGGACGATATAGCGCAACATGCTAAAGGTGTAGAAAAAACAAAAGTAAGACGATGTTATGATACGATTCCCAATCAGCTTGCAAGAGAGAATAAAAAGTTTAAATATTCTGAAGTAGAGAAGAAATCAACAGCAAAGAAATATGGAGATAGCATTCAATGGCTGGTTGATGCAAATATGGCATTTTCATGTGCGAATTTACGTACGCCGAGTCTTCCACTACGATACAATGAGAAGGAAAATGAATTTAAACTTTATATAAATGATACAGGACTATTAATGTCACTTTTTGGTTTTAGCACGAAATTAGCTATTCTAAATAATACACTTACAGGATTTGCAAAAGGTGGGATTTATGAGAATTTTGTTGCAGAAACATTGATTAAAAATGGTTATACCCTTCATTATTATAAGCCTGATGATGAGAATGAGTTGGAATTTATCATTGAAAAGGATGGGGAAGTATTGCCGATAGAGGTCAAGGCTGGAAATACGGCTACCAAATCTTTAAATCGATATATTGATAAGTATAATCCTTCAATTGCATATAAAATCATGGCTGGTAATATTGGTGAAGTAGATAAAAAATTATCGATACCGCATTATATGGCTATGTTCATATAATAATCGATTTTGGTTTAGTGGATGCATTTATTACTTTAGGCTAGTGTAGGGGTGAAGACGATGGATAAAACAAGGCTATGTATAGAAATACTATTTCTCTGATTGAACTTAAATCGGATGACAGGATGCTTGATATCGGCTATGGAAATGGTTATCTTTTGCAGAAATTATATAAAAAATGCAAAGCAGATTTATACGGGATTGATATTTCAGAAGATATGAAACTTCAGGCTATGAAACGTAATAGTAAAGCATTGAAGGATAAGAAGCTTCATTTGAGTGTTGGTGACTGTTGCCAGCTTGATTATGATGCAGATATGTTTTCAGCGGTTTCTTCTATAAATACAATATACTTTTGGAGCGATACTGTTAAGGGATTATCTGAAATTTGTAGAGTTCTAAAGCCTGGAAGATCATTTTATAATGTAGTTTACACAAAAGAATGGCTAGATAAATTGGCCTATACAAAGAAGGGATTTAAGAAATATGAACCAGAAGAACTTATTCAACTGGGAAAACGGGCAGGTTTTGAGAAAGTAGAAGTGAAAGATATTGTAAAGGGAAAAAGTTTTGTCGTTATCTATACAAAAGGCAATAAAAAGTTTATTTGATCTCAGTTGGGGAGACTCCCACTTCTATAAGTGGCGAGATGAAACATATTAGTCTCAGTGGAGGGTACAATCCCCCAACTGAGATTAAACCCGACCGCGGATTGCAGGAATGCGCAGAGGAAGATGTCAGCAAAGCTGAC
>JBGVKW010000030.1:0-9517 GCA_045123895.1 Agathobacter sp.
ATGACCTCAAAGCACTGGCTACAAGTTCATCAGAAGAGTAAAAGCTTTGTGTCTACCAAGAAGTAAGAACTGGAGGGATTACTATGAGAAAATTCTGTAAATATGCTAGTTGTATCTTTTGGACAAGTATAATTTTATTGATAGTTGCTTGTGGTAAGAATCAGGAAGATATCAGTGGGAATAGTATAACGGATATCGAAACGATAAATGAAAAAAATAATGAAACCTCAGAAATAAAATTAACTCAAGAATATGTGTGCAGTGAATTTGGAATAGATGAATCAGAGTTTGAGAGTGTTGATTTTGAGGATTTTGTAGCTTATTATGACTTGTCTTATGATACGATACATGTGGAGACCGTCGCATGTCTACAAAGGGTGGATATGTAGAAATCCTTGAGTTTACGTACTTTTCACAGGTTTTTAGATTTAATCATACTGGCGAAATCGGACGGAAAAAGGAGATTTCTCATGAGATTAAAGTCTCAGTAGTTATGGAACTGGTATGAGTGGACACAAAAATCTACAGTTAATATTTAAGGTTATTTCGGAGATTATTTTCATCAACAACTAAATATTAAAAGAGTCGCAAGACCGTTTGTTTTCAACATCTTTGGATGTGAAAGCAGGCGGTCTTACTTTTTTGTCAGCTTTCATATCTAAGATTTTAGAATGGAGGAATGCAAGAATGAATGAAACAAAGGAAATGTATCCATCATGGGGTGACGACCATGGTGTCAGGTTGGGAAACGTCAAAATCAGTGATTTACACGACTTTAAGGAACATCCCTTTCATGTTGTGGAAGACACTGCGCTGTTTGAACTGGCAAAGAGCATTGAGGATAAGGGCGTACTGGTTCCGTTAATTGTCCGTGCTAATCCTTATGGAGAAGGGTATGAGATTATTGCAGGGCATCGTAGGAAAGCTGCCTGTAAATGGGCAGGGCTTTCAGAGGTTCCGGCAATGATTGTGGAACTGGATGATAATGAGGCTGTAATTGCTATGATAGATAGCAATTTGCAGAGAGAACATATCAAGCCAAGTGAAAAGGCTTTTGCTTACAAGATGAAGCTGGAGGCAATGAAGCAGCAGGGGAAGAGAACAGATTTAACTTTTTGCCAAGTTGGCAAAAAGTCAGTAGAAAATCCAACGCTGTCTCTTGCAAAGGTGGGATGCGGATATGATGAAAACGGCAGATGCGGCATTGCAGAATTGACGATTAACAACAGTGCCTTAGAACTGGACGAAAATGTCTTTTCCTATTGCGAGGATCTGACGACAGTAACATTTGACAACAGCACAGTTGAAATTGGTACATATGCTTTCTACGATTCCGGTGATGATGCAGCAGTAACATTCACAAACTGCGGACTGGATATAAATGATAAAGCATTCCAGAGCTGTGGATTAACTACACTGAATATTTCCGGCAGTGAAACAGTTATGGGAGATAATGCATTCTCATATTGCGAAGATTTGACTGATGTTATCATTGGTGTAGGCAATACGGAAATTGGTACATATTCCTTCTATGACTGTGCATCTCTTGTGAATGTATCTATTGCTGCAGATTCGGAAGATGATAACCTTGTACTTGTTATTGATGACAAGGCATTCCAGAGCTGTTCTGTGCAGAATGTGGTAATTGGTCGAGGTAATGTAGAGCTTGGTGACAATGCATTTTCGTACTGTGAAGACCTTGTGAACGTGGACATCAAGGGCGTGCTATCTGATATTGGGGATTATGCGTTCTATGACTGTTCGGCAGAGTTGGTTATTAATTATAACGGTGGAAGTTATAACAAGGAAAGCATTGAAGATGCGAAGTAATATACGTTAGTTATGTATATCGAGGCAGTGTGGGCAAATTTTGCCTATACTGCTTCTTTGTTACTTTTTATATTTTCAAATATAAAATGAAATATGATGAACATTATAGTATAATATTGGATAGCTGATACAGAAACAGCAAATATAAGGAGATGGGATATGACAAATACGGGATATGTTGATTATAAAAATATAAAATTTGTTTATTACGAAGAAAAGGATGGGATTTTTCTTGTTCCTAAAAACAAGGATGACATTGACAATATAAGAAATTGTTTCGATGATAAGGATTTTGTTTTCAGGTATAGTAGTAATATTGGAGAATCTGCTGCATTCATTGAGCGGGTTCAATATGAATTTAATGGTGCATTAAAATTGGTTCCGTTATATATTGTTAAAGATTGCAATACGGACTTATTCTCTGGTTTTGAAATTGTGGGTGATGCGATTGATGATTTTTTTAATCCTTCCCGTTTTTTCTATAATCGATTAACTGAGAGGATGGCAGCAAACATAAATTATCTATATGATAGCGAAATAATCGAAAAATGGACAGTTTCTTTTGAAGGAAAAAATATAGATATAGAGTTATTATACGGAGGTATTTTGAGATGGGGAATCGCAAGTGATTTAAAATTACATCCTAGATTAAGAATACATTTTGGAGCAACAACGGATATACAGTATGTGTATAGAGTATATTTGATAATTGTTCGTTTTTTGCAGACAATTCGTTATGACAGCAGATATGGTAATCTAAGAGTTGATTTATTTTGTGAAAAGGACGGGAAATATTCATATAATGGATGCTTGAAAGAGTGGAATAATAAGCAGGAGCAATATATTAGAGAAGCAGGAGATGTGGAATTTAACAGTTATAAGAAATACATACAACTTTTTTTACAATTTGCAGCAGGTAATCCAGACTACAGTGTATTACATTATCCAACAGAAGGTATTAGATTTTTAGGAAGACACTATTCAGTAATAGACTATATTAACATTTTTGGTGCTTTTGAGTGTGAGTGCCATTTGAAAGATGAATTATACGAAGCTGCTGATGTTATCCCTATAAGCGATATCAAGGAAAAGTTACTGGCTATTATTGATGAGTATCCAAAAACTGGTCTGAAGAACGAGGAGTTAAATTTTTTGAATAATGCTCAAAATCGTATTTTGCAGTTGGGCACACAAGTGGGGCAAACTCAAAAGATAATTAATGCGTATAATGTTTTAAGAGGTGCATTAGAAAGTTCAATAAACAATATTTTCTATTTACCAGAATTTAAATTAAGTAGTCCATTACAGGAAAGTAAACTTAGAAAGGTTGCTGATTTTCTGGCAAGAAAAAGAGGAGCAATTGCACATGGAGGATTTGTGGGTGCTTTTTCGGATTTGGATGCACAGAAAATACGCTTTTTGGAGATTCTCACATATGCACAGTTGTTAAAACGTATCGGATTAGAAGACAAAGATATTGAACGTGTTATAGGTGCTCGATTTGGATGTAACTATGTTTTATTTCAAGAAAAACATAATTCTGTTAAACATTAAAGAATCAAAATGAGGTTTGCTGTGCAATTCTAGGGCAAACCTCAGCTTTTACAAATCCTATAATAGAGTAGAGTTCACGCATGAAGCTCCACCGGCCATGCGCCTCGCAAGCAACATAGCACAACCATATATACTATAAATCGTAAGTTGTGTAAAAGCAACTATTTTTTGTACCGCACAATTTTTTCCCAGTTTTCAGGAAAGCCCATTTTGGAAAACAGCAGTTCCTGACTGATATGAGGGCAGTTCTTGAGAACAGAATGAATTAATCGCTTGAGTTCTGTTTTGAACTGTTTAAATTCCTGATTATCAATGAGGTAACGCAAGGCTATTATGACAGCAAACAGGTCTTTCTTGCCAAGAGTATATTGTCCTTTTTTCTGTGGTAGTTGTAATTTGCTATGTAAAACCATGTCAGGAATTGCTTCATTTACTTGGAAGGAATAAAGTCTTTCATTATGAGCACATACATTTCTACAGCTTGCAAGAATACGAATGAGCTGATGTAACTGAACCTCTGACATGTTGGCAAAATTAATACTTACCTTGGTGCGGATATCAGAAGTTGAATATTGATACATTTTTGAAACTTGTCCAAATGTAAGTGCATTGGTTGCTACCCATAAAGGTACATTACCATATACTCTTGCGTGATGTGTGATATAACTATAGTTGCTGGGTAATGCAATAGTTTGACTCAAGGTTGTAATCAAACGATTTATTTTGCCGGAATTTTTGCGTGTGAGGTTATAATTTCCGGCAGTTAAATATGCAGTTTGCTGTTCTCCGTATTTTTCGCAGAAGTAATAGGACAACATAGATTTTAACTGTCTTTCAACATGTAATATATATTTGAGAAAGAGTGTTCTCAATTCTTCATCAAAGTAGTAAAAGGCAGTAATCTCTTCAAAAGTAACACCATGCAAATAATTACCGGATGGTTTATGCTTAAATAAGTCTTTGTAACCACCGATCAGTGAAAAATAGCTTAATTTCTGTAAAGTGTTTTTGGCGAATTCAGGATCAGAAATAACAAGCTGTTTTTCTTTTTCCAGTTTTTCAATTTGCTCATCATATGTGAAAAATGTTTTATTAGCCATCTCTGAATCCTCCTTTGTTTTGTGGCAATAAAAAAGTGGAGCCCACGCATGGAACTCCACCGGCTGCGGGCATCGCAAGTTTCCGCAGCGCAACCACTAAATATAATATACCATCGAAGACAAATGCTGTCAAATGGATTTTTAGTGGTATTGATAGTTTATGCGTTTTTATTTGTAGTTATTCTGTTTTTGTTAAAATATTTATCCCTATACTCTATTGCCTTCTCCGGCTTCTTCCACCGTGCATACAGATTATTCAGATACCGATAGGTAGTCTTCATATAGTCATTATCCGTACCCATAGCATTTCCGATAATACTCTCAGCCCCAAGAAAATTCGTTTCTGCCGGTTCCGGCTTTCCTTCCATCATATCAATAATACCCCGGCTCAGCTTACAGATACCATAATCCAGAGAGGTATCAGACAGATGTTTAAGTACCAAGGTTTCATACTGCTCCAGTATAATCTTTGCATTATCTACATCCTTTGCTAGCAACAGCATATTGATAAGGTTCATCATCTGTTGCAAGGAATCATGGGATTCGTTCAGTCCCAAGTGTACATATTCCATACGGATGTCAAAAGCTGTACGCAGTGTCTTGGCAGCTTCATTCCCACGCTTCATCAGCAGATATGTGTTGGAAAGATTGTTGTACAGATTGGATAGCAAGTTGGCAGTTCGCATATCTGCATCCTTGTTGTGAAGCTTTTCCATAATGTTGATTGCCTTTTCACGTTTCTTAACTGCGTTTCCATAATCCTTTTTTAACAGAAAACATTCTGCCTTATAATCCAG
Organism: Agathobacter sp.; assembly: GCA_045123895.1. Lineage (GTDB taxonomy): Bacteria > Bacillota > Clostridia > Lachnospirales > Lachnospiraceae > Roseburia. Next base: position 5,282 of record JBGVKW010000030.1, read on the forward strand.
TAGCAATGCCTTGTCGCAAGGAGACTCTAGCTTGTATTCGTCCATAACATAGCTGATTTTTTCAGTAAGCTTGGGCAGGTAATCTGATACAAGATACTTGTCCAAATATGGGAACATATCCTGCAAGAATAGCAGAAAATATGCTCCATCATCCACAATAATATGTTCCGTCACACTGATGAGAGAGGCTATGACATTTTCCGGTCTGCGTAGCTCTAAGCCATGTGCCAGGCAGATAAGGTGGAGGCTGTCCAACATGGTACGGCAGGCGGCAACTGTTGGCATGGTTTCAATAGCAATCACTTCCTGCAACAGCGGATGCAGGCTGATTTTCTTGTTATCTGTATCTTCATTGATAAATCCGTACTTAATAAGGTGGTTCACATCTGTGAGGTTATCAAGCTTCATCCAGTTCTTAAAGTTATTCTTTATTACACCGGCAACCGGCAGCAGGGACAGATTACGCAGAATGTCCAATTGCTGATTGGATAATTTGCCAAGCTGTAGGAGCTTTCGTAAATGTTCTATCATTAGTCCGTCAGTGAAATTATCATCTTTATACAGCTCCACGTATTCCCCGGAGGCAATATTCAAGCCACAGGTTTTCAATTCTGCCAGCAGTTCTTCCGGCTCCATGCCACTGGCTGTCAGAGATAAAGCAGACAGGCAAACTGTAAGAGTGTGGCAACCTACCGTCTGAATAATCTCTTTTACCACATCTTCATAACTTTTTGCAGAAGGGCAATGCTTATAAAACAATTCTACAAGCTCATTATTTGCGTCCATTTCAGAAATCTTTATCGTCTCATATTGTGAGATATTGCAGCGGCTGGTAACCAGTATTTTGCAATTCAATTTTACAAATTCCTTGAAGAAAGCATCCTCTTTTGGAAGGACATTGAAGTTATCAATGATAATCAAGCTGTCGGAGTGGAGCTTTTTTAATATTCTCATATGCTTGTCAAAAAGCATATCTTCGCTCATATCAGCGGTATCATCGCTAAACTCCATATGAGCAATACATTTCTTCAAATCACCATCATAAAACAGATGAATGATATTGGTGTATTTCTTTTCGTTCTTCTTGGCATAGGTCTTTGCCAATTCACTTTTACCCATACCTGCAGTTCCGGTAATAAATACTGGATTATGTTCCTGTAATGCTTTAGTAACAGCCTTAAGTTCTTCTTTTCTGCCTATAAAATAGCGGTTTGCAGAAGGAAGTCTGTTACTCAGCAGAACATCTGACAGGTCAGGGGATAGAAGAGTATGCTTGCTGTCATGGTCGTTTAAGATGGCGTAGCGGATAAGGGCAGTGATAAGTTCTGCATCATCAGTTATCCCTGCAAATTCATCGACTTTTTCGGTACAGATTACATCCACACTGTCTGTAACCAATTCTAACAGCAGCTCTCTTGTGGCAGGCACATTGATAAGGTTGGGGATGACATCATCCTGAATGTTATCTTGAATACCGTCAAATCCGGCATTGTCATAAAAGGACAATATTTCTTTTGGGATGGAACGATCACCGGTACACCATCTGCTGTAGGTAACATTTTTCTCAAAGTCATCTTTTTCAAATAAATCCATATTGCACAGGCAGTCATAGAAAATATCCTCGATCATCTGGTACTGTGCATAGGTTTTCTTTTTATTTTCTAATAACACTCCAATCACGTTGGAGAAGGTAATGCGGTTCTGCAATTTTTCACTTCCAATCTATTTTTGTCAACTTTTGGTCAAGTCTCCGTCAATGATAATCCCGGTCAGAATTTCGTATCATTAACCCATGAAAACGTAGCCGCCACGAGCCAGCAGGCAAGTGGATGAGCTTCATGAATATTATAGCATACTACGAACCTATGTTCTATATGAATTTTCATAAATTTGAACCTTGAAAAACAATCCGGAAACGGATTCATGAGCTGTATCCTATGTCAACAGACCTTGCGAAGAGGCTTGAGCAATCAAGCGGAGCGAGGGAAGACACTTCCGTCAAGGGTGGGAAAGGAACTCGAGCAGGAGTAGCCCACAGGCAATAAGCTAAAGGTCAGCTGTAACGCTGACGGCATAGGATACGAATGGAAGCCAAAATGATCTAACAACTTTTGTCAGGAATTTTCTTGAATAAGCCAATTTCTTATGGAAAGAAGGTGATAACGCAGGAATAAAAGTGAGGAGGTGTAGCAGATGACGAAGGAAATGGAATTTGCAAAGTGTATGGCTTTGCTTCGTAAGGCGGTTCGTATGGAGCTGATTACCGAAGCGGAGTATACCATAGCTAGAAACAAGCTGATGGACAGATTTCTCATTATTCGTGAGGATGAGCCCAAGGCGGCGTAATTTTATGTGTGCGCAGAAATTATTCTACCGCACATTCGTTAACATTTGATTTTTCATTTATGATGTCAGCATACAAGGTAACTTACTTGTTGTTGGCATTATTTGCATTATAACAGAATTAAAACAGGAGGATTTTATTATGCAGGAAGTACAAGTATTAGAAGCAACAAGAACTGCTCCTAACAGCAGGGGCAGGGTAAGAAGTAACCCGATAACATTGGAAAGGATTCGTGTGGCAGCCTATGTCAGAGTATCTACGGATGATGATGACCAGTTAGGTAGCTTTGAATCCCAGAAACTTTATTATGAAGAGAAGATTGGTGAGAATCCCGAATGGGTTAACGCCGGAATTTTTGCTGATGAGGCGATTACCGGAACCAAGACCGACAAGCGAACCGGATTTCAGGAAATGATTAATCGATGCTTAAATGGTGAGATTGATTTGATTCTGACTAAGTCCATATCCCGATTTGCCAGAAATACGCTGGATACCTTGCAGTATTCCAGAATGCTTAAGGATAAAAATATCGGTATTATTTTTGAAAAAGAAAACATCAGCACCTTGGATATGCAGGGAGAGATGCTTTTGACAATCATGAGTTCCCTGGCACAGCAGGAGGTAGAGTCTTTATCCAAGAATGTTACCATGGGACTTAAGATGAAAATGAAGCGTGGTGAGCTGATTGGTTTTAATGGTTGTCTTGGTTATGATTATCACCCAGAGGACAAGAGCCTGACGGTCAATGAATATGAGGCGGAAACGGTGCGAATGATTTATGATTTGTACCTTCAGGGGTATGGAACAACTACCATAGCTCATCGGCTGACGGAGCTTGGCAGGAGAAATAAGAAGGGCGAAGTAATCTGGCACACTCATGGAGTGATGGGAATTATCAAAAATGAAAAGTACAAGGGTGATGTTCTTCTTGGGAAAACCTTTACTACTGACCCTATCAGCAAACGCAGACTTGCTAATATGGGTGAGCAGGATCAGTTTTATATCCGAGACCATCATGAGCCTATCGTTTCCAGAGAGGTGTGGGATGAGGCAGAGCGCATCCGCATGAAGCGTTCTAAAAATAAAATTATGGAGACCAGTGGAAACAGGGAACGTTATACCCGCCAATATGCTTTCAGTAGCATGTGTGAGTGCAGCTATTGTGGGCATAAGCTTGCAAGAAGGACAAGGCATAGCAGTTCCATTTACGAAAAGCCTGTGTGGCAGTGTATGAATGCCACCAAGAATGGAATTAAGAATTGTCCACACTGCAAAGCCATTGATGAGACGATTTTGGAAGGAGCTTTTTTGGAAGCCTTTGGATTGCTGGCAGGAAATTTTGATGATGTGCTGGATATAGTCATGTCGAATGTGGAGGAGGCTTTGAACAATGCAGAGGATGTTCGTAAGAAGCAACAGCTTGATAAGGACATTTCTTCCTTGGAATCAAAAAAATCCCGAATGACAGATATGCTCATTGATGGTACAATAAGTAAGGAAGTTTATGACGAAAAGGTACTTGAATTTACCCGTAAACTTCATACTCTTTCCGAGAGAAAGCATCTTTTGGAGGAGTCTATTAACAAACAGAAAGATGTTGGCAAGCGAATGTCAGCACTTCGTGAGACACTAAGCAGTGAGCAGGTTCTGGACGAATTTGACCGAGTGGTGTTTGAGAGTATTATTGAGAAGGTTCTGGTTGGAGGTTTTGACGAGGAAGGAAATCCTGATCCATACAGGCTGACCTTTGTGCTAAAGGGAAACCAGTCGGGAACCGTTCCCAATGCCAAGGAACACTACAAAGCAACTCAGAAGGAATTAAAGAAAGGAAATAAGGTGTCTTAAGATGGAGAGAAAGCTGACAAAAGTTGTTGATGGAACCGAAATAACAG
>JBGVKW010000031.1:0-53884 GCA_045123895.1 Agathobacter sp.
CTTCTTTATTTGTTGTCTTTATAATCACGTCTACAACTTCAAATTTATTAGTAATATACTCACATTGACTCAGAAATACAAAACAAAAAGGCACCATAGAATGAGGTGACTGTCCCCTCTATGATGTCCTTTCATTTGGAATCTTTATTCTATTCAATCTCTTCAATCTGATTTCTAGCCGCCGAAAAACATTTCAACACTTTAATTGAAAACGCTCCACATTCTCCACTCATAAGCATATTGAAAGCCGTCTTCTTGTCATAAGCCTTTTTATAAATTCGCTCACTTACTAAAGTGTCATACATATCTGCAACTCCTACTATTCTTGCAGCAAGTGGTATCTCATCTCCCGAAAGACCATCTGGAAAACCACTTCCATCTTCTCTCTCATGATGAGAACGGCAGACCTGCATCATACATTTAATCTGTTCATCTGTATGCATTCCCACAAAAGAAGATACAATCTCTTCTCCTTTTGTAGTATGGCTTTTTAAGACCTCATGCTCATCCTCTGTAAGCTTTGTTGGTTTTAATAAGATAGCATCTGAAACAGTAATTTTACCGATATCATGTACAGTTGCCGCCATTACAATATTAACAAGCATTTCATCGGTAAGACCGTCGTTTGGAAATAATTCCTGATATTTCTTTGCAATTATTCTTGTATATTCTTTTACTCGTTTCGTGTGATTTTTTGATTCGACATTTCTAAATTCAGCAAGGTTACTTACTGCATCTATCATTTTCTCACTTACATTTTCAAGTCGTTTTTTACTGAATATAAGCTCCTCTTCAAGCTTCTCAACATTGTTGTAGACCTTTGTGATGGTTTCCACCTTTACCTTTAAAAGCATATCTGAAAAAGGCTTTTGCATCACAGACTGGGCACCGAATCTATATCCGGCTGTTCTCATGTCTTCATCTATTCCGTACCCTGTAAGTATTACAGGAATTTTATCAAGCAATCCCTTGGTCTTTAAAACCGTCATCATCTGAAGACCATTCATGTCAGGAAGTGAAAGAGAAACCATCATAAGAGCAACTTCTCCAAAATTGCTTCCCATTTGAATAATTGCTTCTTTTCCCGTTGGAACAGAAATAATCGTATAGCTATTTTCAAACACTCTTTTTACACGTTCACGATTTTTTTCTTCTTCGTCAGCTACTAAGATAATGTTTCTCATTTGTTCCCCCTCATATATTTGTTCTTACTATTTTCAAATTCGATAAATTCTTTGTCAATTGTTGACGGACCTTTATCTTCCAGAATAATAACGGCATCCTTTTCAATACCAATATATATTCCCGCTGCAAGTGAAGTATTTGCTATAATTAATGGCTCAACTGTCTTTTTCTTTTTAACCTTGATAATCATCTTGTGTGGGGTTGGTTTTAGGAAATAATCCGCCTGGATTAAATCCCCGGCAACAATACTGCCCCCGATAATCTTTGAATTTTCCCCTTCCGCAACAACAGTTCCACCGGTTTCTATATCACATGCCTGATAATACTCAGCATTTATATCTCCATTTGTGCGGATTTTTATGCCTTTAAAAAACTTCGCACTCACATCGCCATCTGCATTAATACTTCCACAATGATTGCCATATACCCCACCGTTAATCACCACCGACCCCGATGCTGTAATAATGGCATCTTCTACTTCTCCTTCAACGAAAAAATCTCCATCTACAGTAATCTTAATTGGTCCAATTATATTTCCCTTTATCCTTACTGCACCAAAATATTCCTGATCCCCATTGGAGCTTGTAAGACCATAATTGATATTAATTATATCCTCAACCTTAAGAACACTGTTCTTCTCATCAAAATGCATGTATCCATCTCTTTGGGCCACATACTTTTTAAAATATTCATCATATGAGACACCCTTTAACCTAAGCTTTCTACACTCATGTCCCATAATTGCATCTATAGGCATACCCGTGACAGTGATTCCTTTTAACCCCATCTGTGGAGGATTATATTTTACCAAAGGAGTATCCACTGTTACTTTTCCCTTGGTCACAAGACGTTCAAAATATCCGTCTTCGCCCTTTTCAGCTTCAAACCCTTCCGCTACAAGAAACTCTATCCCGCGATTTGCGTGACTTGAAACTCGTTCTGCTGCATCCTTTTTGATACCAATAATTATTCCATTCCTTTTGAGAATACTTATTACATCATTCCTGGTAAAATCAAATTCGCATTCATCAGGAACCATAGCATATGCTCTAAGATAATCTTTACTTATTCGTATTTTAAGTCCGGACATCTCATCCGTTATTGTTCTCGAATAATCAATTCTCCCATTGTAAACAGCTTTAAAGGATTTTTTTCTCCTCATTCTCATATCGGTAACTGAAAAAATCAGTCTGGCATAACTATTTACATCCACATGTTCTAACAGTCCAAGCCTTATCTCCTGCATCTGTCCTGCAGAAAAAAACGGATTGTTGTATATGCTAACATCCAGTTTATCTTCAAGCCCCAATCTAAGCTGTCTCATCTGTCTCCAGTCAAACTTACTGTGTGCATATACACTTACATCTACACCGGATTCATATCCGTGTTTTATCTCATCTATCTGAGCCCGTCTGTACCCCATTTCTCTCAGACTATTCTCATCTATTATCTTTTTATTATTCTCATCGACAGTTTTAGGAATTTTTATGTCATATGCCCCCATAGTGATTCCTCCTAATTAGTCATTGTGACCTACTATACAATGTATATCGTACAATCTAAGCGTTTTCTTCACCAGAATCTGCTATACGATTTTTTCATTCTATGACAATCATCGCATGCATTAAGTGGCGCTCCGATAGGAAGCACTCTACCACAGTATTTACAACGCAAAATAAAATCATCTTTATCCTTTGAAAGAAGCTGCATAATCTTATTTTGTGTAGAATCTCTTTCTTCCTCAAGCCAGTCTGCGTCAATGATTTTACCGAGACGTACTGACAGTTGATAATACAAATCCAGCTTTTTGTAATAAGATTCATACTTTAACAAACCATCATATCTTGAACGTTTATCCGGATGCTCAAGACTTACATCCGCCGTATATGACATACAATAACGTCGCCACTGATTTACCACTTCCCTGTCTTTTATATCAATTGGGCAGGTTATCATTCTGTACAATATATGTTTGTCCGAAAAATCAGCAATAAAATGTCTGTTCTTATATGCTTCCTCATACAAAAACAGCATATCATCTACATTTATCTTCTTGAAAGGGAAAGAAGGCTCCACCTCATGCCATGAATTAATAATCTCATCCAAAGGGGCATTCATATCCAAAAGCACATTTGGAAATCCAAGATTTACCGATTCAATCTTTTCCTCACAGACACTAAATCTTTGCTTTAGGAAATTAAGATTTGCCTCCCCAAGAGCCGTCACATAACCTGTTTCGTAAAGTCCAAAACGCCCCGCTCTTCCGGCAATCTGCTTTATCTCAGACACCTCGAGAGGACGTCTCTTTGTCCCATCAAACTTATCCATCTCAAGAAACACAATTCTCTTTACAGGAAGATTAAGACCCATTCCAATCGCGTCTGTTGACACAACAACCTTTGTCTCTCCTGAGTTAAAAAGGCTCATCTGTCTTCTTCTGATTTCCGGAGGAAGACTTCCATAAATAACACTCGCTTTTATTCCCTTCTCTTCAAGTCTGCCCGCAATATTAAGCACAGACTTTTTAGAGAAAACAATATACGCATCAGCTTCCTGTACATCCTTTGGAAAATCAAAAGGCTTCTCCTCTATCAAAAGGGGAGTCTTTCTCTCGTACTCTCTTACTTCATATGTGTCCTTGCAAAGTTCAATCAGATGAGTCACAACATCCAAAGCTACCGGACTCATACAGATATGAACCTCCTCTGCCAAAACCCCAAGTATTGCTCTAGTCCAGGAATGACCTCTTTCCTCATCTGCAACCAGCTGTGCCTCATCTATTACGGCTATATTGTATTTCTTGTCTATATCAAGCATTTCAACAGTAGAAGCCGTAATCCTGCTGTCCGGCTCCTCAATGCATTCCTGCCCGGTAAGCATGGTACATGGAATACCACTATCCATCATCTTCTCATATACTTCAAGCGCCAAAAGCCTAAGCGGTCCAAGATAAACACCGTTTGTTGCTTCCTTTAATCTCTCTAACGCCTGATATGTCTTTCCACTGTTGGTAGGTCCAACATGAAGAATAAACTTCCTTTGCATATTGAGTGCTTCTGGAAATTCCAATTCCGGTTTTGCCGGCACAATCTCAATTATTTCATTTCTAAGAGCTTTCTTTCTGTAATCTGAAAGTATCTCAAAAAAGCTTCGCTTACATATAGCCCCCGGATACGCTTTTGATATCGCCTTTAACTGGTCTGGCGAAATAGCCCGAGTCTCCTCTTTATCATCAAAAAGCGACAAATCTATTCTCACAAGATGCGGTATTATCTGTTGATTTAATACCCTTTTTGCCTGCCTGTTATTTACATAATATGTAAGCACAGCCAGCCTGTATATGTCTCTATGAAGTTGTGCCAATGCAACCAGCTGATTCTTTTTGTAATGAGCCTTTGCAATTGATTTAGCCTTTGCATTAAGCTTATGCATGTAATGAGCAGTCTTCATACTGCGCCTTTTTTTCGCAGTTGCACTTAGCCTATACTGCTCTATGTAAAATTCTGTTATGTCACGCATTCTTATTTATCACCAAATGTCTTTGTAATTCTAACTAATCTTGAAAAATTAATAAGAGTTCTTACCAATTCATCCGCAATAACGGCGCAGAACACACCTGCAATTCCCATGTCCAGTACATATACGAAAAATGCTGCACATCCTATTACGAAAAATGTTCCAAAAATCTGACTGTAAAACATCCATTTTGTGTCTCCGCTTCCACGAATACCATTTCCGACAATGATATTTGCAGATTTACCATACAGATTTATGCACATAAAAATCAGGTATATTCCACATGAAGTAATGATTTTCTTGTCACTTGTAAACAATGCAATTAACTGCTGTGGGAAAATCAGACAAACAACAAACATTATTAGGGATACAATCACACACATTCCATATGCAATTTTGCACACGCCCTTATACTGTTTCAGATTCTTCTCCCCGGTAGCCTCACTTGTCAATGTCATTGTACTATTTCCAATGGCTCCAATCGCTACCAGAACAAGAATTTCTACACTAAAGATAATTGTATAAATACCAGCTGCATATTTGTTGATTGAATTTAATATACGAATCATCATTAGATTTCCAAAATTCCATGCGAAATCTTCAAAAGCCGTATTAATTCCCAATTTAACCGATGTAAAAAATGGTCCAAATTTAGCTTTTAATACCGCTGAAAGTGATGGTCTTGTAGGTAGCTTTTTGCTTGTCACAAAAATAAAAAGTGCATACAGACAGCCCACATATTCAGCGATAGTAGTCGCAATTGCAGCTCCCTTTATTCCCAATGCAGGAAAGCCCCAATTACCAAATATAAGAACCCAGTCAAGTAAGATATTAAGACCTGAACGAACTACACCAAAATAGATAAGTGGCTTAGTGTAATTCGAGGTCTGCATAATTACCATACTTGAAGCTTCTATTCCTACAACAAGAAATATCGGCACAAAATATTTTGTGTATTCAAGACAAATTGGAAGAACTTCACTGTCTACTCCCATTGCAATAAATACATTCTTTGCAAAAAATAGCCAGAAAAAGAATAATATAACAGGAATCACATTGTTCCACTTCAGCATGGCTGCTGCGTATTGTTCTGTCTCCTCGTGGTTTCCAGCACCTACTTTCTGACTGATAATAATAGACGCCCCAACAACCAAAGAAAAACAAAATGACATTGTAGTCCACATTGGAGTTGTCACATTTGCAATTGCCCCCATATACAAATCATTCATTTTTCCAAGGAATATTTTGTCGATTAACATCTGTACCTGAGAAATCAGGTTGCTTAGAAAGATAGGTACTGCAATAATTAGTATCCTCTTCGAGTAATGTTCTAATGATGCTTTATCTAATGTCATAATATTTCCTTATTTTCTCCTAAATTATTTATTTATAAATTCCATTTAATGTCACAGTAAATACAACTTCTTTTCCAGCAAGTTCTGTATTATTGTAATTCTCTGGGAAAGTAAGATTTAAATCAAAAGTATCTCCTACTGCTTTTCCCACAATTCCTTCTTCAAATCCTTCGATATATGTGTGTGTGCCAAGTCCTAAGTCTGCACCCATTCCATTTGTACTTCCACCCTCGAAGGCAGTTCCATCAAGATATCCTGTATAATCAATGTTTACAGTGTCACCATCCTCGGCAATAAGTCCTGCCTCTGTGTTAAGTGCTGGCATCTGGCTATTATCAAGAATATCAGATGAAATCTCTGTATTTGTAGTATCCACTTTTGTATCCGAATTAGTATCACTACCACCGGATGTTGCAATTGCCCAAACAAGTAAAATAATCACTGCAACTACTACAATTACTGGGAACCAGTATTTCATAAAATATTTAAAATGCTCTTTCCTCTTTGTTTTCTTTCTCTCCTTAGCACGTCTCTCCTGTGCTAATTTTCTGTTTTCCTTCTTCATTCTTAATCTCCTTTTAATTAATCATTAACTACATTTTATCATATGTTTTATTGTTTCTATCAAAAAATCCAATTTTATTAAAATATTTCCTAAGAAGATGAAACAAACAAAATATTGCAACTGAAATGACTGATATTATTATTCCGGTTGTCAATCCCGGTGTTTCATATTCCAGCATAATTTCATGCTTTCCTTCACTTAAGCTTACGCTGATAAAGGTTTCAGAAAAACTGCTTTTTTTTGCTTTTTCTCCATCGACATATACAGTCCATCCTTCTTCGTTAGGGATAGAAAAGATTAGTCTTCCCGATTTTTTTACATCAATTTTTCCACATATTTTTGTATCTGAAAAAGATGTTATCTGCAGTTGCTGCATATTCAGTGTATTATATGCCTCATCCACCGCTTTTGGATTTAATTTATACACATTAAATCTTATCTCTTCTTCATTGTTATTTGTGACTGTTACAGTATCTCCAACCTTAATTTCACCCAACTCAAAAAGATATCTGTGTGATGTCTTTGAATATTTTGTCGAGGTATTGTTATGATTAAATGTAAGCGTATCAGACTCACATGCTACATATGATGCGTAATAATATCCATCATCATCAAATTCCAATGTAGTCTCGCCTGGTAAAATATTATTTTCGCTGGAATAGTATTCTAGACAATCCTCCTTAGAACCAAGAATATTTCCTAGCGTATTTATTGCTGCAATTTTTGAATTTACACTGTTTTCCCATTTATGAACATCTCTTTCCGACATCATAAATCCAAGAGGCAGACAGTATTTATTTTTGTAAAGATAATGGTCACCTGCTTTTCCTACAAGTGTTCTAAGACCACTTTCGAGCTCATCACTGTCAGAAATAAAATATCTGACTGACAGCATTGATGAAACAACTGGTGTAGCGCCATTATAACAATAGAAATTCTTACCACCTTCCATGTAAAGATTCTGATAAAAATGACTTACATTTATATTCATTAGGGAAGAAAACTGTGTGCCTGATGCATAACCATATCTGGTATCATCATTTTTTGTAAGTCGCTGTGTATCTTCTACTCTGTAAAATAAAACATTGTCCTTTTTAGCATCCTCTCTGGCAAGTTCTAAAGCTTTTCCCATTCCGTCCTCGTTAGCCGTGTAATCTGTTCTGCTAGTACTTCCAAGTCCTGTGGCAGCCATGTTAACCGCAAGTTCCACGATTGCAATCACACAGGCAACTTTAATCACTAGCGTCCTGTTTTTTCTTGATACAATACAAATAAGAGCTAATAGGATTGTGTAAATTAGTACAAACAAAATTCCAATTATTATGCTATACCAATCCGTTACTGAAACATCTGAATAGAATCCACTTAACACTATTACCAGAATTGCCGTCACAGCTGAGACTGCAATAGTCCATTTCTGAATTCCTTTCCAGTTCAAAGTTGTTTTATAACCTATTGCCAGTATAAGAAATGCAAATAAATACGATTGTCTTGCTGGCAGCGAATCTGGAAAATGTAAACCATGCCAGATGAAATCAAGATAACTGTTTGCAAAGCTTACAGCAAATATTCCAATCATGGTTAATGGCAGTATCTTGCTTCTCCATGATATTTTTGTATTTAACAAATATATCAACACAATTATTATACTAAAGGTTCCCACATATAAATTTGGCCAGTTTTCTGCTCCGTTATACGAATTTGCAGTTGCGCACATTCTTCCTGCCTCTGAGACAATATTAAAATACCACTCCATTTTATCCGGGAATGCCATACTTGAAGATCCGCTATAGCTTAAAATCTTCATCTCAGGAACCATCATAACAGCCCCTGTTGCACCGGCTAGCAAAGAGTATACGCCAAATCTGATAATTGTCATTACTCGGCCGTCTTTTTGTTTTAACAGAAGCCAGAAGAAATAAAAAACAATAAAAATGCAAAGCATTATGCAAAGATAGTAATTACATAAAATTGCAAGTGCCAGACTCAAATAGTACATGGTTGGTCTTTTTTCTTTTACAAGTTTTTCAAGTCCAATTAAAACAACAGGTGCAAGTACCACAACATCCATCCACATTACATTCCAGCTATAAGCTGCTACAAATCCGCTAAAAGCATACGCAGTAGAAAAAACATATGTGACAATTGAATATTTTTTTGTAAAATGTTCCCTTAAATAATAGAAAAACGAAGCACCGCAAAGTGATATTTTTAAGATAATAAGTATCTCAATAAACTCTATTACATGATTCTTAGGAAACAAAACTACAAGCCAGTTTATGGGGCTTGCAAGATAATACGCAAACACCGATACAAAGTCTGAACCTAATCCTATATTCCAGGAATACATCAGACTTCCGCCGCTTATTATTTTGTTCCTTAATTCTGTAAAAAACGGCAGATACTGATGATACAAATCCATATGAAGAAGGCACCTAGACCCAAACGGATAAATTCCACCCAAGATGCATATAAGCATACAGATAAAAAGTGGAATTAAAAATGCAATTAAGGTTGGTCTTTTCTTTATAAAATTCATTTCTTTTTCCTTTTCTATAACATTTTCTTAGTCAAACATATGATAGTACTGAAGAATGTGATAATCCTCAAGCATCTGCTCGTTTGGTTTTTTCCCTGAGCTTTCTATTCTCAAAGCAGAAATCACCGGATAATCCTTTTGTAATTCCAAAAGAAAATTCTGGTAATCAGATTTTGGAACATCTGCCAAATCAAGTACATTCGCTCCAAGATAATTTAAACTTGTATCACGATTCGTTCCTTCATCTATATCAAAGTTTGCCCATATTACATATGGAACCTCATATCTACTGTATAACTGAGTTTGAGTCATATTATCAACATCTATCCCGTTTTGCGCTAGAATAGGACCTGCAACTGCGTCATTTGGCTGATGATCTCCAAAAAAGACTATCACTGTTTTTTCATCCACACTGTTAAAATAATTAATGAGATTTTCAAAATCTGAATCAGTTCTTTTAATCAGCGACAGATATTGCTCTACTGCCCCATTTGACAAACCTTCTACTTGTACATCTGGTTCAAAATTGTCATAGGAATTATTATATCCCCCATGATTTTGCATTGTTACATTAAATATAAAAGCAGGTTTTCCTTGTGGTTTGTTCTCATAGGTATCAATGATTTTTTGAAAAGATGACTCATCACTAATGTAATCTCTTATATACTTTCTGCTTGTATAATCAGATATGAATGCCACATTTTCAAATCCCATATTCGGATATACCGTATCTCTGTCCCATCCTGTACTGTTATATGGATGCTGGGCATAAGTCTCATATCCAAGTTCCGATAAGTGACTTGCCATCGATGGTATTTCATCTTTTATATATTGTTGATAGGGTATGCTTCCCTGTGGAAGAAAATACATTGAATCGCCTGTAAGAAATTCAAATTCTGAATTTGCTGTATTCCCACCACAAACTGATACATTTAATTTACCAGATACCGTATTCTTTTCCCCATGAATTAATGAACGAACAAAAGGCATATAATCTACATTGGTCTCAAGATTTCCAAGCACCGACAAATCTGAAAATCCCTCATCCATAACAACAATTATATTTGGATAGTCATCACTTTGGCTTTTCTTTGGTTCTTCGTATTCTTCAAGAATTATTTGAGCCTTTTCCTGCGAATATCCTGAAGGCTTATCAACTGCTATATAACCTAAGTCCATCGCGAATGTTACAGCCATTCCGTTTACTTTTGTCATATATGACGGAGTAAAAAGAAATGGATACAAATAAAATCTCGTCTGAAATTTTTCATCCTGGAGTCTATTTACAAAAATGCATAGACATAATATTACCGCAACACCCGGAATGATTCTGTATCTAAACTTCATTTCCATTTTAAAGTCCCAAAATCTAACCAGAATAATAAAGGCTACAAAAATCAATGTGACAATTACAACATTTGTTGAAGGTGTAAAATCATAATTTGAAGCTACACTTGTAGCAGTACCTATGGAAAAAATATCCCATGGAACAAACGGAGTTGATCTAAACAATGTCACATAATGATTTATTAATCCAAATATCATAGATATTGATAGAACTATTCTAAGCGCCCATTTTGCTTTTCCAGTAAAAATATAAAAAATCCATGCTATCAATTCAAATAGGATAATATTAAAGAATGCTGCCATAGCCCTTACTTCCACAAAAGGGTTATGCTCATAGAATTCCATTAGATAAAAAGAAATCAATGGTATAGCCGAAAAAGCCAGACCATTAGTTATTGATGCATATTTTTCGTATATCTTTTTAAACATTGCTGTATAATCTCCCTTTTTACACTAGAGCGATTATACAACAAAAGTCTAAAAAGTTAAAGTTATCAGTAATTACTTAACAGTAATCTTTGTCTAAAAACCAAATCAAGTTTATCAATAGTTCTTCTAGCCTGTCCATATCTGGATGGATTAATCTTTATCACCCACACCCTGTCTGCCCCATTGTACTGTTCTCTTTTATAGAATGGTACATGCTTTTCATTCTTGGTAAAAGGTATCCTTTCCTCCATAAGTGCCATTGCAGTTTTCTGTCCCACTCTGTTGTTGGTAGTTCTGCAAAGTTCAATATCGTTCCCTTTGTATTTTCCTAAAATCATCGCCACTTATAAGTCCTCCTATTCCCCCAACTTAATCTCACTGAATCGAAAAATGAATCTCTATTCCAAGTCCTGTTGCAAGCTTAATCAAAAAATCCAGACTGGGATTATACCTGCCACTCTCAAACCTTGAAATATTAGACTTTTTGGTACCTGTCATATCTGCCAGTACCTGTTGCGTAATTCCAAGTCGCTTTCTCACTTCCCGAAACTGATTTACAATCTCCGCTCTTACATTCTCGTTCTGCATAAATTCTCCTTTATCACATTACTATGTTATCATATATGATAACCAAATGTCAATAAAAAAGTCAAAAAATCCATCCAAAACAGTTGCAATACATTTTCTGTTATGATAATATATAGTCTGTTCGAGACACGCCGGTGTGTCGGAATGGCAGACGATGCAGACTCAAAATCTGTTGGGTGTACGCCCGTGCGGGTTCAAGTCCCGCCACCGGCATTATTATGAAAAACCATCACCGTCAGGTGGTGGTTTTTTATTTTTTCCTATGAACTTTTTCTTTTCAAATACATAAAATAGGAATATAATACTATATATAATGCTTATTGGGCGGAGGTCAATAAAATGAACAACGAATTACTTATTGACAAAAATAGACTGGTCAAAACACTAATCGACAATACTCCAATTGCATATATCATAATGGATGACACAAACCGTATTCATTATGTTAATGAAAGTTTTCTCAAGCTTAGAGGCTTAGACCGTGACAAAACTATTGGGGAAATTTGTTACAATATCTCTAATGGCGGAAAACACTGTAAATTCTGTGCAATTTCATCCGCTTTGGAAAAAGGAAGTAAAACTATGCTCCAACGCAAGGATCTTCTTCCTAATGGTACAGTTCGCTATATCGATGATTATGCGATTCCATTATTTCATGATGTTTCTAGTGGACGTTCTTATTTGTTGGAAATAATGGTTAACCGAAGCGAAGAAATGAGTATTCTTAATAAATGTAACAGAGACCTTGAATATCTGATTAAAACTTTGGTCCTTATTCTTGAAGCCAAAGATTCCTATACAGCCATGCACTCTGAGCATGTACAAAAATATGCGACTAAATTAGCTCTTGCACTTGATTTACCAGATAACGAAGTGTTGCATATTTCACTTGCCGCACTACTGCATGATATAGGAAAACTGAAAATACCACTCGAGATTTTACATAAACCAGCAAAGCTAACGGATGATGAATTTAACATCATTAAAACCCATCCTGAAATAGCATGTGATATTTTAGATGGACTTGTTGAATTAAATGATATTTGTCAAATGGTAAGACACCATCATGAAAGACTCGACGGAAAAGGATACCCTGATGGTTTAGATGATAAACAGCTTGATTTAGGAAGTAGGATTCTTGCCGTAGCAGACACATATGATGCAATGACCACCGACAGACCTTATAGGAAAGCACTTTCCAGGGAACAGGCTATTTTAGAATTAAAACGTTCAACCGGCACTCAGCTTGACGCAAATGTTGTTGATATTTTCTCAACACTATCAGATGATACTCTATCATCCGACGAAATAGTAGATCGAAAATCTTCTCTTTTGATTCGTGAACTTACTGATGATTCTGTTAGCGATATTCATCAGGAATTAGTTATTGAAATTGATGAGATGAACGAAAAGATGGATACCGATAAATTACTTAATGCAATCTTTGAGAACACTCCTTGCGGCTATGTTCTTACTTCAGACGATAATACAGTAATTTTTTCAAACAACTTTGCCTTAAATTATCTTGGCTATTCTAAAGAAGTATTTATCGGTTCAAAATGTGAGTTATTTTTAGAGACCTCACTGGATGTAAAAAGAGCTGACTGTAGCAGAATGCGAAGAAAAACGCCTTCAGGAAACTGTGTTTTTGATTTGTACCATATTAATTTATCAGAGAATAATTGTCACTATAACTTATATGTTTTTATTGATCGAACACAGGAAAACCAGATTCGCGCAAGACTTCAAAACAGTTATATTAAACTAATCAGCATACTTCACGAATTAACAAAAAATGAAATGGCTGATATTGACAATATTACACGAAAAAAACTTGACGATATAAAATGTGAAACTAAATCACTTGCCCAGCGATACGCTGCGGATACACTTTAAAATAATAGCAGGATAATCCACATGATTATCCTGCTTTTTATTACTCATATACAACCTTATTTTTTCCAGAACATTTTCCAGCATATAGCTTCTTATCAACCGAATCAATCCACTCTTCTATGCTCTGTTCAGTTTTGTACTTTGCTGCTCCAATCGTAACAGTCATTCTTATACTGCCTCTGTGAGTTCTGACTGAACATTCATTTACTGCTTTTCTCAGTTCATCCAAAAAAACAGCATCTATTTCATTTTCCTTGCATTCTGAAACGATGATAAACTCTTCTCCACCCCACCTGCAAAATTCCATTCCACTACAATTCTCAAAAATAACTTTTGCCAGAATTTTTAAGGCATCATCACCAACATTATGACCATATGAATCATTTATTTTCTTAAAGTCATCAATATCAATCATAGCCATATAGTACTTTCCCTGTTCATCATGTGAAAACATATTCTCAAGCTTCGCCAACATATAAAATCTGTTAGGAAGTCCTGTTAACGCATCAAAAAGCGCCTGCTTTGAAAGCTTCTCCTCCTGATATACAGTAAGTTCTGAAAAGAGCTGTAATGTCATCATTAGTACAATTAGTACAATAAAGATGATGATAATCGAAGTAATCTTTTCCACGGATGAATTAATGTTATATAATGGTTCACGTACTGCACCATAAATATACAAAAAAACAATTGAAATGGAATATACTATTCCTATTCTTACTCCATGCATCTTTTCTTTGTAAATCATTTTTCCAATGTACTCTGACACATAAAATAGTGAAATCATTGCAAGAAGACATAATTGAAAATTGCAATCAAGTCCCACGCATATAACCGCTAAAACAGTATGAACAAGTACCTCTATTGCCACAAGTGCCATATATACACTTGATTTATTTTTCTCCATAATATCAAAACCAAGCATGTAAAACAGAATACTAATTATATTCATACCACTCATTACATACACTTCTAAAATAGTAAACAGCGAAAAAAATATTATATGAATGCACAAAAATACCACATTTATTGAATATAAAAAATAACCTGCAAATTTTTTATTAAAATACTTATTCATCTTTTAACCCCTTTACACATCTACAAATCGATGTCTAACTCAACCCACTATGGTCTGCCCCTTCTTAGCCTTTATTCTTCTATGTACATAACCAAATAGTACAATTGCTGCTGACGTAATTACACAACCATAGAATGTCATTCCTCTGCACAACAATTCCATCGTTGTGGCATTATCACCCACAACCTGTGAAAATCCGTCTAACATAATGTAATCTGCTACTCCCATAGACCCTGGGATAGGAACTGAGTTTGAACCTACTGCAACAAAAGTCTGAATCACACACACATCAAACGATTTAATTATCCCCTCTCCAGTTGCCATAAAAATCATAAACGACACAGCTATCTGAGAAATTCTCTGCATCAGGTTCCAAAAATAAACCTCCAACAACATATTCCACTTACCTGATACAATTTGTGCACATTCCTGATACTCATCCATTGTCTTATTTAGCTTGTCCCTTTTTCTCTGTCCATGTCTGAGTACATGTATCTTTTCCAAAAAGATTAGTATCGCATTACAGAATTTATACAAAATGGATGCCTTTTTTATCAGCATATAAAATATAAATGCCAGAAAAACAAGTACTACAACTCCGATAATAATCAGTGTTCTTGAGAAAAATGAGAATCCAAAGAACAAATCCATTCTAAATATCATACAAACAAGCCCTAATGTAAGCAATGCCAGTGTATACATTATCAAATTAAGCAATAATGCAACAGTTACTGAAGTACCTGGCATACCATCTTTCATCATAAAATATGCACTTGCAGGCTGTCCTCCAGATGCTGACGGAGTAATTGCTGAAAAATATACATCCGCTGCTCCATATACAGTTCCATGTCCGGCATTTTTCTTGTATCCCAAACAATTTACAATTCTTACAAGAGCATAGCCCTCAAAGAAAATAAATCCGAACATACAAAAAGCTCCGGCCACCAGCCAGACTTTATTTGACTCACTTATAAATTTTAATAAAACGTCCACTGAGAAATTTTTATTCTGTGCAACTACTGCCCATATACTAAGTGCAGCAATCACCACTGAAAAAATTCCCCAAAATATTTTCTTCTTATCCATACGCGCATTATATCAGAAAAAAGTATAAAAAAGTATAGGATTTTAGTACTATATCAATCTCTTTCTATATCATTTTCCTTCTTCTTACTCCGTTTATTAGTAAATATTGTTAAGGCTATTGAAATAGATGCAAAAAAAAAAAAAAAGAAATAGCATCCCAACCCTCGCAAAGTTTAGGATGCTATTCTTGTAATACATTTTTAACTGAGGGCATTCAGAAATTTCAATTCCGAAAACCTTTCTAAGTAGATTATACACTAGGGCTACTTGGTTTTCAAGTAGCTCCTTTTTTTCTGATTCTTCTTTCTTTGCATTTTGCCCCTCAATTTTGACCACATTTATTTCGATTTAAAACGGTTTTAAATGGTCATTTTTCATTTTAAAAAAAAGACCTTGAAAACTCAGTATTTTCAAGTATCGGAGCAGACGCATCTAAAGGCGAACTTCGTTCGCAGGCGTCTGCGTAGGCAATCCCTCCTTCGGAGAGATTACAAGTATCGGAGCAAACGCATCTAAATCCGAACAAGTTCGGATAGGCGTTTGCGTAGGTGATAAGGAATCCTCCCGGCATGCCGGGTCCCTCCTTACCACAGATAATGGACTAGACGGGAGTCGAGCCCTTTGTCAATCCCTTCTATCCATTGATTTTACTGAGTTTATGGCATCTCCTTTTGGCTTTTGACACCAATTTGACACCACTTTTTGGTATCTAGCATACCGAAACCATATCCATTGCCATAGCCTGCTGTTCCTGCAACACATGTATGTACTTGTTGTAAGTAATTGTAATATTGGAATGTCCCATCAATTTACTTACCACTTCAATGGATACGCCTCTACGAATCAGTGTGGACCCAAAAGAATGACGCAAGATATGTAGCGTCACACTCTCTGGCACCTGTCCTGCAATATTCGTCCAACCGATTACTCGATCAAGGCTCCTCTGCATATTTCTAGCAGAGTTTCTTGTCCCAACGGATGTACTGCATACATAAGGTGATACGATACCATTTCTTTTATCATAGGCTTCCAATTCTTCAATATACCACATCACAGTATCATTTAATTTAAGAACACGAACACCTGCAGATGTCTTAGCCGATTTCTTTACCCTCGATGATAAGTTGCCGGAATCATTCTTTTCTGTCATAACCTTTGTCTGTAAGGTCTTTCCAATGGAAAGAAGCTTGTTCTCCTTATCAATATCACTCCACTCTAAAGCAAGTGCTTCTCCAACACGAAGTCCTAAATTTAAGATAAGAAGTAACACAAGTGCATCTCTACTCTTATATTCTTTGGAACCCTTGTATCTTGATAAGGCTGCCTTGCGGAATTCTTCCATCTGGTCATCAGACAAAGAATAGGTTCTTCTGGTCTCCTTCTTCACACAGCTCTCTGTTGGAATCAAAACCTTTTCACAAGGATTTTCGTTGATCACTTCCTGCTCCACTGCTTTGCGTAAGCAACCATCTAACAACTGCTTTAATCGCTTAAGACCAGACCTAGCAAACGACTTATATTCTGAGCTTGACGGATTCGCATGCTCATTGATAAGCTCCTGTATCATCTCTGTTGTAATATTACCTATCATATTGTTGCCAATAGTATCCTTTACCTGGCATTCATAGGTTCTATACAATCTGGTGTAACTGGAAGGCTCTATCATGTTCCACTTGAAAGTTTCAAGCCAATAGACCATATAATCATTCAATGTGATTCTCTGAGGATCCTTAAAGCCATTTTCGACCTTTTGAAGATATGTTCTTGCCTTCTGCTTTACCTCAGACTTTGTCTGACCATAAAAGTCCTTACGCTTTCCGTTGATAGTAATTCGACCGAAGTATCGTCCATCGTCTCTGTATACAACATTCATTTTATTTAATTTGTAATTACTGTATTCATTCATTCCACCACTTCCTTAATGGCAGAAAGAATCAATGCATAAATATTATAGCAACTAATTCTTTCTGCTTCAATTCTTACTCGTAAAAAATCTCGTCGCCTACATGCTGTTTAATCCAATCATTAATCAGTTCATAGGTTGTGATATAATCCTTTCCCACCTTTACAACTGGAAGCTCGCCTGAGCGTAACAGCTGTAACACCTTTGTCTTCTGAAATGGAAGAATCTCATATAAATCTGTCTGTTTCAAAATCTTAGTTTCTTCGCTCAATAGCTTCACCTCCCTGTAAAATTTCCACGAATTTTTCTTTTGCTTCCTCTCTCTTCTCTTTTCTGATATCATTCTCCGAAACACATACTGGCATACTGCGTTCCAGCACTCGGTCATAAATTCGCTTTAAACTAAGCTGCTTCTGATTCATTAATTCATTCAAATGCAAATTGGTTGTAATAATCATTGGCTTCCCTGACACATATCTGGCATCAATCACATTAAATAGATTTTCCAAAGAATATTCCGTATTACGCTCAATTCCCAAATCATCTAAAATCAAAAGACTATATCTGCATAAGGATCTAATATATTCATTCTTATCCTCGCAATTGAATAAATCATTTAATACGGTTGCAAAGTTGGTCATCTTTACGTCGGCTCCCTGCTTAATCAATTCATTTGCTACACAGGCTGCCATATAACTTTTCCCGCTACCAACACTGCCCCAAAGAAGTAGACCTAAGCCATTTTTCTTCATCTCATTCCAGTTAGCCACATAGTTCTTAGCAACCTGCATCTTGGAATTACGACCATTATCATTTTCAAATGTCCATTCATGCTGGATACGACTTGGAAAACAACGATCTCTTTTAATCTGTTCCTCCTGCTGTCTCTGTCGTTCCTCTATCTGCTTCTGCAACTCTCTCTGGCACTTACACATTCTGCCATGACCTGTGATTCCCATTACAGGAACATCAAATTTTACTTCTACAGCTTCATTACATACAGCGCAATGGAGCAAACCATCATTTCCTAAATAAGTATTTTTCTTTTCCATAATTAAAAACTCTCCCCTTCATCATATGTATAAGTAGTTTCATCAAGTGTTTTGTTATAGTAGTTAGTAGGCCCTTTATGTACTGTCAGTGGTGCCTTTTTTGCACCTACAGTAGTGCCATTTGTGGTCTCCCCAGCAGTTCCTTTTTGCTCCCCTGGAAGAATAACAAATAAGTGATTTGGTTTATTAAATCCTCCGCTTCTCTTGTTCAACAAACCTGCACTTACAAGTTCCTTAAGCAAACGCTTTATCTGTGTTTCTGATAAATTTAGACGCTTACTTAGTTGATCGATAGGATAGATAACATATACATTTCCAAATTCATCCGTCATATCATTTTTCTGTGATAGGCTTGCTCTATTTAACAGTTCTGCATATAGAATCATTGCAGATGAGCTAAGGCCTGTCCCAATCATGCTACTAGGAAGTGGAACATACGAAGGAAGCTTCGTATTCTTTTTGATATAATTTATTTTCTTCTTAATTGACAATTAACGTCCCCTCCTTCTACGAACAACCTGTTGAGCTATCTCCTGTGTTTTGGAACCGACCTTTCCCATGTCGCTATAATTCAATTCATTTCCATAGCAAATTTCATAATCATGCGGTCCAGACTCTGCTAGACGGTCCAAATTTCTCCACATTTTTTGTTGCACAAGTTGTATATTCTTGCTCCTATTGTCATCTTGTGAAAACTTGCATTTTACCCTATAAACAACATCATCAATTGTCTGCTCAACTCGATTGATAAATCTTTTCAGCAATTTTCCCATAGCTTGTTTTTCATAACTTGAATAAAAACTTGTCCGTTCTTCCTCATCCTTCGCAGCTTTTGCACTGTCGATACTCCTCTTCAGCACATCCCTAGTAACCACTTCAGCTACAACGCTACAAGTACTGTCATAGATGGATGATGCGATTGAATTCATAATCGTATCTATAGCAGCAAACTCTACATTCGCCTTTTCTAATTCTCTTTCTTTGTCTGCTACTTGATCTGCAATATTTGCCAGCCGAGCCTGCTGATTTTGAATTATAAAATCCTGCTTCTCAAGATATTTCTTGCCCCCATAGGTCGGCTCTCGATCCACTGCAAGCCCATATTCCTCACAAATGGATAAAAACATATCTCTGCAAATTGCATCGAATACCATCTTTCGATTATTGGATTTACTCTTAGGTTTCTTCGGATCTGGAAGCTCAATTCCAAGTGCCTCAAGTGCCTTGTCCTGTTGAGGAGCCAGCTCTCCATGCACATTTAATGCATCGAATACATGTCTTTCATGGATATGCGGTGTTTTTTCATCCACATGTAGCGCCCAATCAAGGATACGGACATGCTCTCCAAACCGCTCGTTAAATTGCTCAAAAAATGTTTCCGCAACATTCATTAGTGTTTCTGCACTTGCACTTCCATCAATATTGCCAAGCTGCAAAATGCTTTCTTCAGGACATGTTTTCTTATTACGATAGATTTCCTCCACAGAACGATTTCTCTCAGAATGTCCATTGCATTCATTTCTATAATTCTGTCCATTAACAAAGTCCTGATAATTATCGTGATAAAATTTGAGCTCAACTTCCTCAAAGCTCTCATCATTTTCTGGAGTCTCAGCGGAAGTACGTCTCCCTCCATAACAATCCCAATACACATTCTGTAATGCCAACTCTCCATCTATATGCTCACTATGTGAAATATCAAATTGCCTATCATTATGCTTAGGATTGTAGGATCCGTGCTTTCCACTTCGACCATTGTGTCTTGTCGCTTTCATCGCGCACTCCTTTCACTGTAAAATTTTTCTGTTAATCTGGCTTCACAACCAATGGGTTCGCAGACCCCTCTGCGAACAGAACAGGCATTACATCCGCCAGATAGTACCCAGTACGAAGTGACGTGCACATCACTTCTTTTTGTCAACGATGTTGACAAAACCTGGGCCAAGGTTGCACCCTGGACGGGCTTAAAAAATCCACTCACTACAACTTGCTTTTCCCGGGAAGCAAGTTATAGTGCAATTCCTTTTGTGCCTATTCAAACTGTATTTGGTAACATTTCCACCTAATGCCTCACGCAGCACAAAAGTTTTTTACTGCAATACTGGTCTATCAGCCAATCTCCCTGCTTACATAATTCACATGGGCGCTTGAACAGACGCATCTGCAGTTTTTTCAGATTTTTCTTTCCATTTAGTACTTAGGGTCAAAAAAAGGTGATTACAAATTTTCCTTTCATAAAGTACTTGGGACATGAAAAATCTGATTGCAGAAATTTTTATCTTTCTACACTACATTTGGGTTGAAAAAATCCTGATTACTAAATACAAGCAAAAAATTTATAAAGTTTTTACTATTAAGTACTTGGAGCCTAGAATTCGTGATTACAGATGCTAAGCAAAATTTCTTCAACTCTTTACAAAATGCATATGGGAAGAAAATTTCCTTTTGTTGCACTTTTTTACAAAACTTTTTCAACCTTACATAGGGAATATGGGAACAAAAACTCTTAATCTTCCTTTTTATTTATTTTTTCTTGCATCCATGTAATAGGTGAAAAACTGAAAAATTCACGATTCTGCTAAAAGTTTTTTCATGCCTACATAGGGGATATGGGAACAAACTTCTAAAATTCACGATTTTTAAGAAATGTTTTTTCACCCCTTCGATAGGGATATGGGGACAATTTTTTGAAATTCACGTTTTTTGAGAAAAATAATTGAGAAACTTCTGGTCCATTGGACCAAAAGTCAATAGACTCACTTCGGGACAAATTGTCCCAAAGGGCAAAAAAATAACTTGTGGACATTATGTCCACAAGTTACATGCGATCACTTTAGGTCAAGTTGACCAGAAGTTGAAAATTGATATATTTATTGATTTCAGAACAAATGTTCTGTATAATATTTTTAGGACTTATTCAAGTCTTAGAGAATTTATTTCTCGGGGTGCTACCACACATTGACGTGTTGATGGCGGTTCGCTTTTTGCGGAGAGTTTTAGCTCCGATTACATAGAAACCCTATGGGAATCTAATGGAAAGGAGGACTCATCTTATGCTAACAATTGTTGACTTGATTGCAGTGCTTAGTCTCTGCTTAACCTCTTTTGGTCTTGGCTATGCAATTGGTTCTAATAGCAGCAAGACCACAAAAAAATAACCGCCGGTCTTGAAGTGAACCCCTTTTGTTAGACAAAAATAATTGTCTAATGATGGATATGGTATAATAAAGTAGACACAAAGTTAAGAAAATTTAGTGAAAGGGGTCTGCTTTATGGCTAGAAGAAGTTATGATAAACAATTCAAAATAGCTGCTGTAAAACTGGTATTAGAAGAAAACATGCCCGTATCAGAAGTAGCAAAAGAATTATCTATCCACTATAACAGTTTATATAGATGGATTAGTGAATATGAAGAGTACGGAGAAAGTGCGTTCCCAGGTCATGGGAGCGCACTTTATTCTTATCAGTATGAAATCAAAAAATTAAAAGCTGAAAACTTGGAACTTAGAAAGGAACTAGAACTATTAAAAAAATTCCAGGCCTTCTTGAAGAAAAAGAATACATAAGATTTCGATATATAAAAGAACATGCAGATTCTTTGAATATCAAGAAGGCGTGTAAACTTTTAAATGTATCTCGTTCAGGATACTATAAGTATTTAGAACATAAACCTTCAGCTCGTGATATAGAGAATGGTGTATTAAGTACAGAAATCAAGAAAATATTTGATGAACACAAATCGCGTTACGGTTCTCTTCGCATTACAAAGGTGCTTGAACAAAACGGAATAAAAGTTAATCGTAAACGAGTTGCTAGACTAATGAGAATGATGGGATTATATCCCAAAGGTACAAACTACAAATACAAAAAATATCATCAAAATAATGCTAAAGAGGAGCATGCAAATCTTCTCAATCAGATGTTTAAAGCTTCTGATAAAAATAAAATATGGGTTGGAGATATCACCTACATACCAACTCAGAAGAAAACACTATACCTTGCTGTTTTTATAGATGTTTTTTCGCGTAAAGTAGTTGGTTGGGCTATGGATACGAGGATGAAAGATCAATTAGTAATAGCTGCCTTTAATCAAGCCTATGGAAAAGAACATCCGGAACCAGGATTAATTGTCCATACAGACCAAGGAGCACAGTTTACTAGCGGAAATTTCCAAATGCTTTTAAAAGCAAGAAAAGCCATCCACAGCGAAAGCCGAAAAGGAAATCCTTACGATAATGCTCTTATGGAATCATTTTATAGAACATTAAAAAGAGAGCTCATTCAGGATGCACATTTTGCAACACCTGAACAAGCTCAAAAAGAAATCTTTAAATATATTGAATTATATTACAATACGAAACGTATGCATTCGTCTCTAGGATATGTTTCCCCTACTGATTTTGAGAAACTAAATTCATAAAATCCACTTAACTTTGTGTCTAAAAAAACTTGACAGTTCCACTTCAGTAATTTCTAAATCCCATATTTTCGTTCCTTCAGCATCGGTGCATGTGATTTTATCATCTGAAAAATAAGTTCTATAAATCTTGCCATCCTCAGGGCTCTTTGAAGTGACCATTTGATTTACTGTTGAAATTGAATTCCCTTTTTCGCCCATCAAAGCAAATATATCATTGGCAGACATTCCCTTATACAGTTCAGCACCAATACTACCATCTGAAGTAAAATCCATGTCATTACTTTGGTCGCCTACATTTGTCTTAAATTCATTTGTAATGCATCCTACACTCGCTTTCCCAGTATAATAAGTCTCAGTACCATAGTTTCCTACTGCTCCAATATTCATAGTCTATGCCTCCTGAGTTTTTAATGTATTCTTGAATGCACCTTCACTAATTTTTCCACTCAAGAAATCAGACCACTGCTTTTCATCAGTCGCTGCCATGAAATTATTCATATTGTGTCCAAGCCATTTCATCAGCTTCGCAGCCTTCTGATACTCTGCTTCGCTATTAAATTTAATCTCCCACTCAACTTCATGGGTTTCATCATTAATACAGCGAATGCCATTAATGTCCATTGTTATCAGCTTAAGAGGCTCCTTAGTTTCTACCGCACCTTTTTCACTCTGCCCAATTCTATCAACTACAGATATATACTCATAAGAACTATATTCAGAATCTGCTTCAAGAGCGGTCTTCTGAGTAGCATCTTCCTGCATTTCTTTCATCTGACGTAAACGTTCCTTAAACGCATCGATATATTTATCAATACCTTCAAGCAACTTATCCCACTCTTCGTCTGACATTTCACGCCAGTCTTTTTCTTCTGTAGGTTCCTGTGTTGTTAGCGTGTTTGCATCTTCTAATAATTTAAGCAAATCCGAAGGACTAAGTATAATTTCATTCGTTTTTGAATCCATATAAGATGTCTGGGACTTTGCCAGTGCATGATTCCAGTTCATCTTTTTATTCATAATATTATCTAAGGAACCGAAATCTGCTCCATTTTCTGTAAGGGCAATACCCTTTAATGCATTCCAGCTTCCCCACTTATTGTTTACACCTTCTCCTATAGCATCCTTATACTGGCAGTACGCAAACATTTCTACTGGGGTTGCATTCTTTGGATCAAAATTAGATAAATTAACATCTATGACTTCATCACCGCTTCCAGTTGCTAACTTTACTCTGATAATTGTATCATCGCATCCTGGCTTTTCTACTAATGCGGCGCTCATTCCATATCCCATCATTCCAGCATTAGCAAATCCAAATCCAAGTGGTGTAACCCTTTCTTCTGGTTCCGTTGTCTCACTTACTTTTTCGCTAGACAGTTCTTCAGATATTTTGCCAGCTATGTCTGGATAATCATCCAAATCAACATCTTCAACCAGATATTTAGTGAAGAATGGGCCAAAGAAAGAATCTAATTCTGACCTCATATCTGTAATCTGCTGAAGTGTATTTACTAATTTGTTTGCAAGGTCAAGCATAGACTGTGCTTTCTCAAATATAGTATCTGTTCCAAATCCTTGAAGTTTTTCTAAATAATCGCACTTCTCAAGGATGTCATCTGTTGCAAAATAATCATTTGCAAGCATGTCCGCTGTCTCATCTGTGTTTTGAATGTATAAGCAAAGTGCTGCAAATTCAGGGAAATCCGCATATTCTGGATTCACATCATATGGATCAAATTCTTTTGTAAATGGTTGTCCATCTTTATCAATGCCTTCAATGGAGTAAGTCTTATTCTGGCCATCAGAATTGATGTATATATTAAAGCTCTGTTCGCTAGCCTTGTATGAATATACCATTTCCCCATTTTCAGACTGAGATGCATACATTTCCTCTGTCTGTATCGTTGTAGTGATACATCTTGTATATGGAACAGTTACAGATGTTCTTGCTGGTTTACCTACTGTATCAGCGGTTTCATCCTGATTGTTACTTTGTCCAGGCACTAATCCCAAATCAAACTTATCATTTACGTTTGTATTATTACCTTGGCTTGTCATCTTATAATAAAAACTGGTACTACTATAAGTACCTAATCCAGCTATTCCCATAGTTTCTCCTTTCCGCAACCAATCTGTCAGTCATGGTTGCACCGCTCTCCGGAAAGGTCCGAGCGGCAAAAAAATAGTTTTATTAAAATCTCAACCTACCAGAGAGGCTTGTGCTTTTTCATCCATTATTTTGAATTGCTCTTCTAAATATTTCACGCATTCATCAAATGTCATAACTGTTGACGAGCCTACCATTCCATAAAGCATATTCTCTGCATTCGGACAATGATTTGCTAATGCCTCTCTTAAAGTAGGTCCATTCTTTTCGGCAGCTTTAACCCTATCATCAATTTCCTTCATTATGTCTTCTGCCGTTTTAACGGATGCAAAGCTACAAGCCCCCTTGACACCATTGCGTTCCATTGTTGATGAATTATTCATGATATCACGATTAAAATATACAGGCACTGAGGTATAATCTTTTATGCTTTGCTGCCACTTATCCATCGAAAGATAACTGTCCCAATTGCCCGAATCACTATACTGAGCAAGGACATCTTTCATTGCTGCACTGTAATCAGCTTTATCTAAATAGTTCGATACCTCTAATTCTTCATCTTCCTTAGCATTCTCCAAAATGTTATTAAACAAAGCATCTACTCTTGCTTTATCTGTCGGCGAAGTATTTCCTGTTTCCAAATTTAGAACTATCATTTCAGAATAGTTACAATTTCTTGGATCAATAATCCATGCATGAACTGTTCTCTCAAAGCTATCTCCCTCTGCTGTTCTCCCCTTTAATACATAAAGAGGATTATCCTCGGCATACACATCAGAACGGTGTATTTCTATGCTCTCGCCAGTTTTTGGATTTGAGAACGACATCAATGGCTCATTCACTTTACTTCCACTATTTACATCATTCAGAGCATAATTGAATTTACTGCCTAATACTCTTCTATTGTTGTTTGCTGCAATTTGATCATTAATAGACCATCCAGCTCCAACTCCACCTACTGTCATAAATACTACCCTCCATATTTTTACAGTTATAGCTGATCTGTCATTCACAGCTACTCCGCTCTCCTGAAAGGTCCGAGCGTTACAAAGTAATCATTTATTATTCACCTAATCTAATTTTTCCTTCACTATCAAAATGAAATTTCTTTTCATTAATAGTAAACGGTTTTGAAGTATCAATTCCAAATGCCTGCAAGCCTCGCTTTGCATATTCGCTATTATCTTGATTTCTGCTACTATGAAACATATTCAATGGGATCTGACCATTTGCTACCTTTATTAAAGAATTCAATGCTCCAGCTATAGCATTACTTTCTTTAGCAGCTTCATTATCATGATAATCGCCAAGTGCTTGCACCATATAATCTGTAATTGATAGTCTAAATCCATTTGAAAGACTCGCTGACATTCCTGGAACAAGTGATATGCTGTTTTCTTCTTTATTTAAGCCTTTATTCTCCGTATAAGAAAATGGTGTTGTAGCACCTTGCGACATCCAAGCTTTATGAAATTCCTGATAATCAACAAAATTAGCAAATCCTTGCCAACTCTCATCAGCTTCCTTAACTTCAAGTTTCCCATCGTCATTGATAGAAAATCCCGATATAGCCTTTACATTTGTATTTGTTTTGTATGGCGTATAATACATATTGCTTGTGCAATTTCCAACCTGCATCAATTCACCTCCTCACTAATTATTTTGACCTACCAAGAAATCATGGAATTTCTTATATTCCATATATCCATGATGATTTCCAAGCTTATACTGCATATCCATTAAATCTTTAAGTATGGAAACCCAATTCTTTTTCTCGAACATACTGGATAAATCATAATCCGTATCATAACCCTTTTCTTGAGCAGGCATCATTAAAAACTTATTCATAGCATCTGGATATTTACCACTTTTTGAGAGATAGCATGAGTACGCGTACATATCAAAATTGTCACAATGATTTACGTCCACATCATTAAGATTTACTGTACGCTCCTCAAGAAGATTATTGTCACTATCCCATATCTTCATTGTGTAAACTGGCTCTTCTGGATTAAAATCAGCTGGTTTATACACTGTTGCGCTTGTTCCTGCAACAGCATCTGCCCATGCTCCAACTACCTGACTTCCATCTTCAGCAGTCGAACCATACATTCCATGTAATTGTAAAGGTTTGCTAGGCGTTCCTACTGCAGACATTGTGTTCTGAAAATTTCCAGCTTGCGTCTTTGAAGCTGATTTGTATGTTCCAAGATATGGATTCATACTATGAGCAACACTTCCTACATTCATAATTTCTCCTTTCCGCAGCCACTCTGTCAGTCATGGCTGCACCGCCGTCCGGAAAGGTCCCGGCGATATAAAATGTTTATTCTACACTTAAGCGAATCTTCCCATTTTCGTCGAAATGAAATATTTGTTCATTAATATCAGTCTCATTACCTATTAATTTTTCACGTAAAGCTTGAGAATGTTCAGATAATATCTTCATATAGTTATCCAACAGTTCAGCTTTTTGAGCCAATACCTTTTCAAGCAATTCATCTTGAAAAGAATCATTTTTCCACATCGACTTTATCTGTTCTTCGGTCGAAAACTCGCAATTAGCATTTGTTGCACATTTAGTAAGCTTTCCGTTCTCATCTATAAAGCCAAGGCACATATTGGTAGCACCCTGTTCATATGCCATACTTCTCCACTCGTTGTATCGAGTGTCCGTCAAACTATCATCCAAATATGCCATAAAATTTTCTCGATAATTAGGATCTTCCAAGCTCTTTTTTAAAACAGCAGCGTCAATCTCTACACTTTTCTGACTCATCTTTCCAAAATTATCACCAATCTGATTCATGCTGTTGTTATATCCTAACCAAGGACAACAATTCGTTCCATTCTTTTTCTCATACTCTACTTCAGCATTCATATCTGTTAAACGAAATGATACATCTGAATACTTCTCACATATGCTCTTATACAAGTCCATGATCGGATCCTTTTGTTCCGCTTGCACATCTATTTTTTTATATCTTCGTTTTTATTTACAGCTGACTCATAGGCTTTATTTGATTGGTTTACTTTGCTAGTAAATGCAATATATGAGGTTGCACCTGCCATAGATATACTCCCTACATTCATCTAAACAACACCTCCTGTTTCCTTAAGTGATTTATCTCTTATATTTTGTAATGATATTGCTCTATCTTTGTCATACAGCTGCAAGAGTTGTGTATAATCTCCTGACTTTCTACAATCGTATAAAATAGAACTCATGCATTCATAATTCTTGCCAAACATCATTCCTAGCAAGTTCATATCATAAGCATTCTGTTTCTCGCCAATTACTCCGTCATGATATAAATCTTCCATATATCCATAGGTACGAACTTCTTTTCCAATTTCACTTGCCCGATTATATAAATCAGGATCAACTCGCATAAGATATGTCAAATATCTGGTTTCTATATTCCTGTTAGGTGTACCGCTCATCATCCAATTTGCTATATCATCCAGTGAAGCACCAACGCTTGCATCGTCAATCAGATTCATTCTATATCTCCCATTTGAATCCTGTGTAAATGTGTACTTTCCATCCTCGGAATACAATGTATTAGATCCTGGATACTTTGGCTTTGCCTCATCTTGAACAAGCACCTTAAAGGCCTCATGTGACAGAGTAGAAATGCTACCTTTTGTAATATTCTCTGGCAACTCAAGTTTCCCTGATGCAACAGCAGTTTTTATCAAATCATAATCTGATATATTTTCACCATGATAATAAAAGCGATGGTCCTCTTTGAATTTGTCGAATTCTGCTGGAAGTTCAACAGCATCTATCTTTTCCTGAGGAACTTTAGAATAATTACCCTCTTTTTTACAACCACTTGTCTTAGGATGTAGTCTAGGTCCGTTAATAATGCCTGTTCCATATTTATCTTTTTCAAAATGCTCTGTAATTGATACACTTGCAAAATCGAATAAACTACCTTTAGTTTTAGAAGTTCCAAAACCTTCAACCTTAACTGAATATGGAAAAGATTTATTCCCAGCATTTCTAAGCTTTGCATATGAGCCAGTGTATTGATAATTAGCTAATTGAATTTTCAAAACAAATTGCTCCCTTCATTTCGGCAAATAAAAAAGACGCATTATTCAATAGTTTTTCAATCCATTGAAAAAATACGCCTTCCATTGCTATTTTTTATATCGGCAGGTTATTATAAACACTTTACACTTTAATCCTACTTTATCCTACTTTTATGATGTTATTTATAACCGATAGCAGAAATAATTTGATTATCTTTCAGCAAAAAGCATACTTATGTCTAGAATAAGCATACCTCTCATTCATCAGAATGCGGGTGCTCAGATTGACCAAGCACCCCATTTATAAACAAATGTGTAGTACACACACAGGTTTAGCAATTACTTAACATCTACATTTTTAGATGCATAATAGTCATCAAAGAGCTTATTAGCTGCGTTTAGGGTATCCTTACATATTCCTGGAAGTTCCTGTCCCCATGCTTTCGTAGCCTGCTTAAAGCCTTTTTCCATTGCAGCCTGCATTTCTTTCATCTTCTCTACATCATCACCGGCTAGTGCACTGGCAAAATCAAATAAACGTTGTGAAGTCTGTTTTACACCCCAGTATCCATCTTCAGAAATATCGTCTTTAGCTTTAGCTATATCCTCTGCACTAACATTTCTAAGTTTATCTGGAGTAAATAAATCCGCAAGTTTGGAAGTTCCAGCCTGCTTTGATAACATCTGACTTACAAGATCAGAAAGCTGATTCTTTCTATTTGCCAAATCTTTTTTCATCTGCTCAACAATAGCAGCTCTATCCGCAGCACTCTTCTTGTTGATTGAATATGTTGCTTTCTTTTCTTGACCTTTTCCTGGTTCGTAAACAGCACCTTTAGCGTTCTCTTCATCAACCTTGTGGGCCATCTTTACTGAACCAGCAACACCCTGCATTTTCTCATCAGCAAATTTCTTGTCTACTGCCATACGCTCAATGTCTGCGTTTGAGAATATAACAGTTGTATCTTTACCTTGACCTTTGGCTAGAGCCTGCATATCATCTGTTCTATTACCAACAACAATATCGTAATCTCCGTATTGTTTTCTTAAGTCAGCCAAATATTTCTGCGCTTTAGAAGACAATTTGTCTTCATTCTTTTTTGAAATATCATATCCTTGCTGGTTATATACCTGCTGATTACTTCCTACAGCACCTACATCCATACTCATATTTCACTCCCCCTTATATCCATTTATCGAAAAGTCCTGAAAGAGAACTTGATAATGTTCCATTACTTGAATACATGCTTGAACTTCTAACAGCTGCACTTCCTATAGCACTAGCATTATTTGTTATCTGAGATACATATGAATGATTTCCAGAGAATAATGCCTTTACATCTTTAGCATCCGCTTTCTTAAGAGCATCCTCATCTACAGATAATTTTCCATCCGCGCCAACTGTCACTCCAACCTTCGATAATGAACCAGACATTGTCTTTGTCATGCTCATCATATATCCTGTCTGTTGAGTTACATCCTTAGAGCTTACCTTTGAGGACTGGGTAAGGACATCATTATATTTGCTGGCAAACTTCTTTACTGCACTTGCGACCTTATCCTGATCATAAGCGCCATCTTTCTGTTTCCACAAATCATCCTTGTTAAAAGCTTCTGTGGCTGCCTTAAGACCATCTGCTTCAGACTTCATTTTAGACAAGCCTGTTGTATCTTTTACCTCTGTTGTCTTTTTCTTTGTAGTCTTATCAGCCTTTGGAGTTGTCTCTTTCTGCTGTGAGTAATAAGACTTCATAAGCTTCTTATAGCTACCACTTCTAATTAACGAATAATCACTAAAATTGATGGAGCCGAATCCACCCTTTGAATTATTAAAGAATGACGATATATTAAATCCTGCCATATCTGCCTCCTATCCTCTGAAATCTACGTGCTGTCCAACCATCTTCTCTGTATCGGTTTGAACACTATCGCTTCTTTCAGCAAATGTATAATCACTAATCTTATTCATTAATTCTTCGATTGAATTTGCTGTTATCGTTACAGTCTCTTCATCATCTATATTATCAATATCTTTAGATTTATCTGCTTTAGACGACTTTGACTTTTCAAGTCTAGCTTCCTCTTTTTTCTTCTCAGCCTTCTTTTCAGCAGCTTTTTTCTCTGCTTTCTTCTTCTCAGCCGACTTCTCTATTCTTGCTTTCTGATCAGAGGATGACTTTTTCATAACAGCGAAAAAGGAAGTTGTTCCTCCATCATTTACTTGCATGCCATAGCCTTTTACATTGGCACCGGATTTCTCCATGCTGGATTTTAGCTGTTCCAACTGCGATGATGCCCCACTTAAGATTCCTTCATACTTCTTGCGATAACTCTCATCTGTAGCCATTCGCTCTATCTTATCTTCATCAATCAAAACAACGGTCTTGATATTGTTTGCATATTTACCGGCATTGGCCTGAGCATTTGCTTTCTGATCCTCACTTACAAGGATAAAATCATAATTGCCAAATTTCTTTTTTAGCTTGTCATAATATTTCTGTGCTTCTTTAGAAAGCTTAGGCTCACCTATTGTCTTTCCAAGGTTCTGAGACTCCTTAGTTTTTTCTTCCTTCTTTACTTCTGTAGCCTCATCCTGCTTAGTAGTTTTTGTAGTAGATTTGCTGTTAGCACTATAACTTTGTGCATATACATTTGAAACGACTGAACTTGTATTGATTGCCATTTTACTACCTCCTTAAATAACAAGATCTACATGATTGAGAGTTCCAACCGCTCCTGTACTCTCTCTCAAATAAATACCTGTCTTTTTAATCTCAGCATTTAGCTTATTTTCATCGTCTTTCAGGCTAAACTGTGTATCTGCATTTCTAAGATATATTGCTCCAACATCAGCTTTTTTCAAATCAATGAGGAAATCATTTCCATTCTCATCCTTGGTCCAAACCTTTAATCGATTAAAAATGCTGTCATTCTCATCTATCCACCCATTTCCATCTTCATCATATTCAGCCAAGTCCTTAAATCCGTCTCCACTGCTTGTTCCAAATAATTCAGAACCATCATTGATTTTTCCATCGCCATTTTTATCTAATGCTAAAAATCCAGAGCCCTTACCAGCGAATGAGATTTGTTCTTCCTTTCCATCTGAATCCAAATCAAAGAAAAATTTTTGGTCGCTTACTGAGCCAATATTTGTATCAAGGTTAATCATTAAAGGATCTGTTTTAATATAATCCTTAACCTCTAATAGATTTGTCTCCTGCATAAATGCTCTCGACATTGACACTTCCATATTAAAATCTATGCTTCTTCCATCTGCGGTCTGAACAATGCCCTTTGTTGCAAAGGTTGTACTCTCAGACTCACTTGTAAATCCGCTTGTAGCCGTTATTTTCTGCCATGTTGTTCCAGTTCTATTTGTTCCAATTCCATCAATTGAAATTGCACCAATAGACACCCCCGTCTTTGATGAAAGATTAAACTCAAATCCTTCTAGTTTCTTAAACTGAGCCGAGCGAAGATCAGTCACACTTCCACTATCGCTTGGCTTAATCTTACAATTTTCTGGAACCTTCTCTCCCCTAAGTGCTGCAAGAATTTGTCTGAGCATTTTAATTTTCATATCAAGGTCATCTGGTATATCATACTGATTACCCTTTTGTTCCGTTCTCATGCGCTCAGCCATCTCTTGAACAGATCTAGCCTCGTTTTCCTGTTGTCTCTTTTTAGCCTCTTCCTTCTCTTGCTTCTGGTAATCAACCATCGCATCTTTTACGCTCTTGCCACTTGCTTCCTGCGAAAGAGTAAGAATCGCTCCCACTACATCTTTTGATTTTGCAGCCTCCATCGTCATAGACTCTTTATAAGAAAAAGATGTCTCATGATGCGATGCAGCCATAGTAATTGAACTGTTTTGTATTTTCATACTGGACTCCTTTCCAAATGAACTGGTAATTCCTTTTACCAAAATACACATATCAATTAACTGGCTATAGGATTTGGGAAACATGTAAGAATATACTAAAGATGCGCAAATAAGATATAGTAATTCTACTATACCTAAAAAATCTCAATCCCTGAGAACATACAGTCCGAAATCCTTTTCGACCAATTAAAAATGATAAATTAAGTTTTTTATAACTCTTATCGGCTGATAAATTAAATTACTTAACCCCCTTTTATCTTACTTTATCATATTTTATCCTACTTTGTCATATACTATCTCACTTATTGGTAAAATACCCAATAAAGGAGGCCGATAATATGCGACCATTAAAAGAAAAAGTGAGCATTACATTAGATAGTGATGTCGTTCAAAGAATAAAAGAATTAGCTGAAGCTGATGACCGTTCTTTTAGTCAATATATAAATATGATATTAAAAGAGCATGTTCAACCACAAGATTCTACGAATGAAGAGAAATAGGTAACACCCCATTTATGATATGTAAAGGTAAATCCACCTTGACATATCACAAATGGGGTGTTTGTTTATAATCAAGCACTTAAGGATAAGTGCGTTATCCATTTTTATATCTAAAGTTGACATCAGGGTGCGCCCTGACACCACATAAAAAAATCGCGTAAACCCTTGAATTTACGCGATTTTTGCGTGGACTAGACGAGAATCGAACTCGTGTCCGAAAGAAAATCCCCTGTCCTTCTACGAGTGTAGTTTGTCATTTGGCATTCCCTCTGCTGGACGGGAACAAACACCCTTCCAGTTTCAGTAGCTTCATGTTACGCCCATATGCTCAAAGCTTTGCATAAGTCGTTTCTCACATAGTCGAAGCCTGGGTCCTAATGTGTGAGTGCACTAGGTCAGACTGCTGCAACTAGGCAGCGTATGCTAAATTATCGTTAGCGTTTAATTTTAATTTGGCCATTTAACGCATTACCATACGACTCGCTTCTCCAGCTTCAGTTCCCCCGTCGAAACCTTTACTAGCCCCAATATTTAATTGTGTGGTCTTATCGACCATATATATGATAACACACTTTCGTGTGTGATATCCATAAACTCAGAGTTGCATTGACTCTTTCTTACCCATATTGATCAGGGATTTAACCTCAAAATTCTGACACCAATTTGACACCAATTTTGATGATTTACTATGCCTTTTTGTGGCTCCAAACGGCTCCAAACGATTTTCTAAAAATCCGCGAACCCTTGAAAACACTGGATTTCTTACATTCTCAAAAGTTGAGCAGATTTGAGTCGAACCCGTGTCCAAAAACCAATTCCCTGTCCTTCTACGAGTGTAGTTTGTTATTTATCATTCCCTCTGCGTTTCGAAAACAAACATCCTAAACGTTTCAGTAGCTTCATGATACGCCCACATGCTCAAAGCTTTGCATATGTCGTTTCTCACATGGTCGAAGCCCGGATTCTAAAGTGTGAGTGCTCTAGAGCGGACTGCTGCAACTAGGCAGCGTATGCTAAATTATCTTCAGCGTTTAATTTTAATTTGGCCATTTAACGCATTACCATACGACTCGCTTCTCCAGCTGCATGATCCCTGTCGAAACCATTACTAGCCCATATATTTAATTGTGCGGTCCTTTGACCTGATATATGATAACACACTTTTATGTGTAATATCCATAAACTCAATTCTCCAGCTTCATGGTCTCCGCTCCGGTCCGCGCTAAACAGACGTCCCCCGGACGTCTAGCATCTCCGCTCCGCTCCGGTCCGCGCTAAACAGACGTCCCCCGGACGTCTAGCGCCCTGTCGAAACCATTACTAGCCCAAGATTTATTTTAGTCTCATTAGCCAAGATTTCTAATTTTGAAATCTCGTTCTGCTTCTCTCTTCTGGTCCTTCTTTGCGATATCATTTCTCTTATCGTAAAGCTTTTTACCTTTTGCAAGAGCAATCTCAACCTTTACGAGACTACCTTTAAAATACACTTCAACTGGAACAATTGTAAATCCCTTTTCCTTCATTTTGCCGGAAAGTTTTGCAATCTCCTTTTTGTGCATTAAAAGCTTTTTCGGTCGAAGAGGGTCTTTGTTGAAGATGTTCCCCTTCTCATATGGAGTAATGTGCATTCCGTAAAGAATTACCTCCCCATTTTCAATTCGAATGAAAGATTCCTTAATACTTCCCTTTCCCATTCGAAGCGATTTTACTTCTGTACCAGCAAGAGCGATGCCGGCTTCATATTTTTCTTCAAGAAAGTAATCATGGTATACCTTCTTGTTATTAGCTATTAACTTCTTAGGTTCTTTAGCCATAACGGCACCTCCTTGTGATATTTTGTTTCAGCGCAAGTTCGATTTTAACATAGTTTTCACTTATCCACAACCGGATATTTTCGACATTTTACTATACAAAGTTAAAATTGCTCATTTTCCTCACAATTTGCCAGTGTAAAGTCAACTGTTCGCATAATCTTATCGGTTGAATCAACTATTACCTTAACCTGCTGCCCTAATTTATAACGTTTATTGGTCACTTCACCAACTAACTCGTAAGTGTCTTCAAAAAAATGATAGAAATCATCTTTTAGCTCTGTTACATGAACCAGTCCTTCAACTGTATTTGGTAACTCAACAAAAAATCCCCATTCTGCAACTCCTGATATAACACCGGTAAACTCTTCGCCTATATGCTGCTGCATATATTCACATTTTTTAAGTTTAACTGTCTCTCTTTCAGCCTCTTCTGCTCTTCGTTCCATTTCACTGGATTGTTTTGCCACCTTATCCAAAATCTCTTCGTAGTGCTCTCTTCTATTCTTGTTCATTCTGCCTCTTAGATTTTCCTTAATTATACGATGTATCTGAAGGTCAGGATAACGTCTGATTGGAGAAGTAAAATGACAATAATAATTTGCCGCCAGTCCAAAATGTCCAGTGCAGGCTGTTGTATATCTCGCCTGCTTCATTGAGCGAAGTGTAAGTCTGCTGATTAGTGCTTCTTCATCAGTTCCTTCGACTTTTTCAATAAGCTTTTGAAGTTCTTTTGGATGGATTTCATCTCCGCTTACATGAAGCGA
This sequence comes from Agathobacter sp., assembly GCA_045123895.1. GTDB lineage: Bacteria > Bacillota > Clostridia > Lachnospirales > Lachnospiraceae > Roseburia. The sequence continues at coordinate 36,072 of JBGVKW010000031.1, forward strand.
ATACCCAAAGTTATTTATAAATGTAGACAGCTTCTTTATCTTTTCACTATCTGGATTCTCATGTGTTCTATATACGAACGGTATCTCCTGCCAAAAATAATCTTCTGCAACTGTTTCATTTGCAATAAGCATAAAATCTTCAATAATTTTTGTGGCAACATTTCTATCATACGGCTTTATTTCAATTGGCTTTCCATTCTCATCGAGAATAACCTTTGTCTCAGGAAAATCAAAATCAATTGAACCTCGTTTCATTCTTCTTTTGCGAAGCTTATAAGCAAGTTCCTCCATAAGCTTAAACATCGGAACAAGTTCTTTGTATTCTTCGATTAATTGTGCATCTTCATCCACAAGAATTTTTTTAACATTGGTGTATGTCATTCTTCTGTTAGTTTTAATAACAGTCTCAGCTATTTTGTGATCAATGACTTCACCTTTTTGATTTATAGTCATAATACAGCTAAGTGCAAGTCTGTTCTGATTTTCGTTTAGAGAACATATTCCATTAGACAGTGCATGCGGAAGCATTGGAATAACCCTGTCAACAAGATACACTGAAGTACCTCTTTTTAGTGCCTCTACATCAAGCGCACTATGCTCTTGAACATAATTTGAAACATCAGCAATATGAACACCCAGGATATAATTATCTCCATCCATGTACAAAGACACCGCATCATCTAAATCCTTAGCATCTTCTCCATCGATTGTAACCATCATCCAGTCTCTTAAATCCATTCTGCCTGCCATATCAGCGGCCGAAACTTCTTTTGAAACATTCTCAACCTGTTTCATGATTTTATTAGAAAAATCAATCGGCATATCGTAGGCTTTAACAATTGACATAATGTCAGTTCCAGGATCATTAATATGACCAATTATTTCTATTACTTTGCCTTCAGGTTTTTTTCCATTTTTTCCAAAATTAGTCAATTCCACGACAACCTTATGTCCTGAAACAGCTCCCATAGATCGTTCCTTTGGAATAAAGATATCCTTTAAAAATCTTGTATTGTCAGGAACAGCAAATCCAAAATTGTCACTTGCCTCATAAGTGCAGACCACCTGCTTCATTCCGCGCTCAATTATATTTACAATTTTGCCTTCTTTTCTTCGCCCTGTTGAAATTGGTGATACATTAACCTCAACCACATCCATATGCATGGCACCGTTTACAAATTCTGCCGGAATAAAAATATCTTCATCCTCATCGTCTATTGTCACAAATCCAAACCCTCTTGGATGAGCAGTGAATGTGCCTACAATCTTTTTAATTTCACTCTTAGAATATTTGCCCCTCTTAGAAAGAGTAATTTTCCCTTCCTGTAAAAGATCCATCAATATCTGTTCAAGCTGAGGTCTGTCCGATTTTTTTACATCGAGAACAATGCACAGTTCTTTTATCTTCATCGGAACATATGTGTCCTCGCACATAAATTCATATACCATTTTCTTTCTTTTGTCATATATTGTTGAATTTTCCATAATATACCTCACAAATTAAAATGTAACAGCTTTTTGAGTGAAAAAAAGACTGCCGATTAATCGACAGTCAAAATTTTTACCATATTCCCGAGCAAAGAGCTATAACCAATGCGAAAAATAAAACTACTAATATTACAGTAGCCTTTACCAAACGTCCTTCTTTTGAACGACCTTTGTTCTTGCCCCAATATGTATCTGCAACTCCAGCAATTGTACCAAGTCCTGCTGACTTACCTTCCTGGAATAAAATTACTATAGTAATAATAAGACTGACTATAATTAAAGCTACTGATAAAACAGTTCTTAAAGTTGCCACGACCGCACCTCCTATTTTTTAACTCATAACACACAATAATATAGCATAGAGGCAGTTGTATTTCAACTATAATTTATAAAATAATATTATTCTGTATTATTATTTATTATACTGCATATAAATATACATTTTCCATTTAATTTTTTATAAAAATCATTTATAATAGTAAAAAAGACTTAGTAAGGAGAATGGCATGAAAAATACTTGGGGGGTAAGAGTTTTTTCTCTTCTGCTATGTTTCTGTTTTTTATTATGTTCCTGCAGTGGAACAGTTAATACAGATTCAGATTCTTCAAACAATTCGAGTAATTATACGCCAAACACAACATCGAATCAAAAGGGGTCATGGGACAACACTCCAAATGTGCTCATGCCTTCAGCTGATAATACGCAGGCTTACTCTAGTACTTTAGCGGTAATAGATGCTTCTCACTGTGATCAAGGTTATATTATGGCTGCATATTTAGGGGCAAATCCTAAAGTAAAGCTTCAGATTACAGGGTCAAATAATATTACATATACTTACAATCTTTCCACTGAATATGAAACATTCCCACTTACAAGTGGTAGTGGAAAATACAATGTGGGTATTTATGAAAATATTGAGGGAACACAATATGTCACTGTTCTTTCTCAGGATATTTCAGTAAATATCACTAATGAATTTGGACCATACCTGTATCCAAATCAGTACGTCAACTTTGTAAATTCAACTGACACAATAAACAAAGGCAGTGAATTAGCATACAGTTGTAATAGCGATATTGAAGTTGTAGAACATGTTTACAACTACATAATAGAAAATTTCTCATACGACTATGATAAGGCCGATTCCGTAAAAAGCGGATATCTGCCGGATGTGGATAAAATAATGAAGTCAAACAAAGGTATATGCTTCGACTACGCAGCTGTAATGGCAACTATGCTTAGAACACAATCTATTCCCACTCGCCTTGAAGTCGGCTACGTTGGCGAAGATTATCATGCCTGGATAAGTACGTATATAAAAGACGTCGGATGGGTAAATGGTATTATCCAATTTGACGGTTCAAACTGGAAACTGATGGATCCAACTTTTGCATCTACCAGCTCCTCCCCTAAAGATTTCATTACTGAAGATAGTGATTATATTACCAAATATGTATATTAGGAGGAATATATAATGTCTAGAAAATCAACTTATTTGACCAACAATGAACTAAGTGCTTTCTGTCATCAAATTGCCCTGGTCATTGAAGCCGGTCTTCCAACCTACTATGGTGTATCCATTCTTGCAGATGAGGCACCAAATGAAGAGACAAAGGTATTACTTGAAAAAATCTACAAGCCTCTTGAAACCGGAAGTTCACTTTACGATTCTTTAGAAAAGACAAACTGTTTTCCTCCATATATGACAAATATGATTAAACTGGGAGAAGAAACCGGTCATCTGGATGATGTATTAAAATCATTGTCCGACTATTATGAAAGAGAAGAAGAAATTCAGGCCGGAATAAAAAATGCAATTACTTACCCACTTGTGTTATCAGTCTTAATGATTTCAGTAATTGTTGTAATGGTTGCAAAAGTATTGCCTGTCTTCTCACAAATATACGCTGAACTTGGAAGTGAATTAACAGGTACAGCTGCTACACTAATGTCGATAAGTAATTATATAAACAAATATCTTGTTGTTATTCTTGCTGCTTTATTAGGAATCAGCCTTTTGATTTTTCTATTTTATAAAACAAAGCTTGGAAAACTTTTTATTCAAAGTAAACGACTATCTGTTTCGATTGCCTCAAGCAGATTTGCCAACTGCATGTTTTTATCACTTTCAAGTGGTCTTGATACAGATAAGGGTTTAGAACTTGCACTCGAACTGGTAGACAATCCTTATATGACTGAAAAAATCCATATTTGCCAGGATGAGATATCACATGGTTCGTCTTTCTCTCTGGCTCTTCTTCGGTCAGGCGTATTTTCAAAAATGTATTCAAGCTGGATTGCTATTGGAAGCAAAACTGGTTCTCTCGATGAAGTAATGAAGCATATTTGCAAATCATACGAGGATGAAACAGATGAAAGAATAAACCACTTTATCTCAGTACTTGAGCCTACACTGGTAATCATTCTTTGCCTATTTATCGGATTAATTCTGATTTCATTTTTGCTTCCGCTTTTAGGAATAATGACAAGCATTGGTTAAGGAGGTAATTATGGTTTTTTCGATTAAAAAAGAAAAGATAAATCCATTTAAATATCTTCCACTTATACTTTCGATTTTTATTATCACTGTTTTTTGTATTTCTACCGGTAAGATGGCAGAAGATAACACTAGACGTGATAAAGATGTACTTGAGCGGGCCTTAAACCGTGGAATAACACAGTGTTATGCACTTGAAGGAACCTATCCGCCAAACCTTGAATATCTGACTGAAAACTATGGACTTATTTATGATAAGAACCAGTACTATATTGACTACCAATACATTGGTTCAAATCTCAGACCAGATTATACAATAATTGAGAGGGACTAATATGCTAAGACTTTATTCAACCCCAAAGAAAATTGATACCGTTTTTGTATTAGCTCTATTTGTTTTGTTTTCAGTTACTGCTTTTACTCTTTCACTCATAGGAATCAGACAATACAAAGCTACCGCAGATAATATGAACTACAATTATCAGGTTCGTACTGCAACCTCTTATCTAAGGGAAAAAGCAAGACAAAATGATATTTCGGGTGGAATGTCAGTATCAGTTGTTGATAACACTCAAATCCTTACGTTTTCAAATAAAATACACGGAAAGATTTACAATACGCAGATTTATTTTTATGACGGAAGCCTTCGCGAGCAGTTTGTTGCTGAAGATTCAGTATATACACTTGAATCTGGACAGAAAATTATTGAACTAAACGATTTTTCCATAACGTCTAAAGCAGACTATATAATCGTTACCATTACAGATTCAAAGGGATGCAATTCAGATGTTATACTTCAAAAGAAATCAAAGGAATAAGAAATATGAAAGCAAACAAATACTCAAAAAACAGTGTTTTCCTGTTAGAGATAATTTTAAATGTTTTACTTTTTTCAGTGCTTACAATAGTGGGACTCTCATTTTTTATTAACACCCATTCAATCTCAAATGAAACAACAGTAATTCATCAGGCTGTTAATACATGTAACAATATTGTTACCATATTTGAATCGGGTGACGGCAGTAACGCATCTATTTTAAATGAATTTCCGCAAGCAATTTGTTCAGAAAAAATGATTTTTCTGTATTATGATGAGAATTTTAAAATCTGTACTGAAAAAGAAGCCATGTATATGGCAAAATTAGAAATAACTGAAAAAGATAATATTTATAATGCTAAAATTAGTTATACAAATTTTGATGGAAAAGAATATTTTTCGACAAATGCTTCAGTTTACAATCAGCTTACCTTGAAGGATTTGGAGGTAGAACAATGAAAAAAAGAAATTTCTCCAGTTTTGGTCTTTCAACAATATTACTCGGATTTACAATGGCATGCATTGTCACTTTTTCAGTTTTATCTTTTGTAACTGCAAATTCTGATTATAAGCTTAGCAAACGTGTAGCCTTAAATAATACAGCCTACTATGATTGTTCGAACGAAATAACACAAGAGCTTTCGTTAATCGACAAAAAGCTTGTCGAAATATATCAAAGTACACCAACTATTGATAAGTATTATTCACTGGCTTCAACACAACTGAAAAACTTTTCCGGTGAGTTGTCAGAAGAAAATGGACATATCATATATAATATACGTAATTATATTTCTGACAGTCAGTATTTAGAAGTTTCACTTCAGATAAACTATCCGGATGAACCGAATGATACATTTTATACAATAACAAACTGGCAATTACACACAGATACAACTGTTGATGAAATCAATACATTAAATTTAATTGGAGGCAAATAATAATGGACGTAAAAAAAATTCTTGAAGAAGCAACCAGAAATGGTGCATCAGATATCTTTGTTGTGGCAGGTCGACCTCTTACATATAAAGCAAAAGGTATAATGGAAAGCTTAAATGAAATTAAGATGGTTCCAAAAGAGACTTTTGAATTTGTAACATCAATATATGCACTTGCCGAGAGGGACATCTCACAATTTGATGAATGTGGAGATGATGACTTTTCCTTTGCAATACCAGGTGTTTCCCGTTATAGGGTAAGCACTTTCAAACAGCGTGGTTCTTACTCTGCTGTTATCCGTGTAATCTCATTTGAATTACCTCATCCTAGCGACTTAAGAATACCTGATGCTGTCATGCAGCTTGCAAATACAAACAACGGTATGGTTCTGGTAACTGGACCTGCTGGTAGTGGAAAATCAACAACATTGGCATGTATTATTGATAAAATCAATAACGAAAAGGAAGAACATATTATTACCCTTGAGGATCCGCTTGAATTTCTACACAAACATGAAAAAAGTATTGTTTCCCAGCGAGAGATAAATACTGATACAGAAAGTTATCTGACTGCGCTAAGAGCAGCGCTACGTCAGAGTCCTGATGTAATTCTACTCGGAGAAATGCGAGATTATGAAACAATTAACACAGCCGTCACAGCGGCTGAAACCGGTCACCTGATTTTTTCATCACTCCATACTATTGGAGCGGCAAACACAATCGACCGAATAATCGATGCATTTCCTGCAACACAGCAGCATCAGATTGCCATTCAGCTTGCTTCTGTTTTGCAAGCTGTAGTAAGCCAAAAACTTCTTCCGTCTATTACCGGAGAAGTTATTCCTGCATTCGAGATAATGGTTCTTACTCCTGCAATAAGAAATCTTATTCGAGAAAGAAAGGTGCATCAGATTGATGGTATTATTTATACATCCTCATCTGATAATATGATTGCAATGGATACAAGTATATTTAATTTATACAAAGAAGGTATCATTTCAAAACACACCGCAATTTCTGAAGCAACAAATCCTGAAATGATGTTAAAGAGAATTAATATTGAATAATAATAAAAAGTGTGCGTTGATTAACGCACACTTTTTTATGATTCATTAACGCCTTGACGTTATTGCTGCTCAATATTAAACATTGATTTCTGCTGTAGCACCAAGCTCGTCCTTATTTGCCTCAAGAACAGGATTTACTACATCACGAAGATAAACCTCAACCTGACGTGGAGCACGTCCAACATAAAGTTCTGGCTTAAGAGTTTTTTCAATTTCCTCTTTTGTAAGACCGAATGAAGAATCTGCTGCAATAAGGTCAACAAGATTATTGTCTTTTCCTTCTTCCTTAACAGTTTTGCCAGCTTCCATTGAAAGCTGTCTGATTTTCTCATGAAGTTCCTGTCTATTTCCACCATTTTTAACTGCATCCATCATGATATTCTCTGTAGCCATGAATGGAATCTCAGCCATGAAATGTTTCTCGATAACCTTTGGATAAACAACAAGTCCATCTACTACATTAAGGCAAAGATCTAAGATACCGTCGATTGCAAGGAATCCCTCTGGAACAGAAAGTCTCTTGTTTGCTGAATCGTCAAGAGTTCTCTCAAACCACTGTGTTGCTGATGTAATTGCAGGATTTAAAGCATCTGCAAGTACGTATCTTGCGAGAGAAGCAATTCTTTCACTTCTCATTGGATTTCTCTTATAAGCCATAGCTGATGAACCAATCTGATTCTTCTCGAATGGTTCCTCAACCTCTTTTAAGTGCTGTAAAAGTCTGATATCGTTTGACATCTTTGTTGCTGAAGCAGCAATTCCTGCAAGTACATTGATTACTCTTGTATCTACTTTACGAGAATATGTCTGTCCAGATACAGGGTAACATGACTCAAATCCCATCTTCTTAGCAATCATTGGATCAATCTTGTCGATTGTATCATGATCTCCATTGAAAAGCTCAAGGAAACTTGCCTGTGTTCCTGTTGTACCTTTTGAACCCAATAATTTTAATGTGCTCTGTACATACTCTAAGTCCTCTAAATCCATCATAAACTCATTGAGCCAGAGTGTTGCTCTCTTACCAACTGTTGTTGGCTGAGCTGGCTGGAAATGTGTAAATGCAAGTGTTGGCTGATTCTTATATTTCTCTGCAAAATTTGCAAGCTCAGCTATTACACTTACAAGTTTTCTATGAACAAGCTTTAATGCCTCATTCATAACAATGATATCAGTGTTGTCTCCTACATAACAAGATGTAGCTCCAAGATGGATGATTCCTGCAGCCTTCGGACACTGCTGTCCATAAGCATATACATGGCTCATTACATCATGTCTTACAAGCTTTTCTCTCTCTTTTGCAACATCATAGTTGATGTCATCAACATGAGCCTTTAACTCATCAATCTGCTCCTGAGTGATAACAGGTACTCCGTTCTCTGAAAGTCCAAGCTCCATCTCTGTTTCAGCTAATGCAATCCATAACTTTCTCCATGTTGTAAACTTCATATCCTGAGAAAAGATATACTGCATTTCCTTGCTGGCATAACGCTCTGAAAGTGGACTAGAATATCTATCTGTACTCATATTAATCTCCTTTAATCTAACGATTCAACATTTAATAGTTTTAATTTTATCTGTTTAACATTCTTCTTTCGAGGTCCTTTTCCTTATCAAAGTACTCTCCTCGAATATCTTCTTTTGGTGGTTCCATTGGATATTGCCCTGTAAAACATCCCTTGCAGATTGGAAGACCTTCCACAATCTCATCCAAACGGTCTATTCCAAGGTATCCAAGTGAATCCGCTCCAATAATGTCTCTTATTTCTTCAAGCTTTCTGTTGTAAGCAATAAGCTGCTCTCTTGCTGGAATATCTGTTCCGAAATAGCATGGCCACAAAAATGGTGGAGAACTGATTCTCACATGTACTTCAGTAGCCCCGGCATCTCTAAGCATTTTTACAATCCTGTCCGAAGTAGTACCTCTTACGATGGAATCATCAATCATTACTACTCGTTTTCCTTTTACGGCCTCTTTAAGAACATTTAACTTAATCTGTACACTTGATTCACGGCTAGACTGTTTTGGTTTTATAAAAGTTCTTCCTACATAAGAATTCTTTACGAATGCTGTTCCATAAGGAATTCCTGACTGTAATGAAAAACCTAATGCTGCCGCATTTCCTGACTCAGGTACTCCTGTTACAATATCCGCCTCAATAGGTGAATCCATTGCGAGGAAACGTCCTGCCTGAATACGACTGTGATATACACTTACATCATCAATTTTACTGTCTGTTCTGGCAAAATAAATATACTCAAATACACATCTTGCCTCTTTTTCTTTTGGAAGAGCCATTGACATATCAGACTCAATTCCATTCTCCGGTGTAATAGTTACTACCTCTCCAGGAAGAACATCTCTTACAAATTCTGCTCCTATTGTATCGAGAGCACAAGTCTCAGAAGTAACAATGTATGCATTGTCACGTTTTCCAATACAAAGTGGCTTAAATCCATATGGGTCTCTTGCTGCAATAAGCTTTCTTGGGCTTGAAACAACAAGTGCATATGCACCCTTTAATCTCTGACAAGCCCTTCTTACAGCTTCCTCAGCAGTTTTTGAATTCAATCGCTCTCTTGCAATAAGATAGGCAATAACCTCGGAGTCAATTGTTGTCTGGAAAATAGCACCTGTATACTCAAGCTCATGACGTAACTCTTTTGCATTAATAAGATTTCCGTTATGAGCCATAGCCAATGTACCTTTTACATAGTTAAGTACCAATGGCTGTGCATTTTCTCTGGTAGATGAACCAGCAGTAGAATAACGAACGTGTCCTACGCCAATATCACCCTTTAATGATGAAAGGTCATCAGGGGTAAAGACTTCATTCACAAGTCCCATCCCCTTATAAGAAGTAACCTTTCCTTTTGGTCCATATGTCTCACTTACTGCAATACCACAGCTTTCCTGTCCTCTGTGCTGTAAAGCGAACAGTCCATAGTAAATTGTTGAAGCAACATCTTTACCATCAAAGTCATATATTCCAAAAACTCCACACTCCTCATGGAGTGTATCTTCGTCTATGTAACTATTGCTTAAATAATTCTGTTCCATATAATCTCCATCTATTATTATTGTCTTATCCTAATCCCCTCGGCATCAACAATCAATATAGGCTATGCTCTTTTAAAGCTCTCCCCTGTGAGAAGTTCATATGCTTCTTTATATTTTTCAACAGTTTTATCAATTACATCATCTGGAAGAAGGTAATCACTATCTGGATTAGCCTTTAACCAGTCTCTTACATACTGCTTGTCATATGAAGGCTGTCCCTGTCCTGGTTTGTAGCCATCTAATGGCCAGAAACGTGAGCTGTCTGGTGTAAGCATCTCGTCACCAAGTACTACTTCACCATTCTCATTGAGACCGAACTCAAACTTCGTATCAGCGATAATAATTCCTTTTGTAAGAGCATACTCTGCACATTTTTTGTAAAGTGCAATTGTGTAATCACGAATTTTCTCAGCGTACTCTCTTCCTTTTCCAGGATATGCTTTCTCTAATACATCAACTGACTGCTCAAATGAAATATTCTCATCATGGTCACCAATCTCAGCCTTTGTTGATGGTGTATAGATTGGCTCAGGAAGTTTGTCAGACTCAACAAGGCCTTCTGGAAGTTTAATTCCACAGACTGTTCCATTCTCCTGATAGCTTGCCCAGCCACTTCCTGTGATGTATCCACGAACAATACACTCGATTGGAAGCATCTCAAGCTTTTTACACATCATGCTGTTTCCATCGAACTGCTCCTGTCTGAAGAACTCAGGCATATCCTTTGTATCAACTGAAATCATATGATTTGAAACAACATCACTTGTGAACTCAAACCAGAATTTTGACATCTGAGTAAGGATTGCACCCTTATCTGTAATCTTGTTCTTTAAAATATTATCGAAAGCTGAAATACGGTCTGTCGCTACGATAATAAGGCTATCTCCGTTATCATATACCTCTCTTACTTTTCCTTCTTTAAATGGTTTAAATTCCTGCATGTTATTCCTCCATCCTATGAATATAATTTATTTAGTAATTAAAACTATTTAACGATTAATGATTTTCCTGTCATCTCTGCTGGCTGCTCAATTTCCATAATCTCAAGGAGAGTTGGAGCGATGTCAGCAAGGCATCCACCTTCACGAAGCTTATATGAAGGGTCTGCGTTTACAAGAATAAATGGAACAGGGTTTGTTGTATGAGCTGTATGTGGCTCTCCTGTCTCATAATCAACCATCTTCTCTGCATTACCATGATCAGCACAGATGAAAAGCACTCCGTCAGCAGCCTTTACTGCATCTACTGCTTTTCCTACAAGTTCATCTACAGCCTCAACTGCTTTTACGGCAGCAGGAATTACACCTGTATGTCCAACCATGTCAGGGTTTGCAAAGTTGATGATGATAACATCATATTTATCTGATTCAATAGCCTCTACAAGCTTCTCACATACCTCTGGTGCACTCATTTCAGGCTTAAGGTCATATGTTGCTACTTCTTTTGGACTGTTCACAAGAACACGATCCTCATCCTTATTTGGCTCCTCAATTCCACCATTAAAGAAGAATGTAACGTGAGCATATTTCTCAGTCTCAGCAATACGAACCTGTTTTTTACCAAGTTTTGCAAGGTATTCACCAAATGTATTTACAATAGACTCTTTCTCAAAGGCGATAAGCTTATTTGGAATTGTCTCATCATAGTCTTTAAAACACACAAATGTAAGATTTAAAAATTCTCTATCAAATCCTGTGAACTTATCATCACAGAATGCTCTTGTCATCTCACGTGCACGGTCTGGACGGAAGTTAAAGAAGATTACAGAATCGTTATTCTTTACAACTGAAAGTGGATTTCCAGCTTCATCTGTAATAACTGTTGGAAGAACAAACTCGTCTGTAACATCATTTGCATATGAATCTTCCATTGCCTGTACTGCACTAGTAGCTTTTACACCTTCACCTTTTACAAGTGAATCGTAAGCTTTCTGTACACGATCCCAGTTATTATCACGGTCCATTGCATAGTAACGTCCTGATAAAGAAGCTACTTTTCCTACTCCGATTTCAGCCATCTTTGCCTCAAGCGCAGCAACATAGTCCTTTCCTGATGCAGGAGGTGTATCACGTCCATCAAGGAATGCATGAACATATACATTCTCAAGTCCCTGCTTTTTGCAAAGTTCCAAAATACCATATACATGCTCGATGTGGCTGTGAACACCACCATCTGATAAAAGTCCCCATAAATGGAGATCTGAATTATTCTTCTTACAGTTGTCGATTGCAGCAAGAAGATTCTTGTTCTCAAAGAAATCTCCGTCTGTAATAGACTTTGTAATTCTTGTAAGGTCCTGGTAAATTATACGTCCAGCACCAATATTCATATGTCCAACTTCTGAGTTACCCATCTGTCCATCAGGAAGACCTACTGCAAGTCCTGAAGCCTGTCCTGGTACAAAAGGACACTCAGCCATTAATTTATCCATTACAGGAGTATTTGCCATTGCAATGGCATTTCCCTCTGCGCGGTCATTTAAACCATAACCATCAAGAACCATTAAAACTACTGGTTTTTTACTCATTTTAAAATCCTCTCTTCTCTTGATAAATAATTAACACTTATTAAATAATTGACTTTCATTATTATATTACATTATTTTTTTACAAATGCAAGTTTTAAAAACAATGCATTTTCTTTGTTTTTATAATTGTGACTGTAATTCATATATTGAATTTTCAAATTCCGTGTAATCAAACAATGCTTTCATTAATACTTTTCGTTGCGACTCATCAATTGAATATGTTGTAGAAAACCATCCTGCATCTACATCTATTGTAATAGTAATTATTTCTTCTTCATCATATTCAATTCCTTCATCTATTACCAGTTGTATATTTTTCGCTAAAATCAAATATATTTCACCTGGCTGAGTTGATGCTGAAAGAATCTGTAAAAATTCAGTCCAGCTTTGTCTAAATGCTTTATCAAGCAGATGCGCTCTTTGAACCTTGATATCTACTGAATATAAGTCATCCGTATTTTTTTGGGAACCTACCACCTCACATCTGACACATTTTCCAAGATTTCTCCTCATCTCATTTACAGCATTCTTCTGCTGATCAGAAAGAACATTTCCCTTATTTACAATTGCAATCTGTTCTTCGTAGTATTTTTCAACCTCTATTTTTGCTTCAGACTCAGTCATCCCTGTCATTTCCGCAAATTCAGCATACTCTTCCTTATACGATGCATCTAACACAGCTCTCATAAACTTTTGCTCGTCCACCTTACTTCCACAGCCAGTTAAGGTTGTAATCACAAGGCAAAACATCAACAGTAACACAGTTATTTTTTTCTTCATCTTCATCCTCACTTTTTCTTGTAAACTTTGTAAAGATTTAGTCTATCCCCAGCTGCATTTACACTTTTTCTTTTTCAGTTACACGAAGGATTTTATCACGATAATCGGGTGTTGTCTATATAACCTGACTCCTAAAATTTGGGCTTCTCTACTGAGACAAATATCATTTCTACTCACCACTTATAGGAGCGGGAGTCTTCCCAACTGAGATAAAAATAACCCGGGAATAAATCCCGGGTTGAATCACAATTATTAATATTCTATATCCGAATACAAATTATGCATTAACTACTTTACCAAAATCAGCTTTAAGAGAAGCTCCACCGATAAGTCCACCATCGATGTTTGGTTTAGCAAGAAGCTCTGCTGCATTTCCTGCATTCATAGATCCGCCGTACTGAATACGAACAGACTCTGCTGTTGCATCGTCGTACATCTCAGCGATAAGCTCTCTAATTCCCTTACATACTTCTTCAGCCTGATCAGATGTAGCTGTTTTTCCTGTTCCAATTGCCCAGATTGGCTCATAAGCAATTACAAGGTTTGCAACATCAGAAGCTGCTACTCCTGCAAGGTCAGATTTAATCTGAAGACGAATCCAGTCCATTGTTACACCAAGCTCTCTCTGCTCAAGTGACTCTCCACAGCAAAGAATTGGTGTAAGACCAGCTTCAATAGCTTTTTTAACTTTTTTATTAAGAAGAACATCATCCTCTTTGAAGTAATCTCTTCTCTCTGAATGTCCGATGATAACATATTTAACACCAGCATCTACGAGCATTGAAGCAGAGATTTCTCCTGTGAAAGCACCGCTCTCTTCGAAGTACATATTCTCAGCACCAACTTCAACGTTTGTTCCTTTTACAGCCTCAACAACTGGTACGATGTCGATAGCTGGAACACAGTAAACAACGTCAACGTCTGGGTTTACAACTAAATCTTTTAATTCATTTACTAATGCAACTGCTTCAGATGGAGTTTTGTTCATCTTCCAGTTACCAGCAATAATTTTCTTTCTTGCCATTATTTTTCTCCCTATAATATCTTCAATTATTTAAACGAACACAACTGTTATTCGCTCTTATTTATCATCTGCAGCGTATACACCTGGAAGTTCTTTTCCCTCTAAGAACTCAAGTGAAGCTCCACCACCTGTTGAGATGTGGCTCATCTTGTCTCCAAGTCCCATCTGGTTAACAGCAGCAGCTGAATCTCCACCACCGATGATTGTAGTTGCATCTGCCTTAGCAAGTGCTTCTGCTACTGCAAGAGTACCAGCTGCAAGTGTTGGGTTCTCGAATACACCCATTGGTCCGTTCCAAACAACTGTCTTAGCTGAAGCTACAGCATCTGCAAAGAGCTCACGTGTCTTAGGTCCAATATCGCATCCCTCACGGTCAGCTGGCATATTGTCAGCATCAACTGTGATTGTCTCAACTGGAGCATCGATTGGATTTGGGAATTCCTTGATAGTAACAGCGTCAACTGGAAGAAGAATTTTCTTTCCAAGTTTCTCAGCCTTAGCCATCATTTCGTTACAGTAATCAAGTTTTGTCTCATCTAACATTGAGATACCGATTTCTTTTCCCTGTGCTTTAAGGAATGTGTAAGCCATTCCACCACCGATAATAAGTGTATCAGCTTTCTCAAGAAGGTTGTCGATAACGTTAAGTTTATCAGCAACTTTAGCTCCACCAAGAATAGCTACGAATGGACGAACTGGGTTCTCTACTGCATTTCCAAGGAAATCAATTTCCTTCTGCATTAAATATCCAACTACGTTATCTCCACCTTTTTCTGAGATATATTTTGTAACAACAGCAACTGAAGCATGTGCTCTATGAGCAGAACCGAATGCATCACATACATATACATCTGCTAAATCAGCTAACTCTTTTGCGAATGCCTCTCCTGCCTCTGTTGGTTTTGTCTCCTCTTTTCCACGGAAACGTGTGTTCTGAAGAAGAACAACATCTCCTTCATTCATAGCAGCAACAGCAGCTGTAGCAGCCTCACCTGTTACGTTGTCATCGTTTACGAAAGTAACTTTTTTACCAAGCTTCTCCTCAAGAGCAGCTGCTACTGGTGCAAGTGACTCGCCTTCGTTTGGTCCGTTTTTAACTTTTCCAAGGTGTGAGCAAAGAATTACTTTTCCACCATCATTGATTAATTTCTGGATTGTTGGAAGAGCTCCTTTGATACGGTTATCATCTGTGATTTTTCCATCTTTAAGTGGTACGTTAAAGTCACATCTTACAAGGACTCTTTTTCCTTTTACGTTGATATCATCAACTGACTTCTTGTTTAATGACATATTAATGTCCTCCTTATTTATATCGTTTAAAAAAGGCCCGGTCCATACGGACCGGACCCTTAATTAAAGTCTAAGTTTTAAGCTAAATAGCTAATCTTATGCTAACTCAGAGAAGTACTTGATTGTACGAACCATCTGAGATGTGTAGCTGTTCTCGTTGTCATACCAAGAAACAACCTGTACTAAGTTATCCTCTCCAACCATTGTCTGTGTAGCATCGAAGATTGAACCATATGTGCTTCCAACGATATCTGAAGAAACGATTTCGTCCTCATTGTATCCGAAAGACTCTGTAGCTGCTGCTTTCATAGCTGCATTGATTTCTTCTTTTGTTACAGATTTCTCAACTGTTGCAACAAGGATTGTTGTAGATCCTGTTGGAGTTGGAACACGCTGAGCAGATCCGATAAGTTTTCCGTTTAACTCTGGGATTACAAGACCAATAGCCTTTGCAGCACCTGTTGAGTTAGGAACGATGTTTACAGCACCTGCGCGTGAACGACGAAGGTCACCTTTTCTCTGTGGTCCGTCAAGAATCATCTGATCTCCTGTGTAAGCATGAATTGTGCTCATGATACCAGATTTGATTCCTGCTAAGTCATTTAATGCTTTAGCCATTGGAGCTAAGCAGTTTGTTGTACAAGAAGCTGCTGAGATAATTGTATCTTCTGGCTTAAGTGTTGTGTGGTTTACATTGTAAACGATTGTTGGAAGGTCATTTCCAGCTGGTGCAGAAATAACTACTTTACGAGCTCCAGCATTGATATGAGCCTGAGCTTTCTCTTTGCTTGTGTAGAATCCTGAACACTCAAGAACTACGTCTACTTTAAGCTCTCCCCATGGGCAATTGTTTGCATCTGGGAATGCATAAATTTTAATTGTCTGTCCATCAACTGTGATAGAATCATCTGATGCAGAAACTGTATCAGCTAATGCGTATTTTCCCTGTGATGAATCATACTTTAATAAGTGTGCTAACATCTTAGGACTTGTTAAATCGTTGATTGCTACTACTTCGTATCCTTCTGCATCGAACATCTGTCTGAATGCAAGACGACCGATACGACCAAAACCGTTGATTGCTACTTTTACTGCCATTTTGAAATCCTCCTAATAATAGAAAATTGTTCTCGTCCGCTTTTGTACCAAAGAACGGACCTAAGCATATTTTAACTAAAGAAAGTCAAATAATCAAGCCTTTTTTTTCAATTTGTGATTTTTTTGACATTCTATCGTTCAAAAGTAAAAAAACTGGTAATATTGACGATTATTTTACCTTGCCAAATGCAGAAAACGGGGCTACTCGCAGAAAAACAACACCATCCAGTTCATCGATGCTTACTGCTCCTACTGACCTGTTCCGGCTATCGATACTGACCTTACGGTTGTCACCCAGAACAAAGTACTCGCCCTCTTCCAGCTTTACCGGTTCTGCTGCGATTCCCGCCATATCCATCGGGTCTTTACCGAAATCTTCTTTCAGCTCGTTCCCGTTGATGAAAATGCGGTCACCGATAATTTGCACCGACTCCCCCGGAAGACCGATGATCCGCTTAATGTAGGTTTTTGTATATGTACCGTGGTTTTTGGTAAAAACCACAATATCAAAGCGGTCCGGTCCGGAAAAATTACGGCTGATTTTTTCAATGAGTACCTGCTCTCCGTTATAAAGAGAACATTCCATGGAGGTTCCGTCTACAAGAATTTTTTCGACCAGATATTTTGGTGCTATAAAAAGCACAAACAAAATAATAAATAAATAAACGGCATACTCCAGGAAGGCACTTTTTTTCTTATGCATCCAGCTCGTCATCTCCTACGATTTTAACTTTGCCTTCGTAAACTTCTTCTACCGCAATGGATAAAGGCTTGTTGCATGGAATTTTTTCACAAAGAGGTTCTGAACCATTGATGATCTGTCTTGCTCTTTTTGCAGTTGCCAAAACTACAGAATATCTGCTGTTTACTACCGGCTGTTCGCCTTCTTCTACGTCACTGTTTAATGCCTGGATTAATTCTCCGTAAGATGGATGTAACATGTTTTTTTCTCCTTTTTACTCAATATTTTGTATCTGTTCTCTGATTTTTTCGATTTCTGTTTTCAAGTCAATAGCGATATTGGATAATTCCATATAGTTTGCCTTCGATAATGTAGTGTTTGCCTCCCGGTTCATTTCCTGGGCAATGAAGTCTAACTTTCTTCCGATATTCTCGCCGGAATCCAGTGTCTTAATCATGTTATCTACATGGGCACGGAGACGAACGGTTTCCTCATCTACACAAATCTTGTCTGCAAATATAGTTATTTCTGTTGCCAGAACGGATT
>JBGVKW010000032.1:0-4739 GCA_045123895.1 Agathobacter sp.
TAGAGTCAACTTGATAGCATATAATGTTGACTCATACAAGGATTATCTCATATCGAGTCACTTTTACCTCCCAAAAGGGTGACTCTCATCGCAACTAATTCAAATAGAGTCAACTCGACCTTATCTAACACTACAAACTTCAAAGTTTCAAGTGTTTGCAGTGCCAAACCACCTGTCAAAGTCTTATTTGCACCAAAATCCATAATTACATGAAGCCCCAAAACTTTTTTATAAAATTCTACTGACTTATCAATATCCGTTACTACCAACATAGGGTTTTCTATTTTCATCAACTATACCTCCGTCAATTCGCCTAACGGCAATCCACAAATGATAAGAAATTATAATATAATTACAATCGAAAAAGCACCTGCTCCTATAATAGATATCATGATTAACCTCCGTAAAATAAAAACTGAAATTCGTTGATATTATTAAATCCTCCCTTTATTCAATATATTTTTTAACGGATTTCACCCAAATTTTCATAATCATTTTGTGGGGATAGAATTTTGAAAAGAACTGCATCCTTCTGACATAACAGCTATACACCGACATATCTTTCCCCTTTTGGGCATCCTTTAACGTTTGCTTTACCACATCATCCGGTTCTGCCAAATGAGGAAACGAAACCTTCTTTCCATTTATTTCTGTTTGTAACAGCTCAGTCCTAATCCAGCCTGGACATGCAACAGTTACAATAATCCCTTTATCCTTAAGTTCCATATTCAATGCGCGAGAATACGAATAGCAAAATGCCTTACATGCTGCATAAAGATTTATGTAGGCAACTGGTTGAAACGCAGACTGTGAAGCAACATTTATGATATGACTTCCCTTTTCCATAAATGGTATACAAGTATTACACAAAACTGCGACTGACGTATTGTGCGTATTGATATGACTTTGAATTTCCTGATCTGTAAAATCAGTAGAAACCGCCATTCTACCTATTCCTGCACTGTTAACCAGATACTTTACTATGTATTCACCACTACTCAATTCTTCTTTTATACAATTCAAATTACTTATATCTGATAAATCAACTGAAAAAGTTCTAATTTTTTCTCCAAACTCTTCCTTAAGTTTATTTAATTTTTCTACACTTCGGCCTATCGCCCAGACTTCATCAACACTATCAATTAATTGCTTAGTAAATGACTTTCCAAGACCGCCTGTAGCTCCTGTTATTATCGCTATATTCTTCATAATACTTTCCCTTAACAAATCGGATTTTGCTATATTTTTATCTCAGTTGGGAAGACTCCCACTTCTATAATTGGTGAGACGAAACATATTCGTCTTAGTGCAGGGTACAATCCCCCTTACTTAGATAAAACCAATTCATATAAATAGAAATCTATCCATCCGGTATTATCAGCATACCAGTTTTGTATTCCTCGTTTTACAAATCCACATTTTTCATACAATTTATGTGCTGGCTTATTACAGCATAAAGCATCTAATCTTATTGCCTTCATCCCCATATTCCTAGCCACTTGAATAATTTCATCCATAATATTTTTTGCCAACCCTTGCCTTTGTATATTTGGATTCACACATAGAATATGAACCACCAAAATCTCATCATCATTAAGATTAGCACTCCAATCAACGGGATGATAATCCTCATTTTGAAATGGTGTTAACGCTACTGCTGCTATTATCTCTCCATCCTTCTCTTCATAATACATGTGTCCGCCATCAATATACCATTTTATCATTTCATCTGTCGGGTGTTGTCCATATTTCCAACAAGCGTATTTTTCCATCTCGTTGGTATTATCAATTACATATTTATAAAAGTCTGTTATTCTTTGATAATCATTTGCATCACATTTTATTAGGTTCATTTTATCAATATATTTTCCCTTCACAATTCTACAATATTATTTGATAATACAAGTAATCTCCTGTATAGGCACTTTCTGAGTCATTATTTTTCTTGTCATATAATTTAAAGCCAACACTTTCATAATTTCTGGATTATTATAACTCAACCATCATATACATCCTCAAAACATACAATTCCATTCTCACGCAATCCATATTTTATTTCAGTCAACTTCTTTTGAAATGAATGAAAGATAAGATACCTATAGGAATAAAATATACACACCAACCCTCAAGAGCAATTACTCCTCCTTTACTTGAATCACTATCAGCTGTTTGCACCAAAATTCCTGTCATTGGCATAATCAAACATACGATGAAGAAGATTCCATGAATCATCATAAGCCATTTGAGAACCTTATCTGATTTCGTTTTATCTTCTATCGTTATCCCTGTAAAAAATGTTGATAATGCCATAAATCCATATCCCAGTAGGTCATAATTAAAAATTAATCCACCCTTATTAAAATCAAGAATTTGCGATGCCTGCGGAGTTAACGTCTCCAATCTAACTGTCGTTGTCTGTGCAAAATAAACTATTACAATCAATACTGCATAGATTGTCCCAAAACCAATAATTGCAATCTCTGGTAAATCCATAATTCTAATATCCATTTTCTCTCCGCACTTTCTATATATCAAATTTCAATAACGCCTTGTAAATTTGCAAGACGGTATATTTTATATCCACCATTCAGGAGTCAGCTCTCCCAAAGTGACAATTCTATCTGTATCATAATCCATTAATATCTCAACATTTTTATAAGTGTCAGGCATTAATTGAATCATTAACTCTCTGCACGCACCACATGGTGCTCCATTTTTCCCGTCTGGCATAATCGCTAGAACCCTCGAAAATGATTGTTCTCCTTTCGGCCTTTTAGTCCATTTATCCGAATATCATCAAGTTCTTCTTTTGTTAAGCATCCAGATTGATATAGTCGCAGATACTCTTTTGAAACATCTGAATCAAAGATTAATACATCATCAGAGCCTATGGTAACATCCACACCCTTACGATAGAGCTGCGCTATAGGATGGTGTGCCATATCAGGTACACGACCCAAGAGCACATTACTTGAAGGAGTAATATTCAATCGAATATTGTTTTCAATCAGGTAGTCTATGACGCTTTCATCTTGTACAGCCGCTATTCCATGTTGCACTTCGTTAAGATGAAGCAATTCAACTGAAGTAACTATATCCTTCGCCGTGCCCCATTCGCCCACATGAGCTTTTAACACAAGTCCGTTTTCAGCAGCTTTATCGTAGATCGGAATGAAATTTTCTATCGGCTGTGCCAATTCATCTCCATAAAGATCAATAGAATAAAATTCCTTATGTCCCCAAAAATGCGATAAACATTTCATCAGATAATCAACTGGACAATGTCTTGATAATCCAATTTGCAAACGTAATTCGATTTCAGGAGCTATCATGGCGTTCGCCTCTTGGAAAGAAAAGATCAGTTTCTCAATGTCATTATCAAAAAACTCGCCAAGGCCCCACACATCTTCACCTATTTCCAATACAGTTACTCCATCGGATTTTGCCTGCTCAAATGTTGCATTAATCAATAATTTTCTTCCTGCCAGACTATTAAAACGATTCCCAATATATTTACTGCTCCATGAGTCCATTTCACTCATAGATTTTAACGAGTTGGTTATAGATTCGATTTTATATCCGGTCTTATTGAATATATACTCCCTACTTCCACCAAGTACAAAGTGGCTATGCAAATCTGCTTTAGGGAAACTTCGTATTGTTTCTAAATCCTGACTATTAAGTGCTTCTACAAAAGTCATAATCGTCTCTCTTCATTATTTTTCAAACTTTTATTTTTTCTCTTTCTCCTTATAACCGTTTCTCTACATTTTCAAACATCGGGCCATACTTCTTAAGCTTAAGCCAATCCTCTCTTGTAATTGCAAAAACAATTGTTATCCCATTTTCTTTGTCCTCGAATTCATCAACTTTACTGCATCCCCATGACATTGCTGACCTTGCTGAAGGTAGATTTGTAGATTTCATATATGAAAAAATCGTAGCAAACGGAGTGTTCTCAAATATCCAATCTCTTACTGCACTCGCTGCTTCCCTGGCGTAACCTTTTCGCTGCATATCTTTGCGAATATGATATCCGATTTCTGGTTTAATCACACCACCAATATTCTGCATAGTAAGTCCACAGTCACCAATCATCTCCCCAGTGTCTTTCAGGCAGACTGCCCATAAACCAAATCCGAATATCTAATATCTTTCTATATTTTTATTAATCCAACCTCTTACTCTGTGTTCATCAAATGTGTATGGATAATGCTCCATGATATCGGAATCTGCTAGAACCTCATAAAGTGCATCATAATCTTCCTTATTCATTTCTCGTAAAAATAATCTTTCTGTCTCTATTCTCATTTTTTTAATCTCCCCATGCTAATATTCTAATCTAATCAATCTCCTTTTGCTTTCTGCAAAACATTGTATTCCATCGGAATATACTGAATTCCTCCGTCTTCTTTTACCGAATCAGTCTGATAAAATCCAAGTTTTTTATAAATCTCGGCTGCATACAATGATGAATGAACTGTAATCAGATTTGCCGATGTATTGCTTAATACTGCTTTCCACAGCTTTTTTCCAATCTGTGATACTATGCGTCAACAAAAAACAAAGCAACATGCATTACTTTATTTCGTAATAATAATTTATCTCTAGTTGGAGAAGACTCCCACTTCTTTAAGTGGTGAGTAGAAATGATATTTGTCTCAGTGGGAGTCTCAATCTCCAACTGAGATAAAAGCCGCCGGCGGATTGCAGGAATGCGCAGAGGAAGATGTCAGCAA
>JBGVKW010000033.1:0-4015 GCA_045123895.1 Agathobacter sp.
AACAAGAAAAAAAGACTACTACCAGTTTATTGATAGCAGTCTTTGTAAACCAAGAAGCAACCTCTTGGCATATATATTTTTATTATTAATACTGTATGAATTGTAATTCGAGTAGGTTGCATTTCGTTTTACAATTCAGGAATTTTTTGTAACAGAAAACACCCTGCATTTCTGCAAGGTGCTGACTGTAGACATATTCTTTATCTTTTTACATCCACACTTGTGCCGGACTTAAATTCAACTGTGAATCGATCCTCATAAACCGTGATTTTCTCAATCATTCGCCTGACCAGTGTTTCGTCATATTCTTCAATCTGTTCCGTCTGTTCTGCAAGGAACTGCTGCATCTCTACTATCCGCTGTTTCAGACCCTCACGCTCCGCATTTTCAACCATTGCATTCTGTTTCAGTTCACGCAGGTGGTCTATTTCATCGGCAAGGTCATTATAGTCCTGCTTGGCATTGGCTCGTTTCAAAAGTTCCTTCTGCAATTCTTCCAACCTGGCATTGATGCTTTCCAGTGAACCATCATCTTCCAAAGCAAATACTGTGGCAATATTTGTTTCTAATGTCTCCAACATTTCATCCTTACCACCAAGCACCATGTTGATTGCTTTTACCACTGCATTCTGTAAGTCGGTTTCCTGTATGGTAGGTGCATCGCAACAGCCAGGGCCATGTTCCACACGGTTTACGCAACGCCACACAATGGAATGTTTGCCCCGGTTGTTCCAGGCAATCCTGCGATAAATATCTCCGCATTTAGAGCAGTAAACAATACTGGAAAGTGCATACTTGCTGCTGTAAACCCTTTTCTTGCGATTTTCCCCGCTATGCAGATTTGCCCGTCTGAGCATTTCTTCCTGCACCTGCATATAAATGTCACGGGGAATAATAGGTTCGTGGCTGTTTTCCACATAATACTGCGGAACAATACCGTTATTTACAACACGCTTTTTGGTAAGTACATCCACCGTATAAGTCTTTTGAAGAAGTGCATCACCAATATACTTCTCGTTTTTCAGAATCTTTTTGATGGTTTCCGGACGCCATTTGGTTTTCCCCGCTGCCGTGAGTATCCCATCCGCCTCAAGACCTTCTCCTATTTGTTTCAGGCTTGCCCCCTGCAGGTATTCCCGGTAAATGCGTTTTATGATTTCTGCTTCATCCGGCTCAATGATAAGATGCCCGTTTTCATCTTTTGTGTATCCCATGAAACGGTTGTGATTAACCTGCACCTCGCCATTCTGGTAACGAAACTGCAGTCCTAACTTTACGTTTTTACTTAGGGATTCCGATTCCTGCTGTGCAAGGCTGGCCATAATGGTAATGAGAACCTCTCCTTTGGAATCCATTGTGTTTATATTTTCTTTTTCAAAAAATACGGGGATATTCTTTTCTTTTAACTGCCGGATGTATTTCAGGCAGTCCAGAGTATTTCTTGCGAAACGGCTGATGGACTTGGTAATGACCATGTCTATGTTGCCCTCCATACATTCTTCAATCATCCGGTTAAACTCTTCACGCTTTTTGGTGTTGGTACCCGAAATACCATCATCTGCAAATATCCCGGCAAACTCCCAGTCATCATTTTTCTTTATGAGATTGGTGTAATGCTCCACCTGTGCATCATAACTTGTGGCCTGTTCATCGCTGTCTGTACTGACACGGCAGTACGCTGCGACCTTTAATTTCGGCTTTTCTTCCCTGTTCACGGTATTGCCGACACGCCTTCGTGCCGGAATAACTGTTATATTCTTACTCAACTTTTTCCACCTCGCTCTCTATCAGGCTGTATGCGTATTCCGCCTGTTCAAATGGATCTGAAAATTTTACAGGAACTTCCTTTAATGAAAAATGTGTATCTACTGTCACATCGGGGACTTTCTCCAGTTCCCGAATCCTGCCAAGCTTTCCTGCTCTTGCAATGCGTATTTCTTCAGCCTTATCAAATAATTCCTTTTCAATAATGGCGGGGTAATATTCATCTCCAAGGTAATGTGTATTTCGGAGCATTCGCCCGGCACTGCCATGGAAAATTTGAAGTCCTGCTTTCTCTGCCGCTGTCTTAAGAGCAAGTCCTGAAATATAACCCTCGAATAAAGTTCTTACTCTCTCTGCCTGCTCCTCATCGATGACTGCTTTGCCGTCAACATGGTGTTAGTATATAACCATAGACATAAAAAGTTGAACGGTCTATAATAATCATAATAATGTAAAGGAGCTGTTCAACATGGCTAAAAACCAAAAGAAGTACACACAAGAGTTTAAACAACAAATTGTGGATTTGTACAATACAGGAAATTATTCATTTCCTCAGTTATCAAGTGAATATGGCGTTGCAAAATCAACTATCTTAAACTGGGTAAGAAATTTAAGCCCTATCCAGGTCTCTGAGACAGAAACTATCTCTATGAAGGAATACAAAGCCCTTCAGAAGAAAATGAGAGAATTAGAGATTGAGAACGAAATACTAAAAAAAGCTACCGCCATATTCGCAAAAGATCAATAACAGAGTACGTAACATTTATCAACAACAACCTTGGTACATATACCATTAAACAAATGTGTAAAGCCTTAAAATTTCCGAGAAGTACTTATTATAAGGCTTTGGTTCATGTACCCTCAAATCGGGAGCTGGAATACCGCAAATTTTCAGAAGAAGTAAAGCAATGCTTTCATGAAAACAAGAAGCGATATGGTGCAATTAAGATACACCGTAAGCTCACTGATAAAGGTATTCCATGCAGTGTGAAAAGAGTTCAAAGGCATATGCAGAAACAAGAGTTACATTCTGTAGTGGTCAAGAAGTACAATCACAAAGCGAATCAAGGTAAGGTTCCTGATGATAAGGAAAATGTCCTAAACCGTGATTTCCAGGCAGATACCATTAACCAAAAGTGGGTTACAGACATTACCTATATTCATGTACTAAAGGAAGGCTGGACATATTTGGCTTCTGTAATGGATCTGTACGATCGTAAAATCATAGGTTACGCATATGGTAGAACTATGACTGCTGAATTAGCTTTAGAAGCAGTTAAAAACGCTTGTTTAAACGTATCTAATACAGAAGGCATTATTTTACATAGTGATCTGGGAAGTCAGTATACCAGTGATTTATTTGAGCGCTACATGCAGGATAATGGTTTTATTCATTCCTTTAGCAGAAAAGGAAATCCATATGATAATGCATGTATTGAGTCATTCCATTCAGTAATGAAGAAAGAAGAGATATATCTTCATACTTACCAAGACTTTGAAGAATGCCGCAAGGCACTCTTTGAGTATATAGAATCCTGGTATAATCGCCAGAGAATTCACAGTGCACTTGGATACAAAACACCTCAACAAGTAGAGGATGAAGCTATCGAAGCTGCATAAAAAAGTTCAACTTTTTGTGTCCAATGTCTTGACATAGGTCCAAATTACAAGTTTGCAATCATTGGCACATTCGGCAGTCCCTTCTGTATTCCAAGTACCATTTTCAATAATGTCTGCGATTATTTTTACTTCTTCTTCGGTCAAATCATAAATTTTATCTTCATCTATACGAGTAATTGTTCCTCTTACGCTTTCAACAATCGCTTGCTGTGTCTGCTCTGTTTCACCAAAAACCTCTTTATCAATCTCAGACATATCTGAAACATCACCACCTCTTACAGGTTCTCAAGCATTTTATCCCATTCTTCATCTGTCATTTCACGCCAGTCTTTTTCTTCTTTGAGTTCCTGTGCGGTCAGCCTATTGTCATCACAAAATTTCTGAACTGCTTCACGAAATAAATCTCTGCTGCTCACCTTTGTGTTCCACTTTTCAAAATATGATAAAAGCTTTCCACATTCCACTGATTGCGAATATGTCTCTGTCATATCTGAAAATGTCTGTTTTGCATTGTCAATAATTGCAAACCAGTCCTGTTTTTTATCCCAGAAAGCCTGTTCATCATAAATACCGGAACAAACTCCATCATATTCTGACTGCGATGCATATGCCTTCATCTTTGAATAGGAAG
>JBGVKW010000034.1:0-12363 GCA_045123895.1 Agathobacter sp.
GTTTGTGGAGGACGAGGACCAAAGGGATATGCTTCATGACTTAGGATGTAACTGGTATCAGGGATACCTGTACGACCGTCCAATTCAGTTGGAAAAATTTATATCATTCATGAAAGAGCATCCCAAAAAATAATAAAGTAAAGAAGAGGAAAAAGTAATGAGAAAAAAAGTCTTAGTGCTTGTTACCATGATGCTTTGTACTATGATGTTAAGCGCATGTGGCGGTAAGGGAGAAAAGACCAAGGAAATCACAAAGGTTGAAGATTTGGATGGAGCAAAAATTGGAGTTCAGTTAGGAACAACCGGTGATATTTATGCTTCCGATTATGAAGGTGATGATGCGGGGACGATTATCGAGCGATACAACAAATGTACTGATGCGGTGCAGGCGTTAAGACAGGGAAAAATCGACTGTGTTATTGTAGATGAGCAGCCAGCTATTGAATCTACAAAGGATGAGAAAAACCTAAAGATTCTTGAGGAAGAGTTTGCCCTTGAGGAGTATGCAATCTGTATCTCAAAGGACAATGAGGAATTGCTTGAAAAAGTAAATGGCGCTCTCGATGAGCTTGAAAAAGAAGGCATAATTGAACAGATTAAGGCAAACTACATTGGTGATGATACAAAAGGAACATGTCCATATGTCACACCGGAAGGAACTACATATGAGAATGGAACATTGGTTGTTGCGACAAATGTAGCCTTCAAGCCATATGAGTACTATGAGAATGGTAAGCCGGTAGGAATTGATATTGAGATTATCCGTGCTATTGGAGACAAACTTGGCATGGAAGTTAAAATCGAAGATATGGAATTCGATTCAATTATCAATGCTGTAATGTCTGGAAAAGCAGACGTTGGAATTGCCGGAATGACAATGACAGAAGAACGTCAAAAATCCATCAATTTTACAAGTCCATATACAACAGCAACTCAGGTAATCATTGTTAATACCGGTGATTCCATGGGTAAGGACATAGGCTTTACAGAAAATGTAAAGAGAAATTTTATTGATGACAACAGATGGGAATACATTGTAAAAGGATTAAAAAATACACTTATCATTGCACTTTGTGCATGTCTGTGTGGATTGTTCATTGGATTTTTGATAGCAATTGTACGATGTACTCATGATAAAACTGGAAATCTTTCTATTCTGAATGCGATTTGCAAGTTATATCTGTCAATAATTCGTGGAACACCTATTATGATTCAGTTGTTGATTATTTATTATGTAGTGTTCCAGTCAGTAAATATTAATAAGGTTATTGTTGCCATTATTGCGTTTGGAATAAATTCCGGAGCATATGTAGCAGAGATTATGCGAAGCGGAATTATGTCAATTGATAACGGACAGATGGAGGCTGGACGAAGTCTTGGACTAAATTACAGACAGACCATGATTCATATTATTTTGCCACAGGCAGTAAAGAATGTATTACCTGCACTTTGTAATGAGTTTATCTCACTTTTAAAAGAGACATCAATTTGTGGATATATCGGACTTATGGATTTGACTCGTGGTGGAGATATAATTCGAAGCATAACATACGAAGCATTCCTGCCACTTATTGCGGTAGCGTTGATTTATCTAATCTTAGTACAGTTACTTACATTAGCAGTTGGAAGAATGGAGAAGGGACTTAGAAAAAATGAGCAGTAATACAATTATTAAGGTAAACAATCTTGTAAAAAGATTTGGTGACAATGTTGTTTTAGATGGAATAAATACCCAGATAGATCAGGGAGAAGTAGTTGCAATAATTGGACCTTCAGGTTGTGGAAAGTCAACTTTTCTTCGAACACTTAATCAATTAGAAGATGTAAGTAGTGGAGAAATCTTGATTGATGGAGAAGATATCACCTCAAAATCAGTTAAGATAGATAATATTCGTCAGAAGATAGGAATGGTATTCCAGCACTTTAATCTTTTTCCACACAAGACAATCAAAGAAAACCTGACACTAGCACCAGTTATGCTTGGTGTTTTGTCAAAGGATGAGGCAGATAATAAGGCAGAGGAACTTTTAAAAAGGGTAGGACTTTGGGAAAAAGCAGATGCCTATCCGAATAGCTTATCAGGTGGACAGAAGCAAAGAATTGCAATTGCAAGAACTCTTGCCATGAATCCGGAAGTGATTCTTTTTGATGAGCCTACGTCAGCTCTTGACCCGGAAATGGTTGGAGAGGTTCTCTCACTTATGAAGGATTTGGCGGATGATGGAATGACAATGATTGTTGTTACGCACGAGATGGGATTTGCCAGAGAGGTGGCAGACCGTGTAATGTTTTTCGACGAGAAAAACATCAAAGAAGAGGGAACACCAGAGGAAATTTTCGGAAACCCACAGTGTGACAGGTTAAAAGAATTTTTATCAAAAGTATTGTAAGAATCGGAGAATAGTTAGTAATGAGTGAGGAAAGAAAGTCGTATCTAATTGCAGATACAACCAAGCAGGAAAGGATTGAGTTAATCAAGAAATGGATTCCTGATGATGACGGGATGCAGGATTGTGACATGGATTTATGGGATGTATATGCAGACTATATAAATGGAACAAGAGAAATTTCTGAGATAAATGCTTCAATGTCAGGTATGTATTACACTGAGGATGATTTGAAATAATAATAAGTGGAGAACAGTAATGGATATAAAATACGATAATTATGAACTTGTATGGGAAGAACAATTTGAAGGCAGCTGCTTAAACAGAGAAGATTGGAATGTGGAACTTCATGAGCCAGGCTGGGTAAACGAGGAATGGCAGGAATATGTGGATTCAGAGGAAAATATCAAAGTATCAGATGGAAAACTATATCTGATTCCTAAGAAGACAATAGATAAAGATGGAAATGCATATTACACTTCAGGTCGTGTATCAACACAGAATAAAAAAGATTTTGTTTATGGACTTTTTGAGTGCAGAGCAAAGATTCCTTATGGAAAAGGATACCTTCCGGCATTCTGGCTTATGTCTACAGATGAAAACATCTACGGTCAGTGGCCTAGATGTGGAGAAATAGATATCATGGAGGTGCTTGGTGATGTACCGGATACACTTCATGGAACTATTCATTATGGTAATCCTCATCAGCAGAGTCAGGGAAGCTACAAGGTTGATGCAGAGCATGATTTTGCAAGTGAATTTCATACATTTACATGTGAGTGGAAGCCAGGAAGCATTAAATGGTTTGTTGATGGAATCCAGTATCATGAGGAGCACGAATGGTATTCAACTACAGAAGGCGTTGGAACATTACCTTATCCTGCACCGTTTAACAATGAATTTTATATTATATTAAACCTTGCAGTTGGGGGAAACTGGGTTGGTTATCCTGACGAGAATACAAGCTTTGATAACAATCCTTTTATAATTGATTATGTAAAAGTATATAAAGAGAAAAAATAGAAAATTTTGTAATAATATAAAACTTTTGCTTGGGAAAGGGGTACTTATTTATGAAGGCGATGAAAAACGTCAAATAAAAATAAGGATGGATATTAATATGGCAATTACAAAGGAATTAAGAGAAACAATTGGATTTATGCAGAGTGGAAGCGAAGAAGCTTTCGGAAATTTCTATCAGACCACTTACCCATATGTATATGCAAAAGCAAAATATATCATGCATAACGAAGAGGATGCCCTGGATTTAACACAGGAAACCTTTATCCAGGCTTATCGAGGAATCGGAGCAATTGCCGATGTAGAAAATGTCTATGCCTGGTTGGGAGGAATCGTGTATAGACAGGGAATGAAGATTTTCAACAAAAAGAAGGAACTTCTAACAGGTGAAGATCAAGAATATGTTTTTGATGATCTTGTGGCAGAGGATGCAACACCGGAACAGACAGTAGAAATGCAGGCAACTGCAAATATTGTTCAGGGTATGATTGAGGAATTGCCTGAATTACAAAGAGTAGCGGTTATGGCATTTTACTATGACAATATGAAAATAGATGACATAGCAAGCATGTGCGATTGCTCATCAAATACAATCAAGAGTCGACTAAACTATGCAAAAAAGTTTCTTAGAGAAAAAGTAGAAGTCCATCAGAAGCAGAACAACTACAAGCTTTGTTCACTCAGTCCGGCACTTCTTCTCTTTGTGTTCAAATCATTGTTTGGAAAAGAAAGTTATCAGATGTCAGCTCAGGCAGCAGAATCAGTATATGCTTTGACTTGTGGAAAACTTGGAATCGGTCCGGTTGCGCTATCAGGTACAGCATCAGGTGCCGCAGCAAGTGTTGTAGGAGAAACAGCCACCGCAACCGGGGGAACAGCTGCAACAGTAGGAACTGCAACAGTAGCAGCGGCTTCCACGGGATTGGGACTAAAAATAGCTGCGATTGTAGGCGCAGTTTTACTTGTGGGAACAGGAATTGGATTTGGAAGCTACAAGGCAATAAAGTATTTTACGGAAGATGAATCCACTTCGGTAGATGTTTCGTCAGATAACAATTCAAATATGGTGGCGGTAAATAGCGAAACAGAGGACACAGAAACTGCAGATACAGTGGACGATAGCACAGATGGTGATGCGTCAGATGATAGTTCTACTACGAATGTATCAACTGGAAATCAGACAGAATATGTTTCGAATATAAATATCCAAATTAATATATCCAACGAGAGAGAGTTTTATGATGCGGGAGACGGATATGTGGATATGGAAATTGTACAGTTAGGGGACGATGGAACAGAAGTCGACAGTGCCTTTGAACAGAATGTACAGTTTATAGATGGAAGAACAACTATCTGCATGATTTCAAACCAGAACGTAAGATACGATGGAGATATTTACAGATTCGAAGATGGTTCGATGATAACATATCTAACTGTGACCGAACCGGGAAATGGAGTGTATGATTTAGGCGATACCTATTATGCTCCGATTTTTGTAACAAAGGATTCACAGAAAATGATTCAAAATACTGCATTTGAAGAAGCATCTTACATGGGAAAAGGATGTAGTGTAGATATAAAAAATGTAGATGGAGATTTTTTCGATGTAAAAATAGGTGTTAGAACAATAGATGCCAACACTTTTGTTGCTGACTCTGAGGGTGATTTTCAACTTCAAAATGTGAATGGAGTAGTACAATTTAGTATGAGTACATCAGCGGGAACAATAATCAGAGGTTACATGTACAAAAATGCTGATGGTGATTTGGTATTTAACTATCTTGAGTATGATGGAGGAGAATTAAAATCATATTCGTCAAGTGCATATATACTTAAAAAAATGTAAGTTAGAAAGTTCAGGAACGCGAGGGCGTTCTTGAACTTTTTTTAACACTAATATGAAAAGTCGCATACGGTAATAAACAAATTATGACAGAAAATACTATTAGGACAAGCTTATACTAATAAAAAACGAAAGACAAATCGTAGCAAAATACTGTACATAGAAGTTTGGTGAGATATCAGGACATGCATTATCAGGTCGGCCATAGATAATAGTCATGTTTTTTGATATATGAGGGATATTTAGTCGCGAATAAATAGTCCAAAGTAAAGAAAAGGAGATTGATATGAAAAAAAAGATTTTAACAGGTATTTTGGCGCTTACGATTGTATTTTCAAATGTAACCGGCGCAATGGGTGCTACAACAAGTAAAACTGCTTCAAACTCGAGAACGGAAAAATCATGGGTTGGAATTCCGGTATATACGATTGGGGTAAAAGGTGATTACAAAACTAATGGAAGTAAACTTTCAGGATGGTCAAATGCAAGATGTTGCAATGCAACACATTATCCGGGATGGAGTTGTACTTCAAAATCTGCTTCGTGGGTAAGCAAAGGATCAAAAAGTTCAAAGGTAAGAAATCGTTCAACATTCTTCTATGGTTTGGACACACAATGGTTAAAACTTGGAATTCAGTCATATGATGATGAGATATCTAAGACAGTAAGACCATAATATATGAGAGCTGGGGCATATTAAAGGAATGCCCTGGCAAAATTAAATGAGGTTGGCAAGCAGTATTCTGCTTGCCAATATTTGGAAAGGGAACTAACTTATGGGAAAAAACAAAGGTTATATTACGGTAGATAACGTTTTTAAATCATATAATGGAAAAAATGTACTTAATGGAATATCACTTCAGATAAATAAGGGTAGCTTTTTTGGTCTGTTTGGAAAAAACGGTGCAGGAAAAACTACTTTATTTAGACATATACTTGGTCTTGCGTCTCCAACAGAAGGGGCTGTTATTATTGATGGAAAGACAATTTCGAAGGCAAGGGATATATCAATTGGATATCTTCCGGAAAATATTGCATTGTATGGACACTTAAATGTTGTGGATAATTTAAAGGTTGCATCGTTAACTGGTGGAAAAGATATAGATAATAATAAAATAAATACTATTTTAGATAAAATGAATTTGAAAGGAAGTGAAAAGACACTAGCTAAGTCTCTTTCACTGGGAATGAAAAGAAGACTACAGTTTGCAATGGCTACAATGACAAAGCCGGTTGATATACTTATACTTGACGAGCCCACAAATGGAATGGATATAAACGGTGTACTGTGGCTAAAAAAATTTTTAAATAAATTAAAAAAAGAAAAAATAACAATCTTAGTATGTAGTCATTCATTGAATTTTATGGAGGATCTGATTGATGAATACTGCATAATAAAAGATGGCGCAATAGTAAGGCAGGATACATGGGAAAAGGATGAAACCAGTAATCTGGAAGAAATATTCATTGAAAGTGTGGGTTTGGATGAACAGGATGATTAAAGCTGAATGGCTAAAACAAAAAAGAAATAATGCAATTATTATATTGAATCTAATTATATTACTTATAGTTTTAGGATTATATCTGTGGTCAGCATTTGGTGCAAATGGGGATGCTTTACAACTTCCACTTAGAAAATCTGGTTGTGCCAGTGCATATGGGCTTGTTGTTTTTACAACATTATGTAGAAAAATGTGGGCCATATTATATGGATATTTAATTGTAAATATGGAACTTACAGAAAATAGAAGTGATTTTTTTATTCAGAATTCAAATCGTAAAATATTCTGGAGCACAAAAATAGTATTTGGTGCAGCATTGTCTGCGCTTTTTATAGTGTTATCATACATAATTCCAAGTATTATATCAGCAGTATCGTCAAAAGAATTTAATCAGGGTATTTCAATAGGACAGGTAATTATACAGATGCTTCTGATTTGGATAATAACAGTTGGAAATATTATTCTTGGAATGATATTGGCATTGCTAATTAAGGATGCCGTTATTGTGGCAGTAATTGTATTTACACTGGAGTATTTTTCTAATCTGTTTCCCAAAGTTATTCTTTTTGTCTGGGAAAAAATAGATGGATACTGGTATGTTTCAAATCTTTTAAAACCAATCAAAAATCAACTTTTAAAACTAAATAATTTTGCATTTTCGTTAAGTGAAAGTTTTACGGGAATAACTGGGGTGTTTTTGTGGATAACTGTCCTGTGTATTATGATTTTTGTTAGTTTCTGGATTTTTATAAAGAAGGAGTTTTAGGAAAATGAAAAATGTAAAAAGTATTTTACCGTGGATTATTGTAGTAATTGTGTTGGTAATTGTGGGATACTTGCTTGTTTTTGGAAAGCTAGCAGGTGGAAAACAAAACAGTTACAGCACAGATTGCGGATTTTTTGATGAAGACAGGAGGTATATAAGTGAGATAAGTATGGAATTTGATTTGCAGACAGATGAAACTTATCGGGAAAACATAAGCCTTACAAATGACAAAATGCATAGCCTGTCCATTTCAATGAATGACCTGTCCAAGGATGCAGAAATAAGATTAAAGGACAAGGACTCAAATATTATACTAAATGAAAAAATTAGAAGTGGTAAAAACCAGAGTTTACTTAGTAATAGAGAAATTAGTGGTGGAGATTATATCCTTGAGATTTCTTTAGATGCAGGTACTAAAGGTGTTTTGGAGATAAAAGTGGATGAAGAATAGAGTAAAGTCAGAAATTATCATAATGTGCAAAAGCAAATTTTTTATATGGATATTACTGAGTGAAGTGGTTTTGATGACATACAATACCTTTAAAGTTGGTTCGCAAATGGAAATTCCAATTGAAGGAGGTTATTACACATATATATCAATGACGCTAACTTATTTGATAGGAATTGTACTTCCAATTGCAATGGGAGCATTTTTAGGTGGCTTTGATGAAAATGAAAAAATGATTGAATATAAGCTTTGTAATCAGTCAAAAAATGATTGGTTATTATCTAAACTACTTGCAATAATTGGGATGACTGTCCTAGGATTGTTAATTGTTTCGTGTATTGGAATATTAGTTGATTTAATGAAGGGGACATTTGCAGGAAATACAGGAATAAACATCTTGCTTGTAATAGAACGATTTTTAATAATTACTTTAATATGGCTATTTTGGGGGATTTTTAGTTTGGCAATAGGACTATTATTTGCAAGTCCGGCTGCAAGTGTAGCTATTTCTCTGGCAATTTATTTTGGGGAGCAGTATATTGGAAGATTTGTAAGTATTCCATTTGGAATACTGTGGAATCAAAAAAGCATTGAACATTATTTCTTCAATAACAGTGCTGCTCCATTTGGTGTTGTACAGACTTCTTATGAAAACGTTATAAATAGTAGCGTGTACTTATTGGGGGTTTTTGCTATTACTTTTTTTGTTATATGGATTTTTCTAAAAAGAAAATATCCTCTCAAATAAATAGGCATTGAATTTTTTAAAAAATGGGTTCATACTAAACTACATAAAAAATCAAAATATAAAAGATGTAGTTTAGGGTGAGGTGACGGATTTGATATATGACAAATCCAAAGTGGATAAAAATAATATGCTGTTTCAGGGGAACAGCATATGGAAACTGCTCATTCCTATAGTGATTGAGCAGTTTTTAAATGCGCTAATGGGAATGGTGGATACCATGATGGTGTCTAGAGTCGGAAGCGATGCCATGTCAGCGGTATCACTGGTGGATTCTGTGAATATTTTGGTAATTCAGGTGTTTACAGCGCTGGCGGCAGGAGCCACAATTGTATGCTCGCAGTATCTGGGCAGAAAAGATGAAAAAACTGCAAATGAAGTGGCAAGACAGATAATGTTTACGGTTTTTGTGATTTCAACTGTACTTGCTGTTTTTTGCATAGGATTTAAGAAACCGCTTTTGAGGCTGATTTTTGGTAAAGTGGAAAAAAGTGTAATGACGGCCTCTATTACATATATGTGGATAACAGCAGCGTCTTTTCCGTTTATAGCGTTATTCCAGGCGGGGGGAGCCTGTTTTAGAGCTTGCGGAAACAGTCGCTTTCCAATGGCTATTTCAGTGATTTCCAATGTGATGAATATAGTGGGAAACTACATTCTGATTTTTATTTTTGGAATGGGAGTTGCCGGAGCAGCATGGGCAACACTGATATCGAGAGTATTCTGTATGGTTGTAGTTTTAATCGGATTGACAAGAGAGAATCAAACAATTATAGTAAAAAAATATCTGAGTATTAGACCGGATATTTCTCTTATTAAAAAAATACTTAAAATTGGAATACCATCGGGAATAGAAAACGGAATGTTCCAGTTTGGGAAGCTGGCTATCCAGTCAAGTGTGTCAACCCTTGGGACGGTTGCAATAGCAGCGCAGGCAATGACTGCTACTTTGGAAAATCTCACAGGAATTGCCGCAATTGGAGTAGGAATCGGACTCATGACAATTGTAGGTCAATGTATGGGTGCCGGGCGTATTGAGGAAGCAAAATACTACATAGTAAAGCTTACAATAATTGGTGAGATACTTGTGGCGGCAAGCAGTCTAATAATTTTTGCCGGAACAAAGCCAATTATTCATTTAGCAGGAATGGAAAAGGCGGCAGGCGATTTATGCTTTACTATGATGCTTGCAATTACAATTGTAAAACCAATAGTATGGTGGTTGGCATTCGTTCCTTCATATGGACTTCGAGCAGCAGGAGATGTGCGGTATTTTATGATAACATCGTGTATAATAATGTGGTTTGCAAGGGTAGCATTGGCTGTTTTCCTTATTCATTTTATGGGATTTGGACCGATGGCGGTATGGATTGGAATGTTTGTAGACTGGACAATAAGGGGGCTGGTTTGCCTTCACAGGTATTTGTCAGGAAAGTGGTTGAGATACAAGGTAATATAAATAATACTAACTTACGTTTATGAAGTAAGGAATAAACAACAACGAAAGACAAAAGGAAAAATTTATATGGTGTCATATTTATTTACTTTACTTGGAGGAACGTGTGTTGTTTTGGGTGGATTTTTATTGATGCTTAAGAGCATAAATAATAGAATAAAGAAGGCCTTAGTGGAACTTGTACTTTCAATTGGAGTATTGTTGATTTTTGACGTATTGGCAACATACTACAATGGAATGGGCGGAACGAAGGCTTATTGGATGACCAGGATAGGAAACCTGATTGTGTTTTTGGCAACAAGCTATGTAAGTATTGCAATCAATTCTTATTTGATTTGTTTATTTACTGAAGAAGTCAAATCAATAAAAATTCCAAAACGATTTTGGGTAGCATATTTATTACCAGTCATTTCCATGGTGATAATATGTATTTCTCAGATTAATGGATGCATGTATTACATGGATGCTTCGAATCAATATGTTCGAGGACCTTTGTTTGTATTAAATTACATAATAATATATGTAACAACAATGCTTCAGTTGTCTATACTTATCCAGTATCATACGTTATTAGGACGAAAAGCATATTTTACCTCGGCATCTTTTCTTATATTACCTATGCTTGGAGGTGTGCATCAGTTTCTTTTTCCACAGTATTATATGCTGTATTTTGCATATGGAGTAACTGTTTTGTTGGCTTTTGCAACAACTTTGGTTGAACAGAATAATCATCTGGTGGAGGCTTATTATACTGAAATTGTAACGGGACTTCCTAATAGTATGGGTTATATTAGGGAGTTGGAAAATAGAATTTCGGGTGGAAACATTACTATGTATGATGCGCTCTATCTGGATATTAAGGACATGAGCCGAATCAACAAGCTTTATGGCAAAGATAACGGGGATGAGGTGATAAAATCCTTTGGAGTTTACCTTCGCGAGCATATGGTAGAAGATGAAGTGCTTGGAAGGCTTGGTGGAAACTATTTTGTAGCACTGATTCGAAAGAAGAATACAGATAAATTCTTGAAGATGCTACAGGCAATACCAGTTGAGATTAATATGGGTGATACAAAAGAGATAATATTAATTTCGGCAATTGCTGGCGGCTATTCAATTATTGATGAGCAGATTAGTGCAGATCAGATTTTGGGGAAAATTGCAATAGCAATAAGTATTGCCAAACAAAGTCTTAATGAAAAATATGTGTTTTTGACACCTAAGCTGCAGTCCGAATTTGAAAAAGAAAAGCAGATGGAATATGAAATAACCCGCTCACTGAAATTGGGTGAATTTGTTCCGTTTTACCAGCCAAAGGTGTACGCAGAAAATAAACAGTTATCTGGAGCAGAAGTGCTGGTTAGATGGAATCATAATGGTGAAGTGATTTCCCCGAATAAGTTTATTCCGGTTATGGAAAGAAATGGAAGTATATGTCAGCTGGATTTTTATATGCTTGACAGGTTGTGTAATGATATTAGTGAATGGCTGAAAAAGGGGATACGTCCTCCAAAGATATCTGTAAACTTTTCCAGAAGAAATCTGGGTAATCCCATGATGGCAGAACATATTTATGAAACAATAACTAAGTATAATATTCCAAGAGAATTAATTGAAATTGAAATAACGGAGACGATAGATGAATTTCCACTTTCTGCTTTGAGAGATGTTGTTGATAAATTACGTGAATATGGTATTTCTGTTGCTATTGATGATTTTGGTACAGGAAGTTCATCCATTCGTTTATTATGTGATATTAATTTTGATGTCCTAAAAATTGATAAAAGCTTTGTTGATAATATTCTTGATTCAAAACGCGAAACAGAATTATTAAGGCATGTTATAGCAATGGCAAATCTGTATAAAGTAAAGATTGTTGTAGAGGGCGTAGAGGAAGAAAAACAGTGTGACTTATTATGTGAGTTGGGATGTGACGAGATGCAGGGAGTACTGTTTGGATGTCCATTGTCAAGAGAAGAGTTTGAGGCAAGAATGTAAAATATGTTATCTCAGTTTGGGAGACTCCCACTTTTATACGCAGAATAACATTGTCAGGTTCAATAACGCCTTGGCGTTATTGCTGCGGAATGCGCGTCAGCTTTGCTGACATCTTCCTCTGCGCATTCCTGCAATCCGCCGGCGGCTTTTATCTCAGTTGGAGATTGAGACTCCCACTGAGACAAATATCATTTCTAC
>JBGVKW010000035.1:0-3041 GCA_045123895.1 Agathobacter sp.
TGCTATTGTATCTAACTCCTGATTTTCTGTCTGCATTTTGTTTGCAATATTCTGTACCGCTTGTTGTGGTATATTCGAATAGATATTGGGCTCAATATTATAATAGCCATCTTTATACAAAAGAAAGTTTGCTTGATATGCAACCATTGCTTGTTGCAAAGAATACAATAAGATTCCATGTACCTCTGAGACTGTAAAAAATTTTGTGTAAACTAGATATGTAGTATATATCCTCTTGGATTGATGTTAAAATAAATATTAATCTAGGAGGATATTTTTATGGCAAGACAAAGAAAACTTTCACCCGAACGTAAAGCGTTCATCAACAGCTTACTGGAGCATTACAATCCCAAAGATGCCGGAGATGTACAGGAAATGCTCAAAGACCTTTTGGGCGATACCCTGCAAGGCATGTTAGAAGCCGAAATGGATGAAAAACTGGGCTATTCCAAGTATGACTATCATAACAAACAGACGGATGATAGTCGTAACGGTTACAGTAAGAAAACCGTCACATCTTCAATGGGCGATATCGAACTGGATATTCCACGTGACAGAAAAGGCGAGTTTGAACCGCAGATTATAAAAAAGAACCAGACCGATTTTTCAAATATTGAAGACCAGGTTTTGTCTATGTATGCGAAAGGAATGACCACAAGGGATATCTCTGCCCATTTAAAATCCGTGTATGGCGTGGATACTTCCGCTGAAATGATTTCCAGAATGACAGACCGAATCCTTCCCATTGCGAAAGAATGGCAGAACAGACCCCTTGAGAAGAAATATGCGGTTGTTTTTATGGACGCAGTACACTTTCATGTAAGACGGGATAGCCAGACGGTCAAAAAGGCTGTATATGTAGCCATTGGTGTGAAACTGAATGGACGTAAAGAAGTGCTTGGTATGTGGATAGGCGGAAATGAAAGTGCTAAATACTGGCTTGGAGTTTTAAATGAAATCAAAAACCATGGTGTGGAGGATATCATGATTGTTTCCGTAGACGGACTGACAGGATTTGGAGATGCCATCAGTGCGGTTTTTCCAAAAGCAGAAATACAACGTTGTATCGTGCACCAGATTCGCTATACAACGAAGTTTGTTACTTACAAAGATTTGAAACCATTTATCAAAGATTTAAAGAAAGTCTATCAGGCAGCAACCGAAGAACAGGCACTGGAAAATCTGGAAGAACTAGAGGCTGTCTGGGGTAAGAAATATCCTTCCTCGGTAGCATCATGGAGAAACAACTGGCCACAGCTTTCCACGTATTTCAAATATCCGGCTGAAATCCGAAAAATCATATATACCACAAATTCCATTGAGAATTTTAACCGTCAGCTTAGAAAAGTGACAAAGGCAAAAACTATCTTTCCAACAGACGATGCCTTATTCAAAAGTCTATATCTGGCAATGTGTGATATCACTGAAAAATGGACAGGTTCCGGCGGGAACTGGGGACAAACCCTGGACCAGTTATGTATTTATTTTGGTGACAGAATCAGTCCATCGGATTTGGAATAATTACACAGACTCATATAAAAACGCAGGCTGCCGATTGACAGCCTGCGTATGTTGTGCAAAAATCACAGTAGTACGGGTTCGACTCCCGTACGAATATAAATCTAATATTTTTTTATGAATCTAAGAGGTTTACACAAAATAATTTACACTCTCGAGCAGACATAAAATACCGCTGATACTGTACTTGTTACTTATAAATGATAAAATTACTCCTTATAATGAACTAAATCATATGGATAATATTGCATATCCTTTAAACTACTATCATCTAGATTTAGTATCTTTGCAATGGCACCTGCTTCAAAGCTCCAATATCCACAATA
The DNA here is from genome assembly GCA_045123895.1 of Agathobacter sp. GTDB lineage: Bacteria > Bacillota > Clostridia > Lachnospirales > Lachnospiraceae > Roseburia. Next base: position 1,845 of record JBGVKW010000035.1, read on the forward strand.
TATATTTTTACTTGACAGATGACTATTATACCATACACATTCTTTATGTATGTCATACCATTTTTCTTGTAAATATTCTTTCAATAATCCACAATCCATTGATTCTTTATTATTTAAAATTACTTTTAAACAATCATATACTTCTGGAAATTCAAATTCTATTCCATTATTCATCCAAGAAGAATCAATTTTTTTAATTAATACATTGACTAAATAATCATCAAAGTTTTCGGCTATGAGTCTTTCTTCTAATACAGATATCTCCATTTTATCAATTTCAAATAAAACCGCTAATGAAAGTACTTTTATCAATTCAATATAACCATATTTTCTATCCCACATTTTGCCATAATAAAGCAATAATTTTTTGTAATATTCTTCGATTGTTTTCAAATCTTCTCCACAGGAATATAACAAATTTATTACTTTCTGATACGCATTAATTAAAATAGTATATCCGTTACGCGTTCCCCTATCTGATTCTCCTTTTTCAATCATTGCTTTTTTTACAACATTTTCAAACATAATAATATTGTTTTTTTCTTTTTCGATTAATCCATTAAAATAATTTTCATCTTTTAATTTATCTCTCATTTTTCGCTCCTATTGCTTAACGCCATCAATTAATTCTGTTATATCAATATTACCATCTGTAGAAATATGAACCAAAGAAGAACCCACATTATCTGGATTCAAAATCATTTCCATCTTAATGTCATTTGCTATTTCTTCTCCAACAGCATCTTCCAATCTGTCAATTATCCATTTATCACTCATCTGTGGAGTTCCATCTGCAAGCGTTGATAATTTTGAACTTCCATATTTTGCCTCTCCAATTATGTATGGTGGATGTCCATCTGGATTGTAATATACACCATCAATTCCTTGATGAGTTGCTTGATTCAAATCAGTAACTCTATCTGTGCTAATTCTTTCATATCCCTGACTTTCAAATAAATCATCCATCTTCATTTCTCCATAATTACCTTTTTGAAGATTTGTCAATCCCTTTGAGCCTTCTGCACTATTTTCTACTGATTCAATAATAGATTTTTGAGTCTTTCTAGCTGCATCTGTTATATTTTCAACAGTATCTAAGCCACCCTCAGCAGTAACTTTTTCACCATTCAAAAATGCATCCTGTTTTGCCATTTCATCGGCTCTAAGTTTTATGACAGCATCTGTGTCCACATCCTT
>JBGVKW010000036.1:0-4417 GCA_045123895.1 Agathobacter sp.
GCAAAGAAAAAACCTGCCATTATTATATATAAAATTCCCTGATTTTTTTCCTTCAATTAAATCATCACCTTAAATTTTTCTAAATCAAAAATGTTATCAATGCATCAACTAAAAATATTACAAGAAAAATACTTCCTGCAATCACAAAGCATTTTTCCTTTTTGGCAAATTTATCAATAAGTGGTTGAATGAGATATAAAAGGATTGTTCCGCCAATTCCAAATCTAATACTTGATTTTAATGCTATTCTTCCCTCAAAATTAATATCATATCCTTCATTTGCACTGTAATACCATAATGAAGTTCCTGTTCCATCTTTCTTATATGTCCATTCATCTGCACATACAAGATAACTTGTGATAAGCTCAACTACAGTTGTTACAATTGTTGCCGCTATAAAAACTAAAATTACTTTTATAATAAAATCCAAAATCTTTGATTTATCCTGAAGGTTTCCAAATTTGATTTTCTTGATTGGTGAAACTGTAAGCACAAGAACTACCATTCCAAATCCATATACCGGAATATATGGTCCAAACAATGAACCCCTGTTTTGAAAACCATGACCATTTTCAATCATAATCGTAAGCACTTCATATACCCAGCCTACGACAGCTGCTACAAAGAAGTACATATAGTATTTCACAAAAATTGAATATCCCTTTTTTAATTTTTCATTCATAACAATTACCTCTTTTCAATACTATTTCCACATAAGAGTGCTTGGTGGAAAAATTTATTTATACATCTCGGGTCTTCGGTCACGAAATAGTCCCCAGCTCTTTCGCTCTGCTTCAAGCTCATCAAGATTAAAGCTGTGAAGAATGAATCCCTCGCTTTCCCTGTCCATCTGCTCTACCACATGTCCTGTTGCATCAGTAATAAACGAAGAACCATAAAAAGTAAGTGCCGACTGCTGCATTCCATTCTCCTTGCAAGGCTCCACAGTTTCAGTCCCAATTCTGTTTGCGGCAACTACCGGCATGAGATTGCAGGCCGAATGACCTTTCATACATCTTCTCCAGTGTGGCATACTATCACATTCAAGAATAGGCTCACTGCCTATTGCTGTAGGATAAAAAAGAATCTCCGCTCCATCTAATGCCATAGCCCTTGCTGTCTCAGGGAACCACTGATCCCAGCATATTCCAACTCCAATCTGACCATATGCAGTTTTAAAAGTCTTAAAACCGGTATCTCCAGGTGTAAAGTAAAATTTTTCCTGATAAAAGTGATCATCTGGAATATGTGTTTTTCTATATGTTCCAAGGATTGTTCCATCTGCATCAACAACCGCTACTGTATTAAAAAGCTGTCTGTTATTTCCAGCCTCATAAAAGCTTACAGGTATTACAACCGATAGTTCCTTTGCAAGAGCCTGCATATGTTTTACAGCATCATTTTCTTCTGTCTTTTTTGCAAAATCATAATACTCATATCTTCTTTCCTGACAAAAATATGGTCTTTCAAAAAGCTCTGAAGGCAGTATAATCTGTGCGCCTTTTGCGGCAGCCTGCCTTATGAGACTATCTGCTTTTTTTATATTTTCTTCCACACTACCTGTGCAATTCATCTGAATTGCAGCAACTGTAACATTTCTCATATTCGTCCTCTTTTTATCTGTAACAAAAATCTTTTATATCAAATTCGCTTAACTTTATTAAATCTTATAACGGAATCTGCTGTGTAATGCAGTGAATATTTCCACCACCTACTATTATATCGCGAGCGTAAATAGGAAAAACCTTTCTGTCCGGAAAACATTCACCGATTATCTCCACTGCCCTCTTATCCATCTCATCGCCAAACTGTGGCACAAGCACACCGCCATTTGTAATATAAAAATTGACATAGCTTGCAGCAAGACGTTCACCGACTTCTCTCTCATCCTCTCCCTCTTCAAAAGCAAATCCTGCAAGCTCATATTCACTGATACATACAGGCTTCTTAGGTATTGGAAGCTTGTGAATGACAAATTTTCTTCCTCTTGCATCGGTCTCCTTAGACAAAAGTTCATAATCTGCAAGAGACATTTCATACTGTGGGTCATCCTTGTCATCTGTCCATGCCAAAAGTACATGACCGGGCTTTGTAAATGCACATACATTATCCACATGTTCATTTGTCTCGTCATTATATATTCCACATGGAAGCCAGATAATCTTTTTGGCTCCAAGATAATCTATAAGCTTTTGCTCTATTTCAGATTTGCTCATAGATGGATTTCGCCCTTTGCTTAAGAGACAGGCTTCTGTAACAATAACGGTTCCTTCTCCATCACAATGAATCGAGCCTCCTTCCAACACGAATGGATGAGCATCATACATCTGATATCCCTGCAAATCACAAAAACCAGAAGCTACTTTGTCGTCCTTTTCCCATGAAGCATAGAGACCATCGTACTCTCCTCCCCAGGCATTAAACTCCCAATCGATTCCTCTAACGTCGCCTATTCCATTTACTACAAAGGTCGGCCCCACATCTCTTGCCCAGGCATCATCAGATTCCATTTCCACATAATGAATCTCAAACTGTGGCTTAAATCCACCTTCCTTACAAACTCTAGATACAGTTTCTTTTGCATTATCTATCACATCTGACTCACAAAGGACAAATACTTCCTCTGATTCTGATATGGCACAGATAACATTTGAAAAAGCCTCTCTTGCTTTTATTGCACCGTAAATCCATGAACCTGGGCGTTTTGGCCAGATAATTATTGTGCCCTTGTGAAGTTCATATTCTGCCGGCATGTAAAAGCCATCCTGATTAGGACAATCTGCATTTAAAATCTTCATACCCGAACCTCCTGATTACTTTGCACTCTCCATTTTTATCCATTACGGCTATATCCGGAAGTGGCATTCCGTTAAATGTATTGTTCTTGACCATTGAATAGATTGCCATATCACAGAATGTGAGACGGTCACCTATTTTTATTTCATAATCAAAGGAATAATCCCCTATCACATCACCAGCTAGACATGTACATGATGAAAGGCGATACGTATACTTCTTTTCGCCAGCTTCTCCACTGTCTTTTAATGGTGGACGATATGGCATTTCAAGCACATCTGGCATATGACATGCTGCCGATGTGTCAAGAATTAAAATCTTTGTATCATTGTTTTCTACTATATCAAGTACTGTTGTCTCCAGATATCCAGCATCAAGTGCAACAGCTTCTCCCGGCTCAAGATATATTTCAAGATTATACTTTTCCTGCATATGTTTTATGCATTTTTCAAGTGTTTGGATATCGTAATCTGCTCTTGTGATGTGATGACCACCACCCATGTTTAACCATGCAACATCATATAACAAATCTCCAAATTTCTCCTCGACTGCCTCAAGTGTTTTCACAAGGTCGTCGGAGTTTTGCTCGCATAAAGTATGAAAATGAAATCCATCCATTTCTGACAAATCGAAACCATCTGCAATAGCTTTATCAAGTACATCCCTTGTGACTCCAAGTCTTGAACCAGGTCCACATGGGTCATATATTTCATGTCCTTCCTGCGTTGAACATTCTGGATTTATTCTCAGTCCTATGTGAACCTTATTATTTTTTTTAATCCTGTCTCGATGGCTCAAATACTGTGAAACAGAATTAAACACAATATGATCACATATTTCTACTAATTCATCCATCTCCTGTGGCAAAAATGCCGGACAAAACACATGATTTTCCTTCCCCATTTCCTCATGAGCAAGGCGGGCCTCAAAAAGCCCGCTGGCAGTTGTTCCTGATAAATATTTCGCAATTAGTGGATATTCATAGAACGCTGAAAACGCCTTCTGCGCAAGCAGAATCTTGGCTCCTGTCCTCTGCATCACACCATGTAATATCTCAAGATTTTCTATTAACTTTCCCTCGTCTATTACATAACAAGGCGTTCTTAGTTCATTTATCTGCATTAATTCCTCCGAATAATTCTATATTCTAATATAATAATAATTAGTAATATACTTAAATTGACTCAGAAATACAAAATACAAATCTGAGTCATCGATTTACAGCTACACTTGACTCTTATAGCAAAAACTCTGTTTTGAGTCACCCAATTTTTGACAATAATTGACTCCATTATTGAAATAAACAGGAAGAGTCACCTGAAGGAAGTACACATGTTGACTCTCACTGCAAATAATTCATATTGAGTCAATTTGATAGCATAAAATGTTGACTCATACAAGGATTATCTCATATCGAGTCACTTTTATCTCCCAAAAGGGTGACTCTCATCACAACAAATTCAAATAGAGTCAACTCGACCTTATCTAACACTACAAACTTCCAATTTCTCAAATAAAAAAACAATAATGCCTTGGCGTGATTATCTGAAATGTTATAAATTATTCCTAAAAAATTAATCCATATGAACAGACTCATCAGCTGTCTTGTAGCAGTCAACAA
>JBGVKW010000037.1:0-3832 GCA_045123895.1 Agathobacter sp.
TTGTTGACTGCTACAAGACAGCTGATGAGTCTGTTCATATGGATTAATTTTTTAGGAATAATTTATAACATTTCAGATAATCACGCCAAGGCATTATTGTTTTTTTATTTGAGAAATTGGAAGTTTGTAGTGTTAGATAAGCTAGCGTAACTTTTTCTTCGGATTAATAAAAAAATAGAAGAGAACACCAAAGTCTGATAAAGTTAAAGGCGACTAAACCAAACTTTAGAAAGACAGAGGTGTTCTCCATGGTTAAAAGTATACAACATTTCAATGAGAAAAGTGTACCAGTTTTTGAAAAATTAGAGGATGAATTTTTAAGAAATCCGTCTGACATTGCATCATATGTCAAAAAGATTACAGAAGAACTTCATAAAACAGGTATCAGAATGATTGAAGAAACGCTTGGATATCTGGATGAGATGCTAAATGAAAGTGAAGTACGCAAAATGTCTTGGGTCGTGGATAGACATGAAACTAAGCAACTTATCACATCTCTTGGAAGTGTTAATTATTCCAAGACTATGTTCAAAACAAAGGATGAAGGTAAACGTTCCTATATCCTTGATCTGATTATGGGGATGGATCCTCATGAAAGAATGACGGAAGATGCAGAGGCAAGGCTTCTGGAAGAGGCGGTACAGACTTCATATCGACGTGGCGGAGAAGAAACCAGTATTCTTGATAAGGTAAGCAAGCAAACTGTAATGAAGAAGATACATGCATTGCAGTTTCCTCCTGAAGATGAAGTACTTGAGGAAAAGAAAGTAGTCAAGGTTCTTTTTATCGATGCTGACGAAGCGCATATTTCTCTTCAGTACAGAAATAAGAAAGGTGATCTGGTTAAGAACGATTGTGGTCGCAAGAATAATAATGTAATTGAAAAACTTGTTTATTGCTACGAAGGAATCGAGGAAGAAACACCAGGTAGTAAAAGACACAAACTTATAAATCCACACTACTTCTGCTCTGACAGCGCCAGTGAGGATAATAAAGATTTCTGGGAACGAATTTATGCATATATAGACAGTCATTATGACACGGGACAGATAGAGAAAATTTATGTAAATGGTGATGGTGGAGCCTGGATGGAAGAAGGCAAAAGAGGTATAGCTGGGGTCATTGCAACTATGGATGAATTTCATTTTCAGAAATATTTGATAAAGATAACCAGTCACCTAATGGATAGCAGATTTGATGCGATTTCGCAGCTGAGGAAAATCATCATGCACAAGAACAAGAAGGACTTTAATGAGTATGTTGATTTCGTAAAAACATATCTTAAAGAAGATGATGTGAAGAGTTCAGAGAGCATTGAGGACGGAAGGGACTATATCCTAAATAATTGGATGCCATGCAAGGTCCGATTAAGTAACAGGAAGAAACTGCCTGGATGTAGTGCAGAAGGTCATGTAAGCCATGTGTTGGCAGCAAGAATGACATCAAGACCTATGGGATGGAGTAAGCGAGGCGCTGGTCAGATGGGAAGACTTAGAGCTTACTATTACAACGGAGGCAACATGCTTGAACTGGTTAGATATCAGCGTCAGGAACTAAAAGAAGCCGCAGGATATGAAATGACCTATTGTTCTGTTCCAGAGGTAATGCGTTCAGAAAAGAATCGTCATTATGAATTGGGAAAGTATATGGCAGCAATACAGGGAAGTCTGCCGGGAGATATCAAGAAGAAACTATGCATCAATCATCACATCCGTGGATTATAGAGCGTTGATGACGCAATAAAATGCTTAGTCCTCTTGATTACAAAAGAAGCTGCGGTAATAGATATGTCAAGGGTGCAAAAGCACCTCTACGAGGCATGCCCTTGACATATCTATTGCTGTAGCTAAAAAGGCATCCAAGAGGACTAAGTATCAGACTGCCAAAAGGGCAATCTTGAAATAAGGAAACAAGAAGAGTATGATGTAACCAATAATTCAAAGCCTGATCCATTTATCAGAACGTCTTAGGTGAACTCTAATCTTTTATTTCCGCAGGTAAATTTACGCAGTCCCTGAATAATACCATAATTGACAATATGAAACAAAGAGGATTATCTTTTTTATGAAGAAACGCCAGCTAATGGTTCAACCTCAATTCCAAGTGGCTCACATACTTTTCTGAGTTTGGCGGCGTCTTTGTCATTCCCGAAGATAAGCATTTTCTTCAGATTTTTGAACTGTTTTAGTTCGGATTCAGTTAGCTTATTAAAATCAAATCTTTCGTCGCGTCCGTCCCACTCAGGTGCTATTTGCATATAGATTTCATCAGAGCCATCCATGTTGAGCTCAGTCACCAGATCAGCCAGTCTTGCAGGAATTGGTAATTCCTTGAAAAAGTTCACAGCCGCTCTGACATTTTTGGATGTCTCAAGATTCCAGTGTGCTTTCTTAAATGCCATATAATCATAGATGTCAAAATATGGTTTCAATACTTCCTGGTTATACATAAGCTCATTAATGACAGCAAGCTTAAAATTAAATGTATCAAAAACCAGGCACTCCTCATCCGGAACAACTATATTGTAGTTCTCGTTGCTTTTTGGTCTCTCTGGTTCAAATGTAAGGTTTACATCCTTTAAGAAACGGTCATTTTCATAAAGAGTACCATTGTATTTCACCCCAGTATTGTTCGAATCATTATCATCAATATGAATACTAGCCTCAACATGTATTGGAGTTTTTGCTCCCTGAGCATTCTCATATATTGGTGAATATCCATATCCAAGCGGTGATTTCCACATTTTATTCTGATCAATTTTTTGTCCTAAGAAAGTAAGATTACCTAAATAACACTTTTCTGGCATTGTATCAAGGAAAGATTCATATATATTTTTACCACTAACATACAAAGTCAAGCCAATAATAGTATGTTCTTTATCCTTATATGCTTTTTTCTTTTTCAGATTATTCAGGTAATAGGTTGACCCTTCAAAACTAATTCCAAGTTCATCGTAAACATATGAAATATAATTACCATTAGTTCCATATTGATATAGCCTTGCCTCTCCAAGTACAGTCTTAATTTCATTATAAGAAAGTGGAAATGTAAGGGGGTGACCATTTATATTTATTCCATTATCAAATACATCTATGCAGTACATTTTTTATCCTTTCCTTAGTATCGTAAAATCCGAAATTGTTATGTTTGAAAAATTAGTAATTAGATATTAGAATTTTAGCATAAGTCATGAGCTTAGAAAACTATTCTTTTTAGTTTCAGCTACCCATCATGTGCTATAATAAAGGCGATATTTAAAACATATATGCGCAATTGGACTTTTAGTCTGACAGACTAATCGAAAACTGTTATTAGACAGAGTTAATTTTTACAAGGAGTGTTATGATTGTTTCATTTGATTTGGATGATACATTGTTTGTATCTCCACCAGAATTTAAAACTGAAAAAGAATTAAAGTTTCCATGGAAAAAAATCTACAAAGAAAGATTACGCTTAGGAACGATAGAACTTTTTAGGAGACTTCAATCCGAAGGCATTGAGACCTGGATATATACAACTTCTTTTAGGTCAGAAAAATATATAAGGAATCTGCTTAAACATTACGGAATAAAAGTTGGTCAGATAATAAATGGCAGTAGACATATGAAAGAAGTACAAGCCGGGAAGGAGTATCCAATGCCGTCAAAGTACCCTGCAAAATATAGAATTGATTTGCACATAGATGATGACAAAAGTGTAATGAAAAATGGAAAAGTATATGGATTTAACGTTTTTCTTGTTGGGCCACCTGATGATGAGTGGGCAGATAAAATAATGCAGGAAGTAATGCGTATTCAATGTCAGAAATATCAGTAGCGTTCTTGAATTGCCA
>JBGVKW010000038.1:0-29125 GCA_045123895.1 Agathobacter sp.
ATTGATACCACTATTTGCAATAATTTAATAAAAATGATTTGTTCCGAGCTACAGTACGACACGGTAATTTTAAATATGGGAGCAAGGTTTAGAGGGTTCTTTGACTTATTAAACCAAAGCGAAGTTATTTTTCTTGTACAAAGAAAAGGAGGATTAAGCCAGTGGCGAGAATATGAATTCACAGAGGAATTATTAAGTAAGGGTTATAAGGATGTTGTAGAAAGAATCAAAGTGGTAGAACCACCAATTATTACAGCACCAGTTAGCAGTTGTGAAAGGCTGGTTGAACAGTGGAAATGGAATGAATTTGGAGATGTTATTAGAGGAATAACAAAGGGAGTGTATTGTGCTGGATAATATAGAGCAGGAAATAAAAGAAAAAGTTTTGGAAGAACTCGATTTATCCCGGGAAATGGATGATGATGAAATATATGATTTGATTGGCATGGTAATTGCAAAAAATGCAAATACCAGAAAGCTCACTATAAAAGACAGACTAAAGCTAGAGAAGAATGTCTTCTTTTCATTAAGAAAACTTGACGTTATCCAGGAACTGATTGATGACAGAGAGATAACAGAGATAATGGTTAATGGACCTGACAATATATTTTTTGAAAAAGAAGGGAAGATTAAAAAATATGAAGGTCGTTTTTCTTCTGAAGAAAAATTGGAAGATGTTATTCAGCAAATAGTTGGAAAGCACAATAGAGTAGTCAATCAGTCATCTCCAATAGTTGATACAAGGCTGAGTGATGGCTCAAGAGTAAATATCGTACTTAAACCAATCTCCCTTGCAGGCTCAGCAATTTCTATCAGAAAATTCCCTGAACATCCGATGGATATGGAAAAACTGATAAGTATAGGATCACTTACAAAAGAGGTTGCCAGGTATCTTGAAATACTGGTCAAATCAAAGTACAGCATATACATATCAGGCGGAACAGGATCGGGAAAAACCACATTTTTGAATGCATTATCGCAGTATATTCCTGAAGATGAGCGAATAATTACAATTGAAGATTCTGCAGAGTTACAGTTACTTGGAGCAAAAAATATTGTAAAACTCGAGACTCGTAATGCAAATACAGAAGGAGTTGTACCAATTACAATAAGGGATTTAATAAAATCAGCTTTAAGAATGAGACCAGACAGAATTATTGTGGGTGAAACAAGAGGTGCAGAGGCATTAGATATGCTATCTGCTATGAACACCGGACATGACGGAAGTTTATCAACAGGACATTCTAATTCATGTAAGGACATGCTTTCGAGAATTGAAACAATGGTTCTTATGGGGCAGGAATTACCAATAGTAGCAATTCGTCAACAGATTTCATCGGGGATAGATATCATTATTCAGCTTGGTCGATTAAGAGATAAATCCCGTAGGGTACTTGAAATTGCTGAGGTAGATGGAATGAAAAACGGCGAAGTACAGTTAAATACACTGTATAGATTTGTAGAAGAACCGGGTTGCTTAGGCAAAGTAAATGGAAAACTGGTTAAAACTGGAAAACTAAAACACAGAGAAAAGCTGTTGGCAGCAGGACTTAAGCTTAATGGAGAAGAGTAGAGCAAAATGAATTATGAAAAATATCAATTTAATGTAAAAGATTGGGCAGAAGCTATTGGTGTAAGCGTAATGCTTGGTGTAATTATTGCATATCTTTTTTTTAATAATTGGATAGGTCTAATTATAATACCTGCTATTTTTGTAGCAGCAAAGAGATATATTTCAAGAGAAAGAATAAGAAACAGACAACAGATTTTGTCAGATGAATTTATGGATGCATTAAAAAACATTAGCTCTAATCTTATTGCAGGATACTCTCTTGAAAATGCATTTATTGAAGCTGAAAGAGAACTACTTCTCTTAAAGGGAAAGCAGTCATATATGTATCTTGAACTACGCGAAATGAATAGAAAAATATCAATGAATCAGCCGATTGAAAAGATTCTGGAAGAATTTTCAGATAGAACGGGATTAGAAGATATACAAAATTTTTCGGACATTTTTTCTTTTGCAAAAAGAAGTGGAGGAAAATTTGTAGAAATAATTGAAACCACTACATACAGAATGTGGGAAAAATTTGAGACGAGAAGAGAAATTGAAGTCACGGTATCCGCTAAAAAACTAGAACAGAAAATCATGGATGTTATTCCTGTATTTATCTTACTTTATCTTAGAATTGCATCGGGAGATTATCTTGACTCATTGTATTCAAGTCCAATAGGAATGATTTTTATGACAATATGTTTAGGAGTATATGTAATTGCGCTTTTTCTGGCTGAAAAGGTGCTTGATATAAGGGTTTAGTTTATGAAGATAAAAATAGTCAAAATAGGTGTATTGTATATTCTTTTATTAGTGGCTGCGTTTTATATGCAGGAAAATCAGTCTTTACTCGAGGGAAATCAAATTGAGAGAAACATTGAGGGTGAAGGAAGTAAGCAGGTTGATTTGGTCTTAAATTCCAAAGAGCTAGAAGATTATGAGTATCAGCTTACAGTTGAGGAACAAAAGCCTAGCAGATCGATGGCATCTGATTTATTTAAAAAAGCTAAAAAAGAAATAGACGAAACATTCTGTAGTTCAGGAGAGTCAATTGATGCAGTAGTAAGTAAAGTTAATATGTCAGAAAGCTATGTTAATGGTGATGTAAGTGCTGAATGGATATTGAGTGATTATACATTGGTTGATTCCTCAGGAAATATTGATCAAAAACAGATTTATAGACTCGATAAGGCCAAATTGGATGAGAATGCGCTTGTTAGCGCATCTGTAAGGCTTAGTTGTGGTAATTACAACGAGGAGTATCAGTTTACATTTAAAGTAGTTCCGGAAGCAATGTCGAAAAAGGACAGTCTAATAAAAGCCATTGATAGAAGAATGGAGCAGCAGTCTGAAATTGAAGGAAGTAATACAGTTAGTCTTCCAGATGAAATAAATGGTGAAAAGCTTACTTGGAGGGAAAAGCCACAGAATCTGGTAATAAAAGTTTTAGCACTAGAGGTAGTAATTTCTGTTCTATTATTTTTTTCTTCAAAAGAAAAGCAAAAAGAACAGATAAAGATTCGCAAGAATAGTATGCAAATGGAATATCCAGAAATAGTTAGTAAAATGGCTATTTTAATGGGTGCCGGAATGACAATAGAACAGGCATGGAATAAAATTACAGGTCGATATCTTGATAAAAAAGAAAAAAAGAAGATAAAGGAAGTACCTATTTATGAAACAATGCTGGTTACTCAAAGAGAGATAATGGATGGGAAAAGCCCGAGAAAGGCATATAACAGCTTTGCTGTAAATACAGATTTAAGTTGTTATCAGCGATTTGTACGAATAATTTTGCAGAGCTTACAAAAGGGAAATAAAGGCGTACTGACGATGCTTGAAAAGGAATCGGATGATGCATTTAAAGAAAGAAGATTAACGGCAAAACGTTTAGGAGAAGAAGCCAGTACAAAAATGTTGATGCCTCTTTTGTTGATGATGGGGGTAGTCATTGCAATAGTAATGGCGCCTGCAATAATAAGTTTTAAAGGATAGGAGGAAAAATATGTTAGGAATTAAGAATTTTTTAAAGGATGAAGAAGGTGCTGGAGTAGTTGAAATGATACTGATAATAGTTGTACTTATTACTTTGGTTATCATCTTTAAAGCTCAATTAGTATCACTGGTAAATAGTATTTTCAGTACGATTAAAAGCAAGGCGGGATCAGTGTGAGAGGAAGTATTACGCTTTTTGCGACACTTGTTTTAATGCTTATAGGCCAATTTTTGTTTACGCTAGTTGAAGCAGGGCGATTTGTTGAACTAGATAAGGTTGCACTTATGGATAGTGAGGCTAATACAGAAACAATTTTTGCTCAGTACTGTAAACCTTTATGGGATGAATACAATTTGCTTTTATATGATGGTGGAAAGGGTTCAAAACTGGATATAAAGGGAATTGAGAACTATCTTGAGCAGCAGGTTACAGGAAATTTTGCAATTAATACTGATGGAAAAAGTAATAATACAAGCACATTACGATTAGGTGTGGATTCAGTTGACATACCGCAGTATACCCTTATGACGGATCAGCAAGGCGAGGTTTTTATGCAGTCGGTTTCTTCATATATGAAGGAGAATTTTGCATATGAAGCAGCAAAAAAAATGTACAGTAACTATCAGTCAATAAAGAGCATAATGGATAATGGTAATAATTATTATTCATCAGGCGGACATAGAATTAATTTTATTGAAAACGATATGAAAAGTGGATTTATGACTTGTACAGTAAGTGATAAATCCGGAGACTGTTCGGGCAATTCTTCTGACGATAGTTACATGGATTTTACGGGGGATGTTGATGTCGGAGGAAGTGTAGTACAAAATCCTTTGGTAAGTGTAAAGGAAGCACAGGCTGGTGGAGTATTAAAGCTTGTAATGAGTGAAGACAAAATATCTGGAAATCAAATTGATTTATCGAATAGTGTTTCCGAGAGGACTCTTAATACAGGAGTAAATCCGGAAGTATCAAATAATGGATGGTATGACAGTATACTGGTCCAACAGTATCTAATGTCATATATGTCATGTTATTCAAATCCCATTGATAATCATGCAATGAAATATGAGTTGGAGTATCTGATAGGAGGCGATAGTTCTGATAAGGAAAATCTTACTGCTGTTGTAGAAAAATTACTTTTGATACGGGGGACAGTAGATTTTATGTATCTGTGTACAGATACAGGCAGACAATCCCAAGCCATGTTACTTGCTACTGGAATAGCAGTTGCAATGCTTAATCCAGGGCTTGCTGAAGTAATTAAGTGGGCAATTTTAATGGGTTGGGCATATTGCGAAAGTGTACTTGATGTCAGAGCTCTTTTAGCTGGTGAAAGGATTCCACTAATGAAAAGTAATGGAACCTGGACATCAGGATTGTTTGAGATACCTGTATTGCTTACAAATGATGCGAAAGCGAAAGGAAGCAAGGTGGGACAAAATTACAAAGATTATCTTGGAATTCTTTTGTTGGCAAATAATAATCAGACAATAGCGTATAGGGCAATGGATATGCAGGAGGCTAGTGTGAGAATGAATTCAGGCTATGAAAATTTCAGGATGGATAATGGAATCTGTCAGTTGCAGGCTGATTACAATTATGAATATCATGGTTTATTTACTAATTTCATTTCATTAATAAACATTGGGTCAAATGAGTTTCATATAAAGAAAACCCAAAAATATTCTTATTATAAACAAAGTTAAAGAACAAGAAAGAAGGATAGGTGTATGATGGTGTCTTTTTGCAAAATTTTTCAAACAGCAAATAAAATAATAAAACTCCCAAACAGCACAAAAAAATATCGTAACGGATTTCAAAATAAAAGTAAGAAGGCACCCTCATACACCTATCCAAAAGGTTCATATACTTTAGAGGCTACAGTAATCTTTCCGTTTTTTGCCGCGTTTCTTGTGAGTATAATGTTTTTTTTCAGGGTAATACAGGTTGAAACAGAAACAAAACAGGCATTGTATTATTCTAGCAGGATGGTAGCTTTAGCATGTGCCGGGGATGATTCAGGTTCCATTAGTCTTGCAACGGCAAAGGCACTCATGATAAAGGAATTATCAAAATATGAATTGATAGATGAATATGTATCTGGGGGAAAGTACGGAATATCAATTATTGATTCAAATATGGAAGGAGAAAACGTTGAACTGGTTGCAAAATATAAGATTAAATTGCCAATAGGATTTTTTGATATTGATGGAATAAAAATTGAGCAACATAGTAACAGCAAAAAATGGATTGGGAAAAGTGTAGAAAACCAGGAGGATGATCCGTATGTGTATATAACAGAAAATGGAACAGTTTATCATATGTCGGATCAGTGTAATTATCTGGATTTAAGTATTAAATGCACTGATGCTTCGCAAATAGGCAGACTAAGAAATAAAAATGGTGAAAAATATAGTGCATGCTCGTGTACCAAAAAAAATAAGAATAATTCACAGGGATCATATTACGTAACAGACTATGGAGATAAATATCACAGTAGTTTAAATTGCAGCGGATTGAAAAGAACGGTAAAAATGATTCATTTGTCAGAAGTAAATGGAATGGGAGCGTGTTCAAAGTGTGGAAAGTAAAGAGGGGTAAACGTGTATTTTGAGATTGCTTTAATTTGTGGATTAGGAATAGCCGCAATAGTGGATTTAAGAACAAGAAAAATACCACTACAACTGATAGTGGGAATGATTGTAATTGGAGTGGCAAGGGTTATTGCTGTAGCAGTTAATACCAGAGATATCAAGGATATTATTTTTCAAATTCTAATAGCGATGATACCAGGATTATTTATGTTACTAATCTCATATTTTACAAGGCAAAGTATAGGGTATGGAGATGCATTGCTTGTTTTGACAATGGGGTTGTATATCAATCCAGAAATGATGATTAGTGTAATAATGTTATCAATGGCACTTGCCGGTGTAACAGCATTAATTCTAATTGTATTTGCAAAAAAGAGTAAGAATTATGAGATGGCATTTTGTCCGTTTCTGGTATTGGGGTATGCAACAACATTGCTTCTATGAATAGATATATAGTGAATTATTTTTTGAAAAGGAATGGAGGAATAAAATGCAGCTCAAGGGTAGCTTTACTGTTGAAGGGGCAATAATTTTTCCGCTATTTATCTTTATTTCAGCGGCAGGAATGAAAATGGGGCTTGAATTATATAGTGAAATTAAGTCACAGAAGGAACAGGAATACGTAACCAATATGTGGCTGGTTGATGACTTTTATAATTATGAAAGTATAAAAGAGGTAGCGGATGAATTGCAATGAAATAGTATATGATAGAAAAATTACTGGAAGCTTTATGATATTAAAGTGTGACAGAGTAAGAGAGCTAGATGAAAAGATTTTATTAAAGACAAATATTAAGGGGATTGTCTGTTTTGAAAAGTGTTTCGTAGATGGGAAAACTCAATTTTGGTATAACATTTCAGGAATTCAGTCATTAGAGCTGTTGTGCCAGTTTAATGATATAAGACTTGATTTTTTAGAAAAGCTAATTGTGGAAATTTGTAATATTTATGAGCAGCTTGAAAAACATCTTATAGACACCAGGTGTCTGGTATTGCAACCGGAATTGATTTTTGTATCAAATCAGGATGATGAAATATATTTTACAGTTTATCCTGGAGAGGATGTAGAATCATACAAATCATTTCAGCAGCTTATGGAGTATATGTTGACAAAGTTGGATCATAGTGACTCAGATGCAGTACATATTGCTTATGGAATTTACGAAAAACTGTTAAGCGGAAATTATAGTATTTCAGATGTTAGAAATGCGATAATATCGGCGAGACAGGAGAAAACAAAAGATAAAATTGAAGACAGGGTAAAGGAGATTGATTTACCATCCAAGCTGTATGAGGATGATTGCGAAGATGAATGCTGCATGGAGGAAAATACTGATGGAATAAAGAGAATCAAATATTACTTTGAGGATATAAAAAATAAAATATCGAGTAGTATAAAGCAAAAAAATAGGAAAAAGGCAAAAGAGGATATTCAATTTGAAATATATCCAAATGAAACAATAGAAGAGACTGTACCAGAGATACATCCTACGGTTTGTCTGAGCGATTTCCGTGACCATCCGCAGGGAATGTTGTTATATGAGGGGAGAGAAAATATTGGAAATATAACCATAAAGAAAAATATGGTTAAGATAGGGCAGGGAGAGGATGTAGATGAAGTAATTGACAAGGATACAGTTAGTCATTTTCATGCAGTAATAAAAAAAGAAAATAATGAATACTATCTTGAAGACTTAAATTCAACAAATGGAACATTTGTAAACGAGGAATTGCTAACATACAGACAGAAGAGACAGTTGAAAATAAATGATATAGTAAGATTTGCTGATGTAAAATATCGTTTTGTATAAGTTGAAAATGAATCAGTGAAAAATTATAATGAAATCATGAACGAAAAGAAGAAACCTTATATTACAATTGGACTTGTTATTATCAATTTTATAGTGTTTTTTGTACTTGAATTTATGGGAGATACACTTGATCCATCGTTTATGATTACTCATGGGGGAATGTTTCCGGACGCTATTATTAGTGGAGGCGAATACTGGAGATTTTTTACAGCGATGTTCTTACATTTTGGACTAATGCATCTTCTTAACAATATGATAGTTTTAGGTGCAGCAGGCGACATTTTAGAGAATTCATTTGGACGTGTCAGATTTTTAATATTATATATTTTATCTGGAATAGGTGGGAGCCTGGTTTCATTTGCATTAATGAATTTTACTGGAAATTATGTTGTTTCAGCAGGGGCATCAGGAGCAATTTTTGGCTTGATTGGAGCTTTGGTATGGGTATGCATAAAGAATAAAGGGAAGTTTAAAAACCTTAACAAAACAGGCTTAATTGTTATGGTTGTATTAATGGTTTATCAGGGCTATGAATCATCAGGGGTAGATAATGGTGGTCATATTGGCGGACTGGTGTCAGGATTTTTGCTTTCAATTGTTTTATACAGGAAAAAGCGATATAATGGGTAATAGAATTTCTGAAATCAAATAATTTCTACAGGAGACAATACAGATGAAGATAAATATTTACTATGGTGGACGAGGACTTTTAGATGATCCAACATTATATGTACTGGGTAAAATGGAAGATGTATTAAGAGAACTTCGTGTGAAAGTTGAAAGATACAATATTTATGAACATAAAAATGAAATTGCAACACTTCCACAGACATTTAAGGACGCAGACGGAATTATTCTTGCAACAACAGTTGAATGGCTTGGAATTGGCGGATATATGCAACAGTTTTTAGATGCGTGCTGGCTATATGGAGATAAGGAGAAAATCAGTACTACATATATGCAACCTATAGTGATGTCAACCACATATGGAGAGAGAGAGGGAGAGACTACCCTTGCAAATGCATGGGAAGTATTAGGAGGATTACCTTGCGCCGGATTGTGTGGTTATGTAGAAGATTTAGCTACATTTGAGATGAATGCAGATTATAATCTCATTATTGAAAAACGAGCTGAAAATCTGTATAGAACAATTTCTCAGAAGATAAAGACTCTTCCAACAAGTAATCAGGCTGTAAAACAGAGTGTATTGCGTACTACACAGATGAATTTGACACCGCAGGAGAGTGAGCAGTTGTCAAAATATGTATCTGATGATACCTATGTGAAAAAGCAGAAGGAAGACATTGAAGAACTTGCTACAATGTTTAAAGATATGCTTGGAACTGAGGAAAAGAATTCAGAGACACCATATATTAAGGAGTTGGAGTCGCATTTTATACCATTGGAAGATTTTGTGGCAAGATATTCCTTTATGATTGACGGATTAAAAAATCCATTGTTTGTAAAAGTGGAAGAAGAAGATTTGGAAATACACTATGGAACAGAAGATAATATAGATGTATTTGCTAAGCTTAGTCAGGAAGTGATGCAGAATATTGTTGATGGAAGAATGACATTTCAAAGGGCTTTTATGACTGGTGAGATGACTGCGAAAGGAAACTTTAAAACACTTAGATCATTAGACCAGATTTTCCAATTTTAGGATTGGTGTATTAGGAGACAAAAATATCAATAAAGTGCAGAAAGGTAAAGAAAAATGAGAGACGATAATTGTATTTTTTGTAAATTAGCAAATGGAGATATTCCAACAAATTCAATATATGAGGACGAAAATTTCAATGTAATACTTGATGCCAGTCCAGCAACAAAGGGGCATGCGCTTATCTTACCAAAACAGCATTACGCAAATGTGTTTGAGATTGATGACGAAGTATTGGCAAAGGCTGCAAAGCTTGCAAAGAAAATAGTTACAAAAGAAAAAGAGATATTAGGATGTGATGGATATAATCTGGTGCAGAATAACGGAGAGGTAGCAGGACAAACTGTATTTCATTTCCACCTTCATCTTATTCCAAGATATAAGTCTGAAAATGACAAAGATTTTCTTCAGTGGAATCACAAAGATTTTTCAGATGATGAAATGAAGAAGATTTGCGAAGAGATGAAAATGTAAAGATAAAAATGTAAATTAAAAGCCAGATACTTACTAGAATTGGTAATATCTGGCTTTATAATTAATATATACGTTATTTTTTTATGGCTTCGCTGTTAATGATATCAATGATTGTTGATATAGAATCTATTTGTCCACTATCTGACATAGTGTTGATATAAGAATCTTTATTGCTGTATACGTCATGGACTGCATTAAGAAGAACTTTATCGTCAAGTTGTTCTTCTTCGATTACATATGAAAATCCCTGTTTTTTGAAGGAATTTGCGTTTAATACCTGATCACCTCGGCTGGCAGCAGCTGAAAGAGGGATAAGGATATTTGGTTTGTGAAGAGCAAGTAATTCACAAATTGAATTTGCGCCAGCTCTTGAAATTGCCATATCAGCTAATGCGAACATATCAGTAAGCTCTTTATTTGCATATTCGAACTGAGCATATCCGAGTAAACCTGTAAGAGAATTGTCAAGATTACCCTTTCCGCAAAGATGAATAATATAAAAATCTTTAAGAAGCTCTGGAAGAATTTTTCTAACAGCTTCGTTTACAACTTTTGATCCAAGACTTCCACCGATAATTAGAAGAACTGGTTTATCGTGATCTGCAAAATTACAGTATTCTAAGGCTTTTTGAGCATCTCCAGAAAATAGTTCTTTTCTGATAGGTGAGCCTGTTAAAATGGCCTTATCCGAAGGAAGATATTTCATGGTCTCAGGAAAGTTACAACATACTTTTTTGGCTCCTTTAATGGCGATTTTGTTTGCAAGACCAGGAGTGATATCTGACTCGTGTATAATCGCAGGAATGTGACAATGTTTTGCCGCAAGGACAACTGGAACAGATACGAATCCACCTTTTGAAAAGACAACGTCAGGTTTTAATTTTTTCATAAGTTTAATTGCCTGCCCATAGCCTTTAACAACACGGAATGGATCTGAAAAGTTTTTCCAGTCAAAATATCTTCTGAGTTTTCCCGAAGAAATTCCGTAATATGGAATGTTTTGGGCTTCAATAAGGCCTTTTTCCATTCCATTAACAGAACCTATGTATTCTATTTCATATCCAGCTTCTTTAAGTGCTGGCATAAGTGCAATATTTGGAGTAACATGGCCTGCTGTACCGCCGCCCGTCATTATTATTTTTTTCATAGTAAATATCCTTTCTGATGTTTTACATTATCTTATATTATACTCAACAAAATAAAAGTCAAGACAAAAGAACTGTCGAAACTTGCGACGAAAAAAGGGTGCGATGTTTCTCCAATAAATTATAATTAGAATATAAATGTTTATTATTCACGGCATTTTCTGTGCGGAATGTGGATAAGTTAGGAGGAAAATAGATATGTTTGTGGAAGAAATAACGCCGGTAATATTAGGTTCAGCAGTAGTTGTATTAACAATAGTGGTGGGGATTAATATTATGGTAAATGCGGTTTCTTCACATAGGATAAAAAAAGCATACAAAAAAATAGAAGAGATAGAAAAACGAGTTGAAATGTATATCGATGAAGTTACAAAAAATGAAGAAATTATTATGGAAAATGAAGTTGCGCAAGCAGAAAATTCATTAATTTCACAAGTTTTAGAGGAAATTTTTCCCTAAAATTTGACAAAAAAGTTTCATCGTGATAATATGCTTGCGTAACAAAATTGTAACAAATGAAACACAAGTGTAATAATCGTAACAAAAATTGCATAGATTATTGCATATGGAGGAAAATATGGTGCTAAACAAAAAAGTGATCGAGTGCGCCGCAGTCTTTGGACTATGTGGTATTATGTCGGTCACCGCGGTTACTAACAGCGGAAGCTCTGATGTATTCACAGAGGAAAAGGTGCTAGCAAACACTAGTTTAGAGTATGATGGTTATGCAGGAGTTACAGCAGCTCTTTTGGAGGACAGTGATGATTCAGAAGAGGATGGCACATTCTCAATTGAAGAACAAGATTTTATAATTGTTGCTGAGTCATTCAGTTATTCACCAGAAGAAATGGCATGGCAGAAGAAGCTTATGCCAAATGTTGAAGAGTACTTGAACGTTAGAGTTGAGGCAAATACAGATTCTGACGTAGTAGGAAAACTTTACAAGGGTGATGTAGCAACTATTACATCGCAAGCTGATGGCTGGTCACAGATCACATCAGGAAATGTAGTTGGATACGTAAAAGATGAGTACTGCATTTTTGGAACTAATGCATTGGAATATGCGTATAACACATTCGGAACTGTAGCAACTGTAAATGCGGATGGACTTAGAATTCGTGCTGAGCAGAATGAAAATTCAGAAGTAGTTCATGCAGTTTCAAATGGAGCAGTGTTAAATGTTGATAGAAGTGTGCAGACAGAAGATGGTTGGGTTGCAGTTGTTTACGATTCACAGACAAGATATGTAAGTTCAGCATACGTTACTGTATCATTGAATGTAGGTGTAGGAATTACAATCGAAGAGGAACAGGCACAGATTGCTGCGCAGAAAGCAGCAGAGGAAGAAGCTGCTAGAAAGAAAGCAGAGGAAGAAGCTGTTGAAGCTGCTTCATCAGGATCATCTGAGACACCTTCAAGATCACAGGGAAGTTCACTTGCTGCAGAAGCAGATGAGGTAACACTTCTTGCTGCAATTATTTATTGTGAGGCAGGCGGAGAGCCATATGAGACTCAGCTTGCAGTTGGAGCGGTTGTAGTAAACCGTGTTAAGAGTGGAAGATTTCCAAATTCAATTTATAGTGTAATATATCAGCCAGGTCAGTTTGGACCAGCGAGAACAGGAAAGCTTGAAAGAAAACTCGCAAGTGGAGTAAGCTCATCTTGTTACAGTGCTGCTCAGGAAGCTTTGGCTGGCGTAGATAATACAAATGGTGCATTGTATTTCAATGATGGATACAGCTCAGAAGGAATCATGATTGGTTCAATGCATTTTAGATAAAGATGAATAATTAATCATACTCGATAAGAGGGTTTCGTAATAGAAACCCTCTTTTTTTGTCGAGATGACTTTTCTTACTGTGAGATAAGAAATCAGATAAGGTAAAATTGTGTAAGCTTGCAAACAAAGGGATAATAGAGTAAAATGACCTCATTGAAAAAAGGAGGAAAGAGCAATGAACCTAAAGGGACGAAACTTTTTAAAATTAATGGATTATACTCCAGAAGAAATCAGATACTTGATTAATCTTTCAAAGGAATTAAAAGAAAAGAAGAAAAACGGTATCAGACATGATGATTTAACAGGCAAGAATATCGCTTTGATTTTTGAAAAGACAAGTACCAGAACAAGATGCTCTTTCGAAGTAGCAGCACATGATTTGGGAATGCACGTTACTTACTTAGATCCAAGCGGTTCACAGATTGGAAAAAAAGAAAGTATAGCTGACACAGCGCGAGTGCTCGGAAGAATGTTTGACGGAATCGAGTATCGTGGTTTTGGACAGGAGATTGTAGAAGAACTTGCAGAGTACGCAGGAGTTCCAGTATGGAATGGACTTACAAATGAATTTCATCCAACACAGATGATTGCAGATATGCTTACAATCGAAGAGCATCTTGGAAAATTAGAAGGTGTGAAATTTGTATATATGGGAGATGCAAGATACAACATGGGTAACTCTCTCATGGTAACATGTGCAAAGCTTGGAATGGATTTTGTAGCATGTACCAACAAAAAATATTTCCCAGAAGAGAAGCTTGTAAATTACTGTAAAGAAGTAGCGGAACAGACAGGAGCAAGCATCACACTTACAGAAGATGTTGCAGAGGCAACAAAGGATGCAGATGTAATTTACACAGACGTATGGGTATCAATGGGAGAACCTGAGGAAGTATGGGCAGAGCGAATAAATGATTTGAAACCATATCAGGTAAATGCAAAAGCATTTGAGAATGCAAAAGACACAGCAATTTTTATGCATTGCCTTCCAGCATTCCATGATTTAAAGACAACAATTGGAAAACAGGTATATGAGAAATTCGGCTTGTCAGAGCTTGAAGTAACTGATGAGATTTTTGAAGGACCACGTTCAGTGGTATTTGATGAGGCAGAAAATCGTATGCACTCAATCAAGGCAATTATGAGAGCAACACTAGCAGAATAAGAGTTACAGATAATTGCCCAGGAATTAATCTGTCAGGATAAATCCATCGGGAGAATAATCTATGAAAGAAGAAATACTCAGAATGTTAAGAGAAGCCGATGGCTATGTATCAGGCCAGGAGCTTTGCAACAAATTCGGCGTATCAAGAACTGCAGTCTGGAAAGTCATCAATCAGTTAAAAGAAGCCGGATATGAGATAGAGGCACAATCGAATAGAGGGTATCACATAAAATCCGCACCGGACCTGATGAATGAAGCTGAGTTAAAAAGCATCTGGAACACAGAGTGGATTGGGCAGGAGATACTTTATTTTGAAAGTATTGATTCTACAAACACAAAAGCAAAAGAATTAGCGGAGCAGGGATATCCAAGCGGAACTCTCGTGGTAGCCAATCACCAGAATGATGGAAAAGGAAGAAGAGGAAGAAGCTGGGAATCTCCATCGAATACAGGAATTTTTATGACGCTGATGCTAAAACCGGATATTAACCCCAACAATGCATCAATGCTTACACTTGTAGCAGCACTTGCGGTTGCAAAAGCAATCACAGAGATTACAGGTGAGGATGCAAAAATCAAGTGGCCAAATGACATTGTGGTAAATGGCAAGAAGGTCTGTGGAATTCTGACAGAGATGAGTGCGCAGTTTGACTATATAAATCACATTGTCGTAGGAATCGGAATAAATGTGCACAATGAAGAATTCCCTGAAGAGCTTAGAGAGATGGCTACAAGCTTAAAGCTAGAGTCAAAACGAGCTTCAAATTCAGAGGCTTCAAAATCAGAAGGAAAGAATTTTAGAAGAGCAGAAATAATCGAAAAAACCATGGAGTATTTCGAAAAATATTATGCTAAGTTTCTAGAGACGGAAGATTTATCAGAATTGATGAAGGAATACAATTCAATTCTTGTGAATATGCACTCCCAGGTGAAAGTATTAGACCCAAAAGAAAGCTTTGAAGGAAAAGCCATGGGAATCACCAAAAGAGGAGAATTGATGGTAGATACCTGGGAATCACGAAAACTGGTATCTAGCGGAGAAGTATCAGTGAGAGGAATATATGGATATGTCTAATGAAGTGGTATTGTGTGTGTCCAACGGATACCAGAAAAAGTTTTACCTCAGTGAGGATTTTCAAGGACTGCCACAATCAGTAAAGGATGAGCTGAAAATAATGTGTGTTCTTTACACAGAAGATGTGGGCGGAATATTGGAATTGATATTTGATGAAGATGGAAATCTTGATTTTAGAACAAGCTGTGAAGAAGGCGATTTTTTCTATGACGAAATAGGAAGCGTATTAAAAATCAAGCAGTATCAGAATCAGAAACGAGAATTGCTAGAGACAATAGAAATGTATTATCGAATCCTGTTTAGGGGAGAAGGTCTTGAGGAGGAATAACATGGTATTAGTTCTGGACGTAGGGAATACAAATATAACATTTGGTGTTTTTAATGGAAATGAAATAGAAGCGACATTTAGAATTACAACAAAAATGCCAAGAACATCGGATGAATACGGAATGATTATATCGAATCTTCTGGAGCGAAATGAGGTAAACGTAAAAGACATCAATGACGCAATTATCTGTTCCGTGGTTCCAAACACAATGCATTCACTACAGAATGCGTTAATCAAATATTTTGACATTAAACCAATTGTAGTTGAGGCAGGAATAAAAACAGGAATCAGAATCGCAACACCAAATCCACAGCAGATAGGCGCAGATAGAATAGTTGACGCAGTGGCTGCATATGAGTTATATGGAGGACCGGTGCTTGTAATAGATTTTGGAACAGCCACGACTTATGACCTTGTGGATGCCGATGGAACTTTTTTAGGTGGAATAACAGCACCTGGAATTCGAATTTCAGCAAAGGCATTGTGGGAAGACGCAGCAAAGCTTCCTGAAATAGAAATCAAAAAGCCTGAAAAAATTCTTGGAAAAGACACAATTACCAGCATGCAGTCAGGACTTGTTTTCGGACAGATTGGTCAGACTGAGTACATTATCAAAAAGACATTTGAAGAAACCGGTCTTACAGAAGCAAAGGTTGTAGTGACAGGCGGACTTGGAAGGATTATCTCAAACGAAACAGACTCAATTGATGTTTACGACCCAGAGCTCACTCTTAAAGGAATAAATCTGGTGTATCAGAAACAAAATAGAAAAGTAAAATAAGACATGATAAACAAATTAAAAATCGGAAACGTAGAACTTCCAAACAATTTGATATTAGGACCCATGGCAGGCGTAACAGACCTGCCATTTCGACTACTGTGCAAAGAGCAGGGCGCAGGACTTTTGTGCATGGAAATGATAAGTGCCAAAGCAATTTTGTATAAAAACAAAAATACAGAAACCCTGCTTGCCATCGATGAAAAAGAAAAGCCGGTATCTCTCCAGCTTTTTGGCTCGGACCCGGACATAGTCTCGCAGATAGCGCATCAGATAGAGGACAGACCGTTTGACATACTCGATATCAATATGGGATGTCCGGTACCGAAAATCGTAAACAACGGTGAGGGTTCGGCACTGATGAAAAATCCGGTACTTGCTGGAAAAATAATTGAAAAAACAGTAAAAGCCATAAACAAACCGGTAACTGTCAAGATTCGAAAAGGCTTTGACGACGAACATGTAAATGCGGTGGAGATGGCAAAGATCGCAGAGGAAAGCGGAGCAAGTGCAGTAGCTGTCCACGGAAGAACAAGAGAGCAATACTATTCAGGAAAAGCCGATTGGGACATCATCCGACAGGTAAAGGAAGCGGTAAAGATTCCGGTAATAGGGAACGGAGACTTGCTTACAGCGGAGGATGTAATATCCATGCAGGAGCAAACCGGATGTGATGGTTTTATGATAGCAAGAGGCGCTCAGGGAAATCCATGGATTTTTAAACAGATACTCTCATATTTTGAAAATGGAACAATCATGGAAAGACCGGGATATGACGAGGTAAAAGAAATGATACTCCGCCAGGCGCGAATGATGATGGAATTCAAGGGTGATTACACAGCCATACGCGAAATCAGAAAACACGCATCGTGGTATACAATGGGATATCCGAATTCATCAAAACTCAGAGACGAAATAAATCACGTAGAAAGCTACGAAGAGCTTGAAGAATTACTCAACAAACGTGGGAAACTTGACACTTTCCGTTGAATAAATTATAATACGTGAGTTAAAATAGGCAAAAAATAAAAAAGAAGGGTAAAATTATGGAGAAGAAGAACATTCTTACTTACGAAGGACTCAGAAAACTTGAGGATGAGTTAGACGATTTAAAAGTAGTAAAACGTAAAGAAGTATCACAGAAGATTAAAGAAGCTCGTGAGCAGGGAGACTTATCAGAGAACGCAGAGTACGATGCAGCAAAAGACGAGCAGCGTGATATTGAGGCAAGAATCGAAGAAATCGAGAAAATCTTAAAGAACGCAGAAGTTGTAGTAGAGGAAGAAGTAGACCTCGACAAAATCTCAATCGGATGTAAAATCAAAATCTTAGATTGCGAGTACAACGAAGAGTTAGAGTATAAAATTGTAGGCTCAACAGAAGCAAACAGCTTAAAAGGGAAAATCTCAAACGAATCACCTGTAGGAAAAGCACTCCTTGGAAAGAGAGTAGGAGACAGCGTAACAGTAGAGACACAGGTTGGAGACCTCACATACAAGGTACTCGAGATTCAGAGAGCAGAATAGAACAACCAAAAGAAAGGTCGAGAAATCATGGCTGAACAGAACAATAACAACGTAAAGGGCGGACAGCAGCAGGATATAAACCAGCTTTTAAAGGTACGTCGTGAAAAACTTCAGAACTTACAGGAAGCAGGGAAAGACCCATTTGTAATTACAAAATTCGATCAGACTCATCACTCAGATGAAGTTAAAGAATTATACAATGCACATGAGGCAGAGCTTCTTGCAGGAAGAGTAGCACCAAACGTAGAAGGATTAGAGGAAGCAGAGAAGAGACAGGTAATCAATGATGACTACAACGAGAGAAGAGCCATCATGGATGCATCACCAATTCCAGTAAGCATTGCAGGAAGAATGATGTTCAAGCGTGTAATGGGAAAAGCTTCTTTCTGTAACATTCAGGATTTAAAAGGAAATATCCAGGTATACGTAGCAAGAGATCAGATTGGAGAAGACTCATATGCAGATTTCAAGAAGTCTGATATCGGAGATATTTTTGGAGTAAAGGGATACGCCTTCAGAACAAAAACAGGCGAGATTTCTATTCATGCAGAAGAGATGATTATGTTGTCAAAATCTCTTCAGATTCTTCCAGAGAAATTCCATGGACTTACAGACACAGATGTACGTTATCGTCAGAGATACGTAGATCTCATCATGAACAAAGAGAGCAAGGACGTATTCATCAAACGTTCACAGATTCTCAAAGAAATCCGTAACTTCCTTGCAGAGCGTGATTTCATGGAAGTTGAGACACCAATGCTTGTTTCAAACGCAGGTGGAGCAGCAGCCAGACCATTCGAGACACATTACAATGCCTTGAACGAAGATGTAAAACTTCGTATTTCCCTTGAGTTATACCTCAAGAGACTCATCGTAGGTGGTCTTGAGAGAGTATACGAAATCGGACGAGTTTTCAGAAACGAAGGTGTAGATACAAGACATAATCCAGAGTTTACCCTTATGGAATTATATCAGGCATACACAGACTACGAAGGTATGATGGAGCTTACAGAGTCAATGTTCCGTTACCTCGCAGAAAAAGTATGTGGCACAACAAAAATTACTTATAACGGCGTAGAAATCGATCTCGGAAAACCATTTGAGAGGCTTACAATGAATGACGCCATCAAAAAATATGCAGGAATCGACTTCGATACTGTAGCAGATGACGAGGCTGCAAAAGCTCTTGCAGACGAGCATCATATCGAGTACGAAGCACATCACAAGAAAGGTGATATTATCAACCTCTTCTTCGAAGAGTACTGTGAGAAAGAGCTCATCCAGCCAACTTTCATCATGGATCACCCAATTGAGATTTCGCCTCTTACAAAGAAAAAACCAGGCGACCCTACAAAGGTAGAGCGTTTCGAGCTTTTCTGTAACACATGGGAGATGTGTAACGCATACTCAGAGCTTAACGACCCAATCGACCAGCGTGAGCGTTTCGCAGCACAGGATGCAAATGCAGCAGCAGGCGACGACGAAGCAGAGCACACAGACGAGGATTTCCTCAACGCACTTGAAATCGGAATGCCACCAACTGGTGGAATCGGATATGGAATCGACAGACTTGTAATGTTGCTAACAGATTCACAGGCGATAAGGGATGTATTGCTCTTCCCAACAATGAAGAGTTTTGATAAGTAAAAACCCAGTAAAATCAAGGGTTTCCGAGCTTCACTATACCCCTTAGTGCAACTCTAGGTGCAACAAATTTCTAACGAACTGTGAAGAAATATGGTCTAAAGTGACGAATTAGCAGTTTATAGCAAACAGAATATAACCTTAAAATTAAGGACTTTTTCTAAGAAATTCTTAGGAAAAGTCCTTTTTTCGTATAGTCAAAAAAGATACGAATTTTGAGGCTTGGGCTACGAATGAGATACGAATTGCGAATGGTTGACTAAGGAAATTGAAAGGAGGAAGCAAGGTCAATGAGAAACACAGCGTTAAGTGCAGCTCATATGGTCAGGAATCCGGTTAGTCCGGGAGGTGAAGACATGGTTAAAGTGAGATTGCAAGGAACAAAAGAGGATATGGAGTGGTTAGAGGAACAGTTATTACAGATTCCTAATGTAAAAATCACAGAGTCCTCAGAGATATTTAGTAACAAAGGTACAAACAAGTATTTCCGCAAATATTTAGAGGTGGAAATGACATTAACAACAAACAAGTAGAAAAGGAGATTAAACCATATGAGTAAAGTAATAATTTGTGCAAATCAGAAAGGTGGAGTTGCGAAGACTACCACAACAGTAAATTTAGGAATTGGACTTGCTAGATTAGGCAAGAAAGTATTGTTGATAGACAACGATCCTCAGGGGTCACTCACTGAGGCGTTGGGGTATCAAGAGCCAGATAGTTTAGAGACTACAATGGCTCAAATCATGGAATGGGTGTTGAACGAGGAAGATTTTGATTTAGAAGCTGGTATTCTTCATCATGAAGAGGGCGTAGACCTTATGCCAGCAAATATTGAATTGTCCGGTGTAGAAACATCCCTTATTGGAATTATGAGTAGTGAGACAACATTAAGAGACTACATTGAGCTTGTTGGAGATAAGTATGATTACATCATAGTAGATTGTTCTCCAAACTTGGGACAGCTCACATTGAATGCACTTGTAGCAGCTGATGAAGTTATTATACCCGTACAAGCCGCTTATTTGCCTTTAAAGGGCTTAGAACAGCTTTTAAAGACAATTAGTAGGGTTAAGCGTAAAATGAACCCTAAACTCAATATAATGGGTATTCTGCTTACTATGGTGGATTACAGAACCAATTATGCAGCGGAGATTACAGAAGTTTTGTATAACACATATGGAGCAAAGGTTCATATCTTCGATACTGTGATTCCAATGTCTGTAAGAGCAGCGGAAACACCTGCAATGGGTATCAGTATCTATGAGCATGATGGCAAAGGTAAGGTTGCAGTGGCATATGAGGAATTAACAAAGGAGGTTGCTAACAATGGCTAAAAGAAATCTTGGAGAAAAAATTAAATTAACAAGTTATGATGATATGTTTGGTTTGGACACTTCTAGTCCCGGGGACCAGAAGTTAGATGGACAGATAATCAATATTCCATTGTCAGAACTCCATACATTCAAAGACCATCCGTTTAGAGTAATGGATGATGAAAAAATGGAAGAGACCGTGGAAAGTGTTAAAGCATACGGAGTGTTAGTTCCAGGTCTTGCGAGACCTAGAACGGAAGGTGGATATGAGATTATATCAGGTCATAGAAGAAGACGTGCTTCTGAACTTGCAGGCAAGAAAGATATGCCTTTTATCGTAAAGGATTATTCAGATGATGAAGCTATTATCATCATGGTAGATTCCAATATTCAGAGAGAGGATATTCTTATTAGTGAAAAAGCAAAAGCATATAGCATGAAGTATGAAGCAATGAAACATCAGGGAGCCGGAGGCGGTCTTAGTTTGGAAACTATGAGCGAGCAAACCGGGGAAAGTCAGAAGACAGTCCAGAGATATATTTGCTTAGCAAGACTTACGGAAGAATTACTTGGTCTTGTAGATACTAAGAAGTTAGGTATCAAGCAAGGAGTTGAGGTATCTGTGTTGGATGTGGCACAACAAGAAATAATTTATGATGTGTTATCAGACCTTGGTGTAGTAATTGATGTGGAGCAAGCAACACGAATTAAGGAAGCTGGTAAGAAAGGATATCTGAATGAAGCCTACCTTAGAGATATGCTTACGTATGTAAAGCCACCAGTGAGAAAGGTGGTATTTAATCAAAAGAAGTTGGATTCTTATTTTGACCCGACGACTAGTAACAGTGATATTGAAGATTTAATCGTAAAGCTTCTTGATGAATGGAAAGAGAAAGGAGGTCAGTTATAAGCGTGGAGAGATTAGATTTGGAATTTTATTATGGTCAGGAGGCAGACCAGTTTACATTTTATCGTCTGCCAAAGGCTTTAATAGTGGATGCTCGATTTAAAGAAATTTCAAATAATGCAAAACTTCTCTACGGACTTATGCTTGACCGTATGTCTTTATCAGCAAGAAGTGGATGGTTTGATGAAGAGAATAGAGTGTTTATCAAGTATGCAATTACAAGCATTATGGAAGACCTCAACTGCAGTAAAATGACTGCAGTTGGGGCATTAAAGGAATTAAATGAAATCGGGCTTATTGATATGGTGCAAGAGAATGGTAAGGCTAATATTATTTATGTGAAGAATTTTGTGTCACAAGAGAAGCCAGAACCACTAGACCGGTCTAAAAATCAGACGGGTAGAAAATCTGTACCTGTGGTAGAAGACCAGTCTAAAAATCAAACTGGTATAAATGGTGTACCGGTACAGAAAGAAGACGAGGCTGAAATGTGTATGGGTACAAGTCTAAAAAGTGGACAGGCACCAGTCGAGAAATTAGACCCTAATAATACTAATAACAATAATACTAAATTGAATAATACTTATCCTATCATTCAATCTGCAGAAGATACGATAGATGAGACAGAGGCTTACATGGAGCTTATCAGAGAGAATATAGATTATGATGTTCTTATGAGTGACCATAAATGGCGAGAGCGTGATATGTACGAGGAGTTGTATCAGCTTATCTGCGAAGTGGTATGTGTGCCACGAAAGACAATTAGAATTGCAGGTCAAGAATATCCATACAATCTTGTTAAGAGCAAATTCCTTAAGCTTAATTCATCACATCTACAGTATGTTATTGGATGTATGGAGCGTAACACAACAAAGGTTAGTAATATTAAATCGTATCTGATTACTGCATTGTATAATGCACCAAATACGATTAGCCATTACTATACAGCAGAAGTAAATCATGATTTGTATGGGTTTGATCCTACAGAGAGCTTTTAAGCTTGCAAGGTTCAAAGCCAAAGATAATCTAATTGAAAATTTTAACTATGAGACCTATAATTGTAGGGAGAAAGCGAGGTCAATATGGCAAAGTACATAGTTCATCCAACACAGACAAAAAAATATGAGACGAATTACGGATTGCCATTTCTTAATGCGATTGCAGGAATGGTATGGAGCATCCCCATTCTGCAGAAATTATTGCCCGGTGTAGAGGGAATAGCTGCATTAGGAATTGGAGCAGTATTTACGCTTGTGTATGTAGTGCTAAGTGTAATGCCAGTTATCGCAATTGTTCCTTGTATAGCAAGCACAATAATGTATACTGCTATGTTGTGGGGAACGGCAGACAATATAGGTCACATAGTTATAAGGATAATTGTAAAGATAGTGATGCTAATATTTGTGTTGTTTGCAGAGTTTAGCATATTCTCGAATGCGACACTGCGATGGTTGCAGAACAAATATCCGGAAAAACCAAGGATAACCGTTGTAAAAGAGGAAGAGTAAATGGAAAAGAAAGATTATATAGACCTTATTAAAATAGCAGAAGCTATTTTGAGGATGGAAGAAGGCGTTAAGATATTAACCGGAACTGATTTAAGTGAAGGCGTGGGTTCGGAAGTGTATCTCGTATGGGAGATACTTAGAAGAAATGCTGCAGAAAGATTTCATGTTTCAGATAATCTGGACAGAGATACAGATAATTACCATGAGTTTGTGACTATCCTAGAGAGTGAGGTCTTGACTGCAGAAGAGAAATATGAGAAGTTAATTGCATAGGGGAAAATAGCAACAAAGGGAGAAGAAGTATGGATGAGTTAGATTTGCTATTGAAGGAAGCCTGTATGAAAGTTGCAGAAATGGAAATTGACCAGTTGGAGAGTGATACGACAGAGTATACGCCCTCAGAAAGGTTTAAGCAGAAGATGAGAGAAAGTTTTCCGTTTTTGGCAGAAAGTGAATAAGAGTCCCGAATAGGGGACAAGAAAGAAATTAGAATTGGAATCAAGATAGGAAACTGTCGAGATTCCTTTTTTAGTTGGGAGGTTATGATGGAACGCTTTAATTATTGATAAGGACAAAAATAATAATAGTCTTGACAAAAACAAACATCTGTTCGATAATAAAAAAGTCACAATATAATATTAATAGACCATTTAAAAAATACATAAAGTATGTTAAAATTGGTCTATGAATAGTTTCGCATACGAAAGGAATGAAGACCCCTATGGTTAAGGATGAATATATATCAGTTAATGAAGTAGCAAGAAGACTAAAGGTCTCTGCACAATACGTAAGAAAGCTGATTAGAGATAATGAGTTGGAAGCTGTAATGGTCGGCAAACAATGGGTAACAACAATTGAAAATGTGGAAAGTTATATCGAACATAATAATGTAGTTGTAGAGCCTGATGACTATGAACGAAAATCAGATGATATTCCAGAAATTGTTGCTTTAAGTTTCTTTTCTGGAGCGATGGGATTAGACATTGGCATGAAGAATGCGGGAATAGAAGCATTATTAGCATGTGAGTTTAATAAGTATTGTAGAATGACAATTGCAACAAATAGTCCAGATACAGCTCTAATCGGAGATATTACAAAGTATGAGGCAAAAGAAATATTAAGAATGGCAAAAATACCTCAGGGTCGAAAGGTAGATGTGATATTTGGAGGTCCACCTTGTCAGGCTTTTAGTACGGCAGGAGCTAGAAAGGCGTTTGATGATGAGCGTGGGAATGTATTCTTACGATACATAGAAGTGATTGGAGAAATTAAGCCAACGTATGTAGTAATAGAGAATGTAAGAGGGTTATTATCTGCTCCATATCCATATAAAGAAGTTAAAGAGGCTTTTAAAGGAGGAGCACTTCTTATAGTGTTAGATAAGTTACGAGAGTTTGGGTATACAGTTTCATTTAATTTATATAATGCAGCGAATTTTGGTTCGCCTCAAATTAGAGAACGTGTTGTGTTAATTGCAAAGTTAGGTAGTGAAAAAGTTCAATATCTCACACCTACTCATTCAGAAAATGCAGAAAATGGATTATTGCCATGGAGAACATTAAGAAATGCATTGGAGCAACAAGTTATAGATGAGCATCATTATACTGTATTTCCGGAAAAAAGACTACGATTTTATAGAATACTAAAGGAAGGTCAGTATTGGAAAGATTTGCCAGAAGATTTACAAAAAGAGGCAATGGGCGATAAATTAAAATTAGGAGGAGGTAAAACTGGATTTTATCGAAGACTGTCATTTAATAAGCCATCGCCAACACTGGTAACGAATCCGACTATGCCAGCAACGGATTTGTGTCATCCGGTAGAAAATAGACCGTTAAGCGTTGAAGAATATAAAGCAATACAAGAATTTCCGGAAGATTGGAACATTATTGGACCAATATTGGAACAATACAAGCAAATAGGTAATGCAGTACCGATTAAATTAGGTGAGGCAATAGCGAAAAGGATTATTGAGGATATGAATGGTGTGAAGGCAAATATACCTACAGATTATAAATATTCCAGATATGTAGCAACTGATGAAGTTTCTTGGGAGAAACAAGCAAGGAAGAAATACTTGGAATTATTAGAAAAACAAAATGCAAGTATTGAGGATACAGAATGAGAAAAATGCTTTTAAGTTTCAAAGCAGATGTCTTTGAACGAGTAATTAACGGTACCAAAATATATGAACATAGAAGAGTTTTTCCGATAGAACCAGTTATGGCATATTTGTATGTAAGTAAACCAGTACAAGCTATTACGGGAATAATGTGGCTTGATAATAAGATAGAAATAAGTACATGGATTGAAAAATATAAAGATGACCCAGATGCAGTTGCTCGAATAACGGAATATCTAAAAAAACATACTTGTGCTATGGAAATAAGACGTTTTCAACCAACAAATGCTATTTCATTAGAACAGTTGCGGAGAGATGTAAAAAATTTTGTTGTTCCACAGATGTATTATTATATCGAGGATACAGAGTTATTAGCTTATTTGGAAACTAATATAATTGAAACAGGTGAAGCAATAGAACACGATTTTTCTAATATTAGTAGTAATATGATATGTACACATTAAAAAAGTGCTCACACAGTTTGTGTGGGCACTCTTTTTTTAATGTAATGTTTCTGAAATTAGTCTTCTAGTAGTTTCGCCAACCTCAGATGCTATTTCAAGGATTTCCTCATAGCATCCTTCGCCACCAAGTGTATCCCACATATCTTTACCAATTAGGACTACACTATCTGTAGCAAAATTAAAAATATTCATTGGTGGATTAAAAGCATACGAGTTTCTGTCTTCACCGAATGGATTATATGGTAATCCAAAGTATACATTGCATGTTGAGTCATAAATTTTTAAGTGTAAACAATCTTGTTTTGCAACGGAAGTTTGGTCAATATTAGGCTTTACAGTTTTTATACTCATATAATTATCAACCCCGTCTTTCTTCCACCACAAGTCGGATATTATACGTATATCCTTAGTGGAACCTGTAGGGGGCACTGATAAAATGCTGCTTAAGGCGTTGTCCCAATCACGATTTTGAGTTTGATTGTTTCTTAACTGCTCTATATGTGTTGTAATGGCAGCATCATATGCTGTGTCGATAGAAATATATGTTTCTTTTTGTCGTGATGCAGCTTCGGCTCCGTTAGAGAGCGCTACTAATTTTGCGATTTCTTCTATTACACGTTGACCAAACGATGTACTGAAAGAACGTTCAAATCGACTCCACATTAATGCTTCATAGGAAAGCAGTCTTGCATGAAAAGGTCGATTAGTGTCATCATTGTTAAGAATTCGGTCAAGTGTACCAGTTACACATGACATAAATTCTTGCTTTATCAGTTGTTTGTATTCTTGTTCCATGTAAACACCTCCATTAAATGTAATTTTAACAGAAAAAAATAGATATTGCTACAATAAAAACAGATGGAGTTTGAAGTGATATAACACAAACCTCTTTACATGAGAAACGTGTGGTAGACTTTTTGTCATGGCAAACCTGCCCTCGGCAAGGATCTGCCCTTTTGTCATCAATCCACACGTGAAGGAGGCTCGTGTCAAGAGGGTTTGTGAGCTACAAGAAAATATTGAATGTTTTAGATTGGGTTTACCGTAATTGGTAAGCCCTTTTTTGATGCAGAAAAACTTCTAGTCCCCGGGACCAGAAGTGGATTTCGGGGACTAGTTCTTGGGGATGCACCAAATTAAGTCATTCATAAAATAACTAAGTTTTATTGGATGTACCGCATCCTGAACCATTACTTCGCCTTTGAAGGTCAGTATCCGGTAAGTGGATTCTGATACATAAGCATTATAGATTTTAAATGATTCTTCTCCGATGCGGACATAAAGTGGAAGAATGTTTCCATTACCG
The DNA here is from genome assembly GCA_045123895.1 of Agathobacter sp. Lineage (GTDB taxonomy): Bacteria > Bacillota > Clostridia > Lachnospirales > Lachnospiraceae > Roseburia. Next base: position 27,155 of record JBGVKW010000038.1, read on the forward strand.
TCATAGGTGGCGATAACTGGTACAACTTTCAAGTGGGTGCAGTCTTTAAGCCCCTTGGATACCGTCGCAGCCATAGTAACCTCCTATTAGAAAAAAGAACAAGTGTTCGTGTATAAATATATCATGGGAAGGTTACGAAGTCAAGATTTCGCTCTTGTAAATTAATGGGTTATAGGGGATACCCTAAAGCAAACGACATAGGAGTTTGGTATTTTCAGCCGAGTTGGAATGCAACTTTAGGCGTATCCTGTTATCCTTTTTTTAGTTGTCTATCCAATGGTGTTGGAAGTTCGTCAGTTTCTCGCAAACCCTTGAAAATACTGGATTTTCTTGTCCAATCCCGTTGGAAATGAGCAATTTTGAAATTCAGTCATCCATTCACAGTGGATGGATATTTCCAGTGTTGTTGGACAAAGTTTTTATGATTATTTTTTGCAACTAGCTTTTTCGAACCCTAAGTACTTATTGAGACCATAGGAAAGGAGGAGAAAAAGAATGGTTGATATTATTAACAGTCTAAAGCAATATCAAAGCTTATATGAGTTCATTGGAAAACAACCACGAACGAAAGAAGATATTTGCCAGTATGCTACAGATGTTTTAGGGAAGAAGTCAAGAACTACAGTACTTAAATATGCAAATCAAGCATTTGATGGAGACATACCGCTTTTAATTGTAAAAGACGATTTGATTTCGATAGACGGAGATAAATATAGAGAGTTTATTGAAACATTAAGCAGTATGTTTGGCATTGATATTTATAAGATGTGTTCAGTGCCACTTCCGACTAAGAAGAAAAAGCCAGAGGATGAGATTGCAAAGGTTACATCTATCGAAGCACCTATTATCAAAGAGTATCGTGGTAAGGTAAATGACTTGGAAGCAGAATTATCTAAGGTAAAAGCAACATATGAGCAGAGGATTAAAGAAATTGAAGCAGAAAATCAAAAGCTTGCTGATGAATGGCAAAAGAAATTAGAGCAGCTTAAAAATAGGCGAGCGAAAAAAGAATGTGCAAATGTAGCAGAAGATATGGATAAGAAAGTAGTTGTGACAAGTACTATTCGTTCTGTGGCACCGGAGCATTTAGCAAGAGATTTCTTTTTGGATGATTCCCATTGGCAGATTGATATTCCGGTTCAGGTTAGCAAGTTTGGTGGCGAAAAAGATTCCTTGTATGAAGTTATTGATGGCGAAGATAAGAAACTTGAAGTGGAAAGCTATGTGTCGAATGTATTTACTAAGCTTATGAAGTTACCACTTTTTAAGAAGCGTGCAGAGGATGAGGCGATGCTTAGACAAGTGGAAGAAGGAACCGTTAGTGAAGAAAAAAGAAGGTATCTTAAGCGTAAGGAGATTACCGGAACTGAGATTTACGAGAACAGACTTGCTTCCATTAACAATATGTTGCTCAATCCAAATCTATCAAATCAAATGAAACTTGCCTACTATGCAGCCATGACAGAGTATCACGGAAAGGAAATGAGCGACCTTCTTAATTATGCTGGAGATATGTGTGTGGATGTTGTAGAAGTAATTAAGCTTTTGGAAAATCCAATGGAGCACAACAATTACCATAATGTAAGAGGTTATTTACGCCAGGCTTCTAAGCCTAGCGAAGCAAGGATTAAGCGAGAGACGGTAAGGGAACTTATTTCTGGTGAGTGGTATGTTGAAGCAGAGTATAACGGAAAGATGTGCAAGTTTCAGATGTTGCCGATGACGGAATTGGAAGATTTTCGTAAGACACTTATGGCTGCGAAGTATGATGATGCGATTCTTGAATTGGAAAATTTGATTTCAAAGAAGAGAATAGCAACTTTTGTTGATGAGAACCCAGACAAACCCATACAGGTAGAGGTAGTCAAGGAGAAAACAAAAGAAGAAATCTCTAAGGAGATTATGGATGCAGCTGAAAAACGTATGCGAAAAATGGAAGAGGACAGTGGCGTAGATGTTCATGTCAAGATT
>JBGVKW010000039.1:0-7268 GCA_045123895.1 Agathobacter sp.
GTAAAAACATATTTGTCTCATTGGAGGGTACAATCCCCCAACTGAGATTAAACCCGACCGCGGATTGCAGGAATGCGCAGAGGAAGATGTCAGCAAAGCTGACGCGCATTCCGCAGCAAGAACGCTGGAGCGTTCTTGAATGTGTTTCACGGAGAAAAAGTTGGAGGTGTGAGAGTCAGATGGCATCAAGGTAAAAAGGAATATGAAAATGTTAATTGGATATCTCCTATTTTCGTAATTCCCAAATTTCAAAATAAAGGGATTGCGAGCACGGTGATAGAACAATTATTTGATATTTATCCTGATACAATAGAATGGCGTTTAGATACGATTAAGCAGGAAACAGGCAATTGTCATTTATACGAAAAATGCGGCTTTGTTAGAGTTGGCGAGGATATAGTGGTAAATGAAAAGATGACATTGGTTGGTTATGTAAAAAATTGTATTAATGTACGAAGATTTGAAGAGGAGGATGCAGATGAGGTTAGCAAGCTGATTGTAAGGAATTTCTTAGAGGCCAATAGCAAGGATTATGGAATTGCAGCTATGGAGGAACTTGCAAAGGTTTATGATTCAGGGAAAGTTCTAAATATTGCCAACTATGCACATATGTATGTCTTTGAATGGAATGGTAAGATAGTTGGTACGGGCTCAATTGCTAGTTTCTGGGGAAGTAAGACAGAAAGCATTTTGCTGACTATTTTCGTTTTGCCAGAATTCCATGGAAAAGGTATCGGAAGAAAAATCATAAATACATTGGAACAGGATGAGTTTTATGTAAGAGCAACTCGTATTGAGATACCTGCATCTATTACAGCAACAGAATTTTACAGGAAATTTGGATATGATTATAAGAATGGTGTTAAGGAGTTGGATGAAGAACATCATTATAGATTGGAGAAATTTAAGGAGGCAGGACAATGAAACATTTTATACATTTAAACGATTTTTCAAAGCAGGAAATTATTCAAATATTTGAATTGGCGGATAAGTTAAAAGTAGATAAGGGAGAATGTGATTTGCTGAAGGGCAAAACAATTGTATTATTTTTCCCGGAAAGCAGCATTAGAACGAGGGTCTCTTTTGAAAAGGGGATAAAAATGCTGGGTGGAGATACAATTTTGTTTCCACCGGAAGCACTTGACAAAAAAGAAGATATTAAGGATGTTATAGGATATCTTGAAAACTGGGCGGATATGGTTATTGTCCGTCACAAGGATTTGTCGCTGATAGAGTATATGGCAAAGCATTCAAATATTCCAATTATTAATGCCATGACAGATGTTAATCATCCGTGCGAGATATTAACAGATTTATACTCTCTTTCCAAAAGATATAAGGATTATACAGACAAAGAAGTCCTTTTCATGGGCTCTAAAGGGAATATTGGAAATACCTGGAAAGAGGCAGCGGAATTAGTGGGATTTAATTTTACACAGTGTTGTCCTAGAGGATATGAAATTGACGGAGCCAGTGTCTGTTATGAAATTGACAAAGCACTTGTGGGAAAAGATATTATTTGCACTGATTCAATTCCATCAGCGGCGAGGGATGATTTTGAAGGATATCAAATCACATTAGATCGTCTTAGTTATACGAATGCAGATGCTTGCTTAAATCCGTGTCCGCCATTCTTTAGGGGTCAGGAAGTGTCAGCAGATGCTATTGATAGTAAATACTTTGTGGGGTATGTGTTTAAGAAATCATTGATAGAAGTACAGCAGGCAATTATATGCTATTTACTTGGTTATGAGTAAATCTCGTGCCAGTGGTGCGAGATTTTGAACAAATTCGTATGGATGCTATGAATGTGTTTTTGAATGATTTTGAGGCTGGTCTATCAGAAGGACGATATAGATATCACGAACTTCCAAATTGTTTACCGGTAGAAGAAAATTATTATGATATTGGCTTAAGTTCACATTTTCTTTTGCTATATACACAGTTAGGGTTTGACTTTCATGTAAAAGCAATTGAAGACAAGACTCTATATAAATATAATTAAAATTAGTACATAGAGTTAATAGGAGAAATGTATGAATACTAGAGAAGAAGCCTTAGCTTATGGCTTATCATTACCAAAAACATATCAGGATGCTCCATTTCATGATCCAAATTGGCAGCTTGTGAGAGTTTACGGCAGTAAGAAAGCTTTTCTTTGGACTTATGAAAGAGATGGATTAATAAATCTTAATGTGAAAGTGTCCCCAGAATGGAGAGACTTTTGGCGAAATGTTTACGATGCGGTGATTCCTGGCTGGCATCAGAACAAGGAGAATTGGAACACAATTATTCTTGATGGTTCAATTCCCGATGAAGATGTAAAGAGAATGATTGCGGAGAGCTATGATTTGGTGACATATAGCCCAAGTAAAAAAATATATGAGGCAGTAAAGCAGATTCCTCAAGGAAAGGTAGCTACATATGGACGTGTTGCTGAGCTTGCAGGGAATAAAAAAATGGCAAGAGCCGTTGGAAACGCTTTGCACAAAAATCCTGATCCAGACAACATTCCTTGCTACAGAGTTGTAAATTCCAAGGGGGAGTTGGCAGGAGAATTTGCTTTTGGAGGCGCTGATGCGCAGGCAAAACTTCTAGAGGCAGATGGAATTGAAGTTGTGGACGGGAAAGTTGACTTGAAAAAATACGGATTTTAACATTGAATAAGAAAAACGGATATGATACGATACAACTGTTCTCGCAAAAAGGGAGTAGTTGCATGTAATACATGTCTTAGTTTTCGTCAGGACGTCTTTAGAGACCGGAGGCTAGGTAACAGTTGTTAAACAAGACTTTTTGTGTACATTTATTGTGCACAAAAGGTCTTTTTCTTTTGTGTACAAAATAACATCATAATGATAGAAAAGGAGTAAATGCATGAAAGAAGTTTATCGACAAACCAAACAGGAACTATTTGAATGTTATGGTAGTTCCAAAGGTCTTACAGAAGAAAAAGTAAAAGAATTGCGACAAAAATGTGGAGAAAATGTATTAGAAGAAAAGGGAGAGAAAAGGGTATTCAGGGTTTTTCTGGAACAGTTTGCAGATTTACTGGTTTTTATCTTGATAATAGCGGCAATAATTTCTATGCTTTCAGGAAATGTAGAAAGTACAATTGTGATTTTTACAGTAATCATACTAAATGCGATGCTTGGAACCATTCAGTATGTCAAGGCGGAGAAATCCCTAGATTCCCTGAAACAGATGTCTGCACCGAAGGCAAAAGTTTTACGGGATGGAATAAAAAGGGAAGTAGCGTCAAAGGAAATCGTACCAGGAGATGTTTTAATATTAGAAGCTGGTGATATGATTGCCGCAGACGGAAGGATTATCGAAAGCTACTCCTTGCAGGTAAATGAAAGCTCTCTGACCGGAGAATCAACGAATGTTGAAAAGAAGGATGAAATGATTGTACAGGAAGTTGCACTTGGAGATAGATGTAACATGGTTTTTTCCGGAGGACTGGTTACGTATGGCAGAGCTGAGGTATTAGTAACTGCCACAGGAATGAATACAGAAATGGGAAAAATTGCAACGCTTATGAATCAGACAAAGGATAAAAAAACACCTTTGCAGACTAGTCTTGATGAGTTTAGTAAAAAGCTTGCAATTGTTATAATGATAATCAGTGCAATCGTGTTTGGGCTTAGAATTGTACAAGGGGAACCAGTGTTAGATTCTCTTATGTTTGCAGTTGCTTTAGCGGTTGCCGCAATTCCAGAAGCTCTTAGTTCCATTGTTACAATTGTGCAGGCCATTGGAACAAGAAAAATGGCAGCTGATCATGCAATTATCAAGGATTTGAAAGCAGTTGAAAGTTTAGGATGCGTATCCGTTATATGTTCCGACAAAACCGGTACATTAACCCAAAATAAGATGACTGTAAAAGAAGTATATATAGATGGAAGGTGTATGTTGCCGGAAGAGATGGATTTAACAGAAAGGCTTCATCGATATTTTTTATATATAGCAATTTTAAATAACGATTCCACAATAAATGATGGAAAAGATATTGGAGATCCGACAGAATCCTGTCTATTAAACATGGCAAGAAAATCAGGGCTTAGTGCTGCTGGCATAACAGAAGAGGACATTAGAAGTATGATGCCTCGAATTGAAGAAATACCATTCGATTCAGATAGAAAACTAATGAGCACCAAGTATCTCGTACATGGAAATCCAACGATATTTACAAAAGGCGCTGTGGATGTTTTATTAGATAGAGTTGAGAATATTGCTACAAGTGAGGGGATTAGACCAATTACACAAGATGACAGAGAGCGTATTCTTAAGCAAAATAAGACATTTTCAGAGGACGGCCTAAGGGTATTGGCATTTGCATGCAGAGAGTGTGAAGAAGATGAAGTCTTGTCCATTGACAGGGAATGTGGATATACCTTTATAGGATTGGTATCCATGATTGACCCACCGAGAGAAGAATCTAAAGAAGCAGTTGCAAATGCCATAAGTGCAGGAATCAAACCGATAATGATTACCGGTGACCATAAAGTGACAGCAACAGCTATAGCAAAACAGATTGGAATATATAAACAAGGTGATATGGCTGTAACGGGACAGGAGTTAGACAAAATGCCTGACGGAAAATTAGATAAGGTGCTTGATAAAATTTCCGTTTATGCAAGAGTATCACCAGAGAATAAAATACGAATTGTAGATGCATGGCAGAGAAAAGGAAGTATTGTAGCAATGACTGGAGATGGAGTCAATGATGCTCCTGCTTTGAAAAAAGCAGACATTGGTGTAGCAATGGGGATTACAGGAACAGAGGTTTCTAAAGATGCCTCCGGAATGATTTTGGCAGACGATAATTTTGCAACAATTATAAAAGCGGTTTTAAACGGACGAAATGTCTATAGAAATATTATGAATGCGATTCTTTTTCTGTTATCAGGAAATATGGCAGCAATTCTTGTCGTGTTGTTTTGTTCGATTTTTGCACTCGATACACCATTTGAACCAGTGCATTTGCTGTTTATAAATTTGCTCACGGATTCCTTACCGGCATTAGCAATCGGAATGGAACCATGTGATAAGCAATTGTTAAAAAATAGGCCAAGAAATCCCAAAGAAGGAATTCTTACAAAACAGTTTATGATTAAATTATCGGGCTATGGATTATTTATTGCGCTGGTTACTCAGATTGCATATTTTAAGGGATTGCAGGTAAGCCCTGTGGCAGCTAGTACCATGGCATTTGCCACATTAACTTTAGCAAGGTTATTTCATGGTTTTACCTGTAGAAGTGATTCGTCGATAATAAAGATAAGAATTTCGAGCAATTGGTGGAGCCTTGCTGCCTTTGTTACAGGGATATTATTATTAGCAATAATTTTATTTGTACCATTGCTTCATGGTCTTTTTATGGTAGAATCATTAGTGATGGTTCAAATTGGATGGATTGTCCTATTGGCATTTATTCCCACTGCAGGTATTCAGTTGGTTCGAATAATAAGAGGATAATAATAAAAGGAGGGAGCGCATGCATAGAAATAACATAAAACGGATTAGTTTAATAGTTGCGTTTGTTTTTCTTTTGACAGGAATGTATTTTGAAAATTTCAAAATAGATTCTGTGTTTGCGTGTACTCCTTTTCAAACTTCTAATTTAAAAAGTGTAGCTGAAGATTTGGTTATTACAGATACACAGCCTTGTACTGCAGAAATGCTTGGAGTTAGAGGACATACGAGTACAGATCTAATAGCATATCGTTTTTCAAATTCAAAAAGGGATGTTAAAAGCGCCCTGAATTTTCTATGTCTTAATTTCGATTTATCAAATACAATAAAATCATATTCAAGTTCTGAAAAGATACAAAGAGTATCTAGAAATCAGGAACAACTTATCACAAATTATATTCACAATTCTGACGGAAAGAAAAGGATCTAAGTTACCCCATAAGTTTATTGTAAACAAAATATAGATGACGAAGCATACAAAAAGGTATGCTTATTTTGGTGTGCTACGAAATGGAGGAAAAAATGGTTCAAAACACAATACCACCGGTAATTTGGAGCTGGAGGATAGATAACGAATATTCTTTTCAAAAAGAAGAAAGAATAATAAAAAGGAATGTGAGGAATGAGAAATTGAGAAAAACTAAGGTGATTTGTACGCTTGGTCCAGCCTGTGAAGATATCAAAACTCTTTGTGAAATGTGCGATGAAGGAATGGATGTTGCCAGAATTAATTTTTCACATGGGACACAGGAAGACCATAAAAAGAAGATAGAATTAGTTAAGTCGGTCAGAGAAAAAACGAAAAAACCAATTGCAATTATGTTAGATACCAAAGGTCCGGAGTATCGAATCAAAACCTTTGAAAATAAAAAGATAAATCTAAGTGATGGAGATGAATTTTCATTTACAATTGAGGATGTTATAGGAAATGAAAAGATAGTATCTGTCAATTACAAGCAACTTCTTGAGAACCTTGAAGTTGGGGATACCATATTGGTTAATAACGGATTAGTGATTTTCAGGGTTAAAGAGCTTGATGACACGAGGGCAAAATGTGAGGTTTTGTCAGGAGGAGAACTATCAGACCGAAAAAGCATGAACTTTCCCAATAAGGTGATGAAAAACGATTTTCTAAGTGAACAGGACAAAGAAGATATCTTATTTGGAATTAATAACGATGTAGATTTTGTGGCGGCTTCATTTGTCTCAGGAAAGCAGGATGTAGCTGATATGCGTGCTTTTCTGGATGAAAATGGTGGAAGTGACATTGATATCATTGCAAAAATAGAAAATAGAGCCGGTGTGGAAAACATCGATGAAATCTGCGAGATTGCAGATGGAATCATGATTGCAAGAGGTGATTTGGGTGTGGAAATCCCTGCAAATGAAGTCCCTTCTGTACAAAAATATCTGATTCGAAAGTGCAGATTGCTTGGGAAAAGGGTTATTACAGCCACGGAGATGTTAGAATCCATGATTCATAATCCAAGGCCAACAAGAGCAGAGGTATCTGATGTGGCGAATGCTGTTTATGATGGAACTTCAGCCGTAATGCTTTCTGGGGAAACTGCTGCTGGTAAATATCCCGTTGCATCAGTAAAAAATATGGTGGAAACAATAGAATTTACAGAAAAAAATATTTCCTATGAAAGAATATTTAAGACAACAGAATTTACTATTCAAAATAATGTGGATGCTGTGTCTCATTCCACATGTTCTATGGCAATTGATGTGAATGCAAAATGTATAGTTGCAAATTCTTTAACCGGGCATACAGCAAGAATGGTAAG
>JBGVKW010000040.1:0-14074 GCA_045123895.1 Agathobacter sp.
AAATGCGGTGCTTACATCTGCATAGATGTAAGTAACTGAGTTTTAGCCATATGGTAGAAATGTAGTCCGCTCGTCTAAAGCGAGCAGGTGTCGTAAGGCACCTATAGGAAGCACGCGACTTTAGTCGTGTGAGGCTTCACTCCTGACAATTTGTTCTTCTCCTATTGCATAATACTATTGCAGATTTAACCATTGTTTGCAATAATATCAAAGAAACGTATATATAAAAATTGAGGTAAATAATGAATACATTAGATAACTTTACGTGGCAAAGACCCACTACAAAAGAATGTGAAATTGTAGAAAGAAACGTGAAATTTCGTATATATATGAAAGTCCTTTTTGGATTTGCAGTTGCAATTATGATTTGTATTGTTGTGTCATTTTTATGTTCACGCATGGTTGATTCAGAAATAGACCAAATTTATCATGAAAAAACAAAAGATTCTCTTCAGTTCGATAGATATTTTATGAGCAATGATTCACGTAATCAATTAGAAGATGAGGACTATCAACTTATTAAAGATGCGTATCTCTCCGACGCGATATCTCATAATTTTGGTTTTATCGTTGTTATCTGTTTAATAATATTGATTTGGATTGCCTACGCGATTTTTAGTTTTAGGCGCATAAATAAAATTAGAAAAAAACAATTTCTTGTAATGCGTGGACAATGTTATGACAAAAAAGCACAGCCCGGCATTCTGTCCAATGAAAGAGTACTTTACTATGTAGGAATCGGACAGAATGAAAATACACATCAGTTACTTGAGGCACGCATCTCCGAAGAAGATTTTAATCTCTCAAAAATGGGAACTGAAATGTTTGCTGTCCGTTTGATTAATAATAAAGATGATGACGCAGATGACACAATAGAAGATTCAGAACTCTGGGCCTATTTGCCATAATGGTTTATGGCCCTTCTGTTTCCCGTCTATCGCGCCATTTATAGTATTCATTCACAAGACTTCTGTATCCCCATTCCTTCAGGGTCTCATACTTAATCCTGTAATTACCTTTATAGTGACGCCCTGTAATTGTATAGCGTATATATTGTTGCATGTAGGCATCAATCTCTTTTAATCCTGCGTCTGTGGTCAAAACTGGAAAAAACCATCTGTTCCAGGTAAAATCATCCACCTCGCAGTCTTCCTGCATCGTCTTTCCGTAAAACTTCCTATTCATAGCTCTGATAAATCCAATAGCAGCTTTTTCGCCGGAAAGTCCTTTATCCCTCTGCCAGCGCTGCAATGCCTTAGCTTTTCTCTTTATCTTTGACTTTGTCTTTTCAATCGTATTCCTTGCAAGGTCAATCTCTTTGTTGTGATAACAAAATCCCAGAAAATCAATTGCTTCTCCTGGCGCATATTCTTTTACTTTATCACGATTTAAGGAAAGCCCATGTTCCTCAATCATTCTATAGAGCTGTTTTTTTCTCAATTCCAGTTTTTCCGGACTTGACTCAAAAATAAGTACGTCATCCGAATAGCGAAAATACAATACATTCTCTTTTTGAAAAAACTCATCCATATCTTTAAGATACAGATTTGCAAGAAACGGCGATAACGGAGTGCCTGCCATAGCACCGTGATTTTCATGAATCAGTGTGCCGTTTTCCCAAACCCGCTCTTCCAACAGAATCTTTTCAAAAAGCTGGTATAACAGTTCATCATCCTCCCTTATAAAAGAAAGCTTTTCCATCAATGCTTCAACATTTATAGAATTAAAATAATTGCTGATATCCATTTTTAGGCAATAGCTTTCTGCCACTCGCAAATCAGATTGCAGGCGGCGTATTGCCTCTCTTGCCCTTATTCCTCTTCTAAATGCATAACAATTTTCACAAAAAATCTCATCATATCTATAAAGCTGAAAAGCTATAAACTTAAGAAAAATCCCGTCATCTCCCTGAAAAGAATACACTGTACGCTTTTTATTGGTACCGCCCTTGTTTACGGTTCTTTTTACCGGAAAATCAGAAGGAAAAATCCCTTTCTGCCACGCCGCGCTTAAGTCAAGATACGCTTTCCTATCTATAAACTCCTGAATCTCCTTTTCCTCTTTCGCCTGAAGATGCTGTTTTTCTTTTTTGTAATTGAGGAAAGCTATCCAATTTTCCTCGCTAGCTGCCTTCTGTATAATCGATTTATCCATAAATTTACCTGCATCAAAAAAAGAGAGAAACAGCTTTGAAGCAATAAAGCCGTGCTTATTGCACCAGACTCAACATGTCCCCATTGTCCGCAAAATGCCATATGGTAATGGAACATGCTTCGTCCCTGACGGACGCAAACTCGTTGCATTTCTCTCTTTTTTCCAAAATATATTCAAATTTCAAGAACGCCTCCGCGTTCTTGCTGCGGAATGCGTGTCAGCTTAGCTGATATTTTCATCCGCGCATTTCTACAATCCGCCGGAAGCTTTTATGCCGGAATGATTTCTCTCAGTCGTTGTGAAATATAGCTACTACGATTTGGCAAATGAAGCATGAAATGAACATAGCCAATGCCCTGATTCTGACACTCATCCTTCGATTCTACTACAGCTTTTTTCCTGTATGCATTTCGATTATCCAGAATATTAATCATAGCAACCGCATATCCATCACGGTATACTCCATATGTATATTTCCAATCAATATATCCAGCCCCTATCTCCTGTGCAGAAATCTGTTCTCTCAATTCACAGTTTTGAAATTCTTCTGACAAAACCTTCTGAATACGCTGTTTTACTACAGCGGCATTATTATGACAATCCGCTTCATCAGAATTGCTGTTTGTCTGATTTATTGCAGTTTTTGTTTTTTCTGCCAAATTATCTGTAACACTGTCAACCATACTCGATATAAATCTTTTTGCTTCTCTATTAAAGAGACTATCCAAAAATCCCATCTGTTTATTCCCCTTATTTCTTTAATTGATTAAGCTATATTCAAGAACACCCTGCATTCTTGCTGCTGAATTCGCGTCAGCTTTGCTGTCATTTCCAAGTGAGATAATAGCATATGGAACATCTTTTTTCAATATTTCAAAATCAAAGACTACACTTTAGAAAATCTATTCTTTGCCATATCCTTTGCACACTCAGCTTCTATACCTCTTATGAAAGCAATCTTTGACATATGGCCGGCATTTGGTGATGGAGGATTTTTTAATTTTTCCTCGATACTTGGCGATACATTTCCAAGTGCCATATTTCTCTTGTGAACCAACATCTCCATCTGGCAGTAGCTGGTTATATAATTAAAGAAATTAGCCTCTGACATATTTCCGCTAATAGATACGTTATCACCCACATTCATGTTGCAAAGCATATTCAAATACTCAGATTGATTTCCCAACATGGCATTTCTTTTTTCTATTGCCTTTAATGCTTTTTTTCGATATACATTGTTTGTAAATTTTGCGGCTGGTCCCGCTGCCAAAAGTGCATCATTCATTACAGATTGTCCAAATGACTCATTTCTGCTTCTTGTGATTTCTCTGATAATAATTGTACTAGGTGTGTTTCCACTACGATCAAATAAACTCATAATTGTTCTCCTTTTCTGAATATAATTTTCTAATTATTTTTCTGACTATTTTTTCGTTACAATTATAAGTTCCTTTGTGGTTGCAAAAAGTTTTATTATTTTTTATTTTTTTCACCTTCATGCTTAATAGTATGTTTATTCCTATCTATACACATACTCAACTACAGCACAATTCGCCACGCCAAACGCTGCAAATTCGTCATTTGTCATCTCATTAAAATATGAGTTCACCATCCTGGCAATTCCATTGTGTGCAACAAGAATATACGTCTTGTCGTCTTCTTTCAATTCATCCAAAAGATTATATATTCTCTGTGCAAGGCGCAACATCGACTCGCCACCTTCATACGAAGATATAAACTGTTTTTTAGCTATTTTAAACTCTTCTCCATCACGCGGTGTCGACTCGTATTTTCCAAAGTTTTGCTCTTTTAGTCGAGCTTCCTCTCTCGCAGGTATTCCTGTCATCTGGGAAATGTGAAGGGCTGTTTCCTTGGCTCTAATAAGTGGAGAGTACAGTATCTCATCTGCTTTTATTCCCTTTTTCAATATTTCCTCTCCGGTCTTTATTGCCTGCTCGTGACCAAATTCTGTGAGCTCAATATCTGTCGCTCCACAGATTTTGTTCTCTACATTCCAAACTGTCTGTCCATGACGTACAAAGTAAATGCTTTTCATGTTTCCTCCAACTTTAAAATTAACTCTTCAGCATTAATAATCTAACGCAGTATTTTCATTGTAAATGAAATCCGCACAGTCTCCCTTTGAACCTTTTTCATACTCTATTATATATTTCACATCTTCACACACTGTTATATGTGTAGCTCCATCTTCCTGATATAAAATGATTCCTGATTTTCCCTCTGCGATACCGTTGTTGAATACGACATACGTAGCGTCATCATTCTTTGAATAATATGTAATTTCAAAATCCCCATTACATATTTCTTCAATTTCACTTCTATGCTCTTCTATTACGTCACAAAGCTTCTGCTCCTTAACATAATATCCATTATATTCCATCAGACTTTTGTCTTTGTCATTTTCCAAGATGTTTATTCCTGAACAAAGCACACTTTCATCCTTGTGTTCTACATTACTTCTTCCAGATGGTTTCCCCAAAAATAACACAATTACCAATACAATAATTATTGAAAGTGCTGCTGTAATACCTAAAACAATAATTTTATTTTTCATAACTTCTTTCTCCTTGTTGCTGGTTGTTGTAGAATGCACGCCAGCTTTGATGATATTATAATTCCCTTGACTTCTTTGACACCTAATTATTATATCAAAGAAGTCAAGGGTTTTACTCTTCCATTTCCTGTAGTGCTCGATAATAGTTCTCCATTGTTGTCTCCTATTACTTTTTATTCACAAGCAACGCAAATTAACATTGCCCATTTTACTACAATATATGGCCTTCTACCTTGGAAATGGTTTTGATGGAGCTTATTCTTATCATTTTGATTGTTTCTTTTTTCGGTGTCACAATCTTAAACAATACCCACTTCTCATCTACATCAAGCAAATACAATTTATCCTTTTGCCCCACAATTTCAATTGCATAGTCTTCTTCTTCATCATAGAACTCAACAGAAGATATTTGCGCACCTATATATGATTTAATTATCTGTCTCAAGTCGTTTCTTTTGCTTATTCCAACAGATTCATCTCGTTTTTCTCTCTCCATTCTACTTACTTTGCTTGCTAAACTGCATCCTTGTATAAACGCGATAAATCCGAAAAAGGCCATTAACTTATAGAATATATCCATATTAGTTACCCCCATTCTCTTCTATAATTTCAATTGATAAAATGGACGATACGGCAACTAGTTTGGTTATCTTCTGCTTGTTTTCAAATGTTACCTTTACCCAATTACCTTCGATTTCTTCGACCTTACATACTTTGTCAAGCAACTCATAATCTTCTTCATCATCGTAAAATGAAATCTTTACATTCTTGCCTACCAGATTCTGAAATAATCTTGTTACGGCGCTATTATTATTAGTTTTTTCCTCTCCAGTTTTCTCTACTTCATCCTTTAACAGGTAATCACAAGACACATTTAGTATTGTGGCAATCTGAAATACTTTTTCTACGTCTGGCAATGCGGCTCCTGATTCCCATCTTGAGACTGTTTGTCTTGTCACAGCCATTTTGTCCGCTAGCTCAACTTGCGTTATTCCTAATTCTTTTCTCGTATTTGCAATCTTTTTTCCAATTTCCATAATAATCATTCCTTTCTTTGAGGAATATTTAATCATTTATTATGAGCCTACGCAAGCAATTAATATGCAAATGTGTAACATCGCATGTTACATATCACTATATTTCCAAGACTTTTTGTTAACAGTAGTCTGGCATGAACTGCCCACCCCACTCACACATTGCTTCTAATATAGGAATCAATGTCTGTCCTAAATTACTCAAACTATATTCCGTTTTTGGTGGTACAACGGGATATACTTTTCTTACTATCAGATTATCTTTCTCAAGTTCCCTCAGTTGCTGAGCAAGCATTTTATCAGTTATTTGAGGTATTTTCTTACGAATTTCATTATATCTTAATGTGTCATTCTTGAGATGAAACAATATCACAGCTTTATATTTTCCACCGATTTTTGAAATTGTTGCATCTACAGGACAATTGTATTCTTTTGGATTTTTCATATTTCACCATACTTTCTTTTTGGTTAGTATATTACATTATTGTGCGTTCTTGTCTTTTTTATATTTATATAATTATAATCAATATGACTAGTCAAAACAACACTATTTAACAAGGAGAAACTTTATGAACATTTTAGATATCGCTAAAAATCGTTTTTCAGCTCGCTCATATAATGACCGTGAAATCCCGCAAGAAACATTAGACATAATTCTTGAGGCAGCACATGTTGCGCCTTCCGCAGCAAATCTGCAGCCTGTTCGTATTTTGGCTATTAAGAGTGATGAGGCAAAGAAAAAATTATCAAAAGCTGCAAATATATACAATGCACCTATTGCTTTACTTGTATGCTCAGATACTTCTAAATCATGGACTCGCCCATTTGATGGAATGAAATCTACAGATATTGATGCTTCAATTATAACAGATCATATGATGCTTACTGCTACTGAGCAAGGTTTAGGCTCAGTGTGGATTTGTTATTTTAAACCTGATGTCGTTAAGAACGAGTTTAATCTTCCAGAAAATCTTGAACCGATAAACATTCTGGCGATTGGATATACAAATGAAAAAACAGATATTACAAGGCATGCTTGTGAGCGCATTCCTAAAGAAGAGCTTATTACATACTTATAATATTTCACTAAAATAAGCCACAGGGACGGAAAGCATATTTTTCCGTTCCAATGGCTCACAATTGCTCACTTACTTCTTCGATATGCTATATATGAAGAAATCAGAATAAGCCACCATATTGTGCAAAATATTATGGTTCCAACTCTAATCCCATTACCGCAAAAGATATCCTCAACAACAGCAATTGCTGGACAGACAAGAATTGCAATGATTACTATAAAGCTCAATGCTCTATTCCTTCTAAATTGATTAATAATAAACATCTCTGCTGAACTTGCTTGCAATAGATATTCACCAAAGTCCGTAACCTCATCCAGAAAATCATCCAGCCTTCCAAATACTTTACCTTTTTCTTCTTCTTCCTTCACATACGCCAAATAAAAATCAGTATCATCTGAAGTAAATTTACCATCACTTACAATCTTTTGACACAAATCAATAGAGCTTTGAATAGAATCCTTTTTGTTTTCAAGCTCTAATAACTGATTCTCAATTACGTCCTCTAATGTGATTTTCTCTTCCAAAATATTACTAATTATTTCTATTGAAAAATCCATTTTTCTATACAGAAGAATTTGCTTTAATCTAATTAAATCTGCATCTGTATAATTTCTGTATTTGCTATTCTGTTCTCTGTCTGGACCTATCAAGCCCTTTCTCTCATAAAATCTAATATTACTTATACTTAATCCTGTTTTTTCTGCTATTTCGCCTATTCTCATTTAAATAATTCTGTGCCCTTTCTACAAGATTTCGAGGATAACCCAAATATGATAATAATGCAATTGCATTTGAACTTTCACATATCCCTTTGTGAATACGATAGTCAAACACAATATCGTCCTCTTCTATTACGCTGTTAAAATGGTAATTCTCATATAACTGATTTTGCGTCAGTTCATGATCATGAGTTGCAACAATAGTAACCGATTTTGTCTTTCCTAAAAAATCAAGTATTGCTTTGGAAGCTGCAACTCTTTCTTTTGTGTTTGTCCCTTTCAAAATCTCGTCAATTATAATTAGCACATTTTCCTGTGTTCTAGTTAAATCCAATATTCGTTTTAAACATTTTGCCTCACTAAAATAATAACTCTCACCTGTTAATACATCATCTCTAAGCGCCATACAACTTACAACAGGCATAGCAGCAAGTGTTACTTCCTCTGCAAGACAAGTATTTATAGTCTGCGCCAAAATAGTATTTATGGCGACGCTTTTCATAAAAGTCGACTTTCCTGATGCATTCGTTCCTGTTATGACTGCCCGGCTAAATAATTTTAAATCATTTTCTACCGGACTATTAATAAGGGGATGCACTACTGATTTGTAATTTATCCCATGCTCTACAAATTTAGGTTTGCACCAATAATCAAGGCTCTGTCGGTAAGAAAGAATTGCGATATCTGCATCAACTTCACCAGCAAAAAACATTAACTCGTTCACTTCTTTATGATGGTTAACTATTATCTTCATCATATTGTTGAACGCAGAAACATCTACAAGAAATATTCCCCATAAATATTCATTAATTGTAGCAATCATATCTCCTGCCATAGACATCTGCTGTCTTTGACTCATTCCGACAATAGCCTTAGACATTTTTTCTAATTTGCATATTGCGGATTCTATTGAGGCAGAAATAAATACTTTTTCTTTATCCTTTTTCTGCATCCATTTACAAAATTCATATATATTTTTGAGTTCAATAAGGGATGAAAAATACACATCATATTTCTGTTTTGTCACCACATATATTCCCAAATTCACACTTGCCACTATTATTAATCCGGCGAAAAAAACATCATTTACCAAGTAGCCCATCACTAAGAAAAATAGTAGAAGTAACTGTAAAACATGATATATAAATTGATTTCCGATTTTCCATATATCAGCATTTAAAAGAAACTCTGGTAGATAATACGCTGTTTGCATTTTCTTTATTTGTTGTAGTTGGATTTCAATATTTGTACGAAAGCCGGTATTCTTATTTAAGTATTCAAGTCTTTCTTCTAGTTTTTTCTGTTGGTTAATATCTTTCCCATTAGTAAGCATATGAAGTTTGTGATAAAGCATCTGCTCACCAATAAAACTATTTGTATGATTTATTCTTAGAAAAACCTCGTCCATCTCTAAATCATTCCAGGTAATTTCATTAACCTGCCAATTATCTGTATTGGAACCTGCAATTTGATTGTGAAACCTTTTTACATTATCTATTCTGTCTTTTGCATTATAAAAGGAGAATCCCTCCAAAGGATTTTTTCCAAAAGAATTCTCCACTACATTTTCTAGTCTTTTTCTAGCTCCAAACATACTCAGTCCTCCTTTTTCACTACCAAAATAAAGTATGAACCAAGTGTAGAGTCAAGAAAAAGTTACATAAAATCAGTACTCTTCCATCTCCTGTAATGCTCGATAATAGTTCTCCATCCACTTAGACTGATTTTCGGCATTAACAGCTTCTTCATCTTCGGCTTCTATTTCCTCTGGCCACTCATCACCTTCGTCAAGTCCTTGCATTTCAATCCAGTTCTCGGCTACTTCAAACTGAATTACTTCGGCAGCTTCATTTTCTAAAGTAATGAGTAGCATTAATGGCTCTCCTGGGAGTCTTTCTTCGCAGCCGTAGTCGGCTTCGTCAATTCTTGATATTGTCCACATAGTTGCCTCCTATCATATCTTTCGTAAATACTCAACTGGCACCTCTTTGGTAAGCCATATTTGGGGAATAACTCAGGTTCTTCTTTGCCAAGAGCGTCTAATAAGTAGTTGCCTATCATCTGCTCTTCTGTTGGGAAAGCATAAGACTTAAGCGCTGTCTCTATTTTCTTTATGCAAGTACATGATCCAACTCCAATTCATAATAGTATTTAAATACAGTTCCTGGATAATCACGGATATACATATCAATATCTTTACGTGTTATTCCATGTAATTCGATATACTCTGCAAATTTTTCTTTTGCATCCTGATAGCTTCCATCCAAATAAGCATCAAGATTCTTCAAAAGTTCCAAAATCTGGAGAACATATACATTCTCCGCAGTGATTGGAACGACCGGTTTCCTTACATAAAATGGACGATTACCAATCATGATTTCACGCGCAGAAGAATTGGTATTATTACTTACAATCTCTACAACACGTGGAACCTGAGTAGATATTCCAAGTTGATTTGCAAAGGAATTGCCTGCATAGAATCCATCTACATTCTTACCTTTTGAAATAAATCGATATCTTGCTACCATATCAGCATTAGGACCAATTGAAGATTTAAGTAGAGATTTCTTAGGACGATAGTAAATGCCTGTATCATACTTCTTCAAAAAACCATTCTTACACATTGTTTTTAACTGCTGATTAAGCGCTGATTTTGATATATCATCTCTTTCCAAATCCGAAAAGAAGATTGGTTCCGCTTCTTTATAGTTTTCTAAAATATAATTATAAAGCATATCCTCACTCCTTTACCTTAATGTTTTAGTTGCTCTCTATCCATTTTGTTAAGTATATAGTATTCTCTTTTTTCAATTTGTCAATTATACAAGACGTACCGTAGTAATAATCTTTCCCATACAGCCAATAACATACTCTACGTGCGAATATTTTCCTGCTTCCCATTTATACACGGCCTGGGTTGACTCAAAACCCATGTACTCCATGACCTGCTTTACAGAGATTTTTCTAGATTATTATACCATTACAATGGTCCACTTCATGCTGAATTATCTGAGCTGTCCAGCCTGAATATTTTCCATGCTGTGGCTTAAAGTTCTGGTCTAAATAATCTACTTCGATTTCCTCATATCTTGTACAGGGTCTGACTCCTTCTAAGGAGAGACAGCCTTCTTCTGTCTTAAACTCACCTGTCTTCTTTGTTATCACGGGATTAATCATTGCAAACTGAAATGGACCTGCTGCAACAACGATTATTGATTTCTTTACACCTATCATGTTTGCCGCCATGCCAACACAATGATCTAGATTTGCTCGAAGTGTATCAAGCAAGTCTGTCACTACCTGCTTATCTGCTTCTGTTGCTTTATCTGCTTTTTGCGCCAGAAAAATCTGGTCCTTACATATCTTCTTTACTGCCATACTAACTTCTTACCTTCCACACAACTTCCTGTCGTTTTTGTTGACTTCATGGTAAATTATCTATATTTATTACTCATCCTCCGAATCTGGAAAACCGTTATACATCATTTGGTTCCACCTGGCATTAGTCGCTTCCAGATCTTTCTTTGCCATAATTCGATTTCTGTCAGATAAAATCGCAAGCATCTCATCAACGATTTCTTCCATGGGAAGCTTTTTGTAATGAGACAGGTAACCTAGCATGCGATTCGCTGTCCAGTCTGTGTTTAAATTCTTTGTTATCTGATCACAAAACTCTTCTGGGTATCCACGGTCTAGCAGCACGTGGTAGAGTTTCATGCTTACTTCTGTTCTTGGTTTCATACAAGTACCTACTTCTTTTAGCAATAATCACTTATCTATCAATGAGAAACATTTATCAGTGATTTAAACATTCTGTCAAAAACTTTGTAATTCCTATATTTTTCCTCCAACAAAAGACGCATCATTCTTCGCAAGTAAGTATAAACAGTACTGATTCATACTTATTCCTTCTGCCTTTGAATGTTCAGATAAAGATTTATGCAGACTCTTTGGTATTCTTAATTTAAACTGACCAGAGTAATTCTCTAAATCATCTGGTTCATTTATTTTTACTTTATCTTCGATAGCAGCCTCAAGCCACGCTCTCTTTGCGTCCTCTGCATTTCTAATAGCTTCTTCAATTGTATCTCCTACTGTAAGACATCCAGGAAGATCCGGATATGATACAACAAATCCACCTGCATCAATATCAGGTGTAATTTCCATCTTATATGGAAGCTTCATATATTCATCAACTGTTCGCATTTGCTTCCTCCTCTAGGAGTACAATAATATTTTTGAGAACTCACTGTCAAGTACCACGGTTGCAATAACGTTCAGTTAAGTTTACTGTCTCAAGATTAATTTTCTAACTTGCGGTGGTAATTGAATTGCCAATATATCTTTCATATTTTCAATTTCGAAATATCTTACCACCTAATATGAGAATTTTATTGTATAGACGGTAATTAATTGGCTAAAAGTTGCTATTTACATGATATTATTCCATGTTTTTACCGTCTAATGTTTATATTTTTTGTATAGACGGTAATTAATTGGCTAAAAGTTGCTATTTGCATAATATTATTCCATATTTTTACCGTCTAATGTTAATATTTTTTGTATAGGCGGTAATTTAATTATTCCACCCCTGGACAATAGTATTTTAGTTGGTTAACTAAACAGCATTGTCACTGTTGCCTTGTCACTAGAACATCTCTACTACCAGTTAATTTTAAAATGAAATAATTTTAAGCGCTAATCTGCGCATTTACATCTGTATCGATAACAACAATATCGTCCATAGCAACCCCGAAAACTGCTGCCAAAACCACTAGATTATCTAATGTCGGCATAGCAGTTCCGTGCTGCCACTTGTAGATTGCCTGAGGAGTAGCAAAACCGAAAATCTGCGCTAAATCCTTAACGGACAATCCTGCCTGCTCTCTTAGTCTTGTAATATTTCTTCCCGTTGCTACCATGTTGATGGTAGGCATATTAAACATCTTTTCCTCCTGTTCTGCTTCTGCAGTATGGAGTTAATTCTTCGTAGTGCCTTAATCTTGATTCCGCTTATCTTCATCTTGATTAACGTTCTTCATACTATAGAGTACTGTCAGATATTAACTGCTGGTGTGCAAGCACCCGGCAGTCTTATCTGCCAGGCCTTACAGTTGTACTAGTCAGAAGCCTTAAAATTGTAAATAGGTTTCATCACATCAATGACATCTACTGACTCCTTGATTACATCAATAATGTCCTCAAGGGACTTATATGCCATTGGTGCCTCGTCCAATGTATTTTCGTTTACAGAGGTTGTATAAACTCCCTCCATTGTCTTCTTGTATTCCTCCATGGTTAATTCCCTGAAGGCTTTTGTTCTGGACATAATACGTCCTGCTCCATGAGGAGCTGAGTAATTCCACTCAGGATTTCCCTTGCCGATTGCGAGAACACTTCCATCTCTCATATTTATTGGAATCAGCACTTTTTCTCCATTATGGGCCGCTATTGCGCCCTTTCTTAAAATCATTTCTTCTGTATCAATATAATTATGGATTGTGTGAAATGCCTCGCCTGCAGTCATTCCTGTTCTCTCTAAAATTATTTCTGCCATTTTTTCTCTGCTTCTGCGAGCAAACGCCTGACAGATTTCTACATCATGAAGATAGTCTTCTAAATATTTTCCGTCCAGATAACAAAGGTCCTCCGGGATATTTGTTGGGCTCTCATAAATCTGCCAGTGGAGCTGCTTTAACGCCTCTTGTATTTCATTCTTACGTCCCTGCTCCTTGTAGGTTCTGATAATCTCGTCTCTTTTTTCAAGATAATCTCCATAGCCTCTGCTAAGGTTGATTGCTAGTTTCTGATATATCTCTGCAACCTGCTTACCAAGATTACGGCTGCCAGAATGAATGATTAAATATTTTGTCCCATCTGCAGCTTCGTCTATCTCGATAAAGTGATTACCACCACCCAATGTGCCAAGAGATCTTTCCAGTCGCTTAGAATCTTTAAGCTCTCTATAACAGCGAAGTTCTGTTAAATCAAATCTCTCCTGTCGTCCTTCCCACACATTCATTCCGGATGGAATATAATGTGCAGCCTCATCAACCTTTTCAAAATCAATGTCTGCCTTTCCAAGGTTTACTGTGTACATTCCGCATCCGATATCGACTCCAACTACATTTGGAACTGCCTTATCAACTATTGTCATTGTGGTTCCAATAGTGCAGCCTTTACCAGCGTGAACGTCAGGCATGATTCGAATTTTTGAATCCTCTGTAATCACGTAGTCACACATACGTCTGATTTGCTCTATAGCCTCATCTTCTACTACTTTTGCGTAGCAGATAGCTGTATTTACTTTCCCTTTGATTTCTAATGCTTTCATCTCTTTTTCCTTTCTGATTTGAGATATTAATACATTGGACAATGCCCCTCATGGGATTTGAACCCACAACCTACCGGTTAAAAGCCGGTTACTCTACCAATTGAGTTAAAGGAGCATAAAAAAACCGCTTACCTCGTCATCTAAGGTAAGCGGTACGCTAAAACATGTCTATCTATTTT
>JBGVKW010000041.1:0-4905 GCA_045123895.1 Agathobacter sp.
GTAGAAATGATATTTGTCTCAGTGGGAGTCTCAATCTCCAACTGAGATAAAAGCCGCCGGCGGATTGCAGGAATGCGCAGAGGAAGATGTCAGCAAAGCTGACGCGCATTCCGCAGCAATAACGCCAAGGCGTTATTGAACATAGGGCGTTCATTTGCTAAACAATAGAATATAATGCTTGCTTATGAGGATGCAGACAGCTTTTATCAGATGAGTGATATAGCTCATCTGATTTTTTTTGCCCATAGACGATTAATTATGAGAAGGAAGAATCGCATCTGGCTATATGGTTTTTCTTTTATCAGTTAAAGTAGCGCATTGACAAAGAATAAAGTTTGTGCTATTAATTGAACCAAGGAGTTCAATTAATTTAAGAAGGAGATGACTTAAATGGGAAACACATGTAGAGTATTAGCAATTCAGGGTAGCTACCGTAAGTCTGGCAAGACAACAACTATGTTGAAGTATGCTGCCAAGCAGGCAAAAAAACTGGGTCATAGCCTGACATATATCAATTTGTTTGAAAAGAACATTGAGTATTGCAGAGGCTGTAGGAAGTGTTTGGAGACTGGGGAGTGTGTCTTTAAAAATGATGACATGCCAGAGATTACAAAGCTTATAAAAGATGCAGATGTCATTATTCTTGCAGCCCCGGTGTATTGGGGAAATGTACCTGCCATTGTCAAAAATTTGATGGATAGAATGTCGGGGGCATCAATGCTTGAGACCGATTATTTTCCAAAGCCTAGGTTAAAGGGGAAGAGATACATACTTCTTACAGCATGCAATACCAGGATGCCGTTTGCAAAATTGTGTGGGCAATCTTCAGGAATCAGCCGTGTGGTAAAAGAATATTTCAAGACCTCCGGAGTAAAGAAAATCGGGACAGTAATATGTTCGAATACAGGAAAATATGATGCTGTACCACAGAAAAAATTTGCAAAGATAGATAAACTATTAAAGAAGATTTAGGAGGAAAAAGAGATGGGTATTCTTACAGGATATATTTGTCTGATTCTGTTATTGTTCTTGCTGCTAAAATTTTTGGCAAGAAAATTCAAATGGAATAAGATTAACAAAGCACTTATGAAAAGTCATAAATACATAGCATTTTCATTTTTAGCTGTTTCTATAATACACTTTATTCTGGTATTAGGTGTATTAGAAGGCCGACATATTCTGGTTACGGTTTCAGGAATTGTAATTCTGCTTGCAGGGATTTTGCTTACAATAGTATGCCATGTTGTAAAAAATCATAAGGTTGAGATGAAATTTCATCATTTTTTCTCGCTTGTGATGGCACTTATGCTGGTAGTTCATATGGGGACATATTTTGTTGATTTTAGTAATTATTTAAATTCAATTGATGCAATTAAAATAAGTGGCGTAGATTTGGCAAATGTAGAAGATGGCACATACATAGGAGAATACGATGCAGGTTATGTCTATGCAAAGGTAAAAGTTATTGTGTATAATCACACTATAACAGACGTTGAAATTCTAAAACATGTGACAGAGCGTGGAAAGCCTGCTGAAGTAATTACTGAGGATATTGTAGAAAATCAAAGTATAGAGGTTGATGCAGTTTCAGGTGCCACAAACAGCAGCAAGGTAATTATGAAGGCCTGTGAGAATGCATTGAGTGAGAAATAGAGGATTGTATGGCAAGAAGAATTAAGGAAGAACCTATTGTACATCAAAATCGAATTGCCGAAAAAGCAATGGTTTTGTTTGCAAAAAAGGGAATTGAAAACACAAAAATGGATGAAATAGCGGCTGCGGCCGGTTACGGAAAAGCAACCTTGTATGTGTATTTCAAAAACAAAGAAGATATAGTCTCATTTTTGTCGTTAAAAAGTATGGAGAAGCTAAAAGAATTGCTTTCAGGAGCACTGGAGAATGAAGGGACTACCAAAGAACAATTTTTATCAATGTGTAATGCTCTGGTAAAATATCAGGCTGACTATCCGGATTTTTTTGACCGTTCATTGCAGTACATTCAAGTAGAAAAAAAGGACGATAATAAGTGGTTATCAAAAACTTATCAGGTTGGTGAAGAGGTTAATCAGATTATTTCTCAGTATATAAAAAGGGGAATCGAAAGCGGTGAGCTGGCACAGACAAGGGATTATTTTGGAACAATACTGCTTATGTGGGGAATGATATCAGGTATTATAAAGCTTGCCACAGAAAAAGAAGAATATATTCGCATCAGGGGGAATACCTCTAAAGAAGAGTTCTTACAAGCGGGATTTGAAAAAATATATAAGGCGATTATGAGTGGGGGGTAAGATAAAATGGAATGGAATCTTCATGGAGGACAGACTATGTGCAGATGATGGCACGGATTATGACCATGAAAAAACGCAGGCAGTAATGATGAGTTTTCAGAAAGAGGGATTTTATGAATACAGATATTACAAAACAAATGGAAATGGTGCTGTATAGAACCGAAGATGATAACGTAACGGTCAGTGCCTTAATAAAAGATGATACTATCTGGATTACCCAAAAGGCAATGGCTGAATTATTCGGTGTTCAGACACCGGCAATTAGCAAGCATTTAAAAAACATTTTTGAGCAGGGAGAACTTCGTGAAGAAGTGGTAGTTTCCAAAATGGAAACACCCACTCCACACGGTGCGATTCCCGGAAAAACGCAGCTTTCCCCTACAAATTATTACAATTTGGACGCCATTATTTCTGTAGGTTACAGAGTAAACTCCATTCAGGCAACCAAGTTCCGTATCTGGGCAACCAGTATTTTGAGGGAATATATGATTAAGGGCTTTGCTATGGATGATGAACGCCTGAAACAGGGGAATACAGCTTTTGGTAAAGATTATTTCCGTGAATTGCTGGAAAGAGTTCGCTCCATCCGTGCCAGTGAGCGCAGAATCTGGCAACAGATAACGGACATTTTTGCAGAGTGCAGCATTGATTATAATAGAGATTCCGATACTGCATATCATTTTTATGCCACTATACAGAACAAATTCCACTATGCCATTACAGGAAAAACTGCGGCTGAAATTGTGTATAATCAGGCTGACCACACCAAGGAAAATATGGGGTTAACTACATGGAAAAATGCTCCTGATGGGCGGATTCTTAAATCAGACACACCGATTGCAAAAAACTATTTGGACGAAAAGCAGATTCGTCAATTGGAACGTGCTGTTACTGGGTATTTTGATTACATAGAGGATTTGATTGAGCGGGAGAATGTGTTTACAATGGAAGAATTTTCCAAAAGCGTGAATGAGTTTCTTGAATTTCGCAGATATGATATTTTGAAAGATAATGGGCGAATTTCTCATAAACAGGCAACCCGTAAAGCATATCAGGAATATGACATCTTCAATAAGACACAGCCCATTGAGTCTGATTTTGATAGGATAGTCAAAGGGTTGTCAAAGGCTGAAAAATAATATACCATTAGTTTTTATGGAGGAAGTGAAAAAGGTTGTATTTTGTAAATCTACAAAATACAACCCTTTTTTCATTTTACAATTTCTGATCCTCATCACTTGGAACATATCTAATCAAATCACAAAAATCACAGTTTAGTATTCTACATAAATCATTAAGTGTTCTGGTTGAGACATCCAAATTATGCTTTAGTCGATGAAGTGTACTGTGGGATAAATTGTGTTTTTTGGTAAGTGTATACCAGTTTTCATTAGATTTCTCCAATGTATCCCAAAACGGAGAATAATCAACCATCTTAAAAAACCCCTTTAACATATATTATGTAAATAATGATAAAATGTATTCTTAGGGTTGAATATCTTCGATAAAGCGAATATAATATGGGAAGAAAGTTCTATATATGCGGGTGGTTTTCATTGCATAAAGCTTAAATATAGATAAGGGCTTAGATGCTTGAAGATTATATTATTTTTGAAGGAGGTATATTATGAAACGATTTTATAAAAGTGGTTAGGTGAGAACTACAAAAGTTTAATAGAAATACATAAAGGAGGAAGTATTTTATGAAACAAAAACCCAAGAGTAAAGCAAGGTTTGCTAGTAGAATATTAAGTATGTCTATGGCAATGGCAATGGTGATTACATCAGTTAACATGCCACAGTTTGGCCAGATGGTATATGCGGAAGAGACTGGTGCAGCAGAACATAGTCATAAGTGGGTATATTCTGCAGCTAATGAAGTGTTACAGGCTTATTGTGAGGCTGATGGATGTGGTTTGGGAACATCTGAAACTAGTCCATTAACTCTTACTTTGAGTGCAAATAGTGTACAATCTGAAACTGAAGCTACAATTACGATAGGAACTTTGGATGAGCAAACGAAATGGATAGCGGCTGGATTAACAGTTCCTACAGAGGTTGCTTATGCAAAAAACGGTGGAGAGACTTTGGAAGAAGCTCCAACAAAGGCAGGAAGCTATGTTGCAAAGGTAAGTCCGGTTGGGGAAACTGCAAGCGAGGCTAATACTGCAAAGGTATCATTTGAAATTAGTAAGCTTGAATCGACAGCAACAGCACCTACAGCAGTAGCTCCATTAACATATACTGGGGGGCCACAAGTATTGGTAACAGAAGGTAACACTTCTTGCGGTACATTACAGTATTCTTTGGATAAAGATGGAGAATTTAGTACAACAATTCCTACAGCTACAGATGCTGGAACATATTCTGTTTACTACAAGGTTGTTGGTGATTCAGAGCATGAAGATAAAGTATTTGATACACCAGTATCTGTTACAATTGGAAAAGCTAATTATTCAGATTCAGAAAAAATACAAGCAACAGGTAATATTTTAGCTGGAACAGCATCATCTGATGTAGAGATTACACTTCCAGTAATTCCTGAACATATGGATTATGGAACTCCTAATTTGGGTGAAACTACTCCGATTACTGCGGCAAGTGTTTCGAATGG
>JBGVKW010000042.1:0-54871 GCA_045123895.1 Agathobacter sp.
GGTACAGTTAAGCACGGTATCAAATAATCCCCTTGCCTTTCGTATTTGCCGCCCAGTTCCTCAAATAATGATTTTGCCATTGTCTGTTACCTCCACATTCTTTTTTATTTTGAATGTCCGCAAAATCCGTCCTACATCAGACGGACGCCAGGGCACATCCAAATGGTGTAATGCAATCAGTCTGTCCTGTATGTTGGTTCCGGCTCCCATTTTGGCAGTAGAACCCAATAAAAAACGAACCTGTCCGCTTCTTACCTTTGCAAACAGCTCCGCTTTTCTTTTCTCCGTATTGGCATCATGGATAAATGCGATTTCTTCCGGTGGGACACCCTTTTCAATCAGTTTGCCCCGAATGTCCTCATAAACATTGAATGTGCCATCTCCTTTCGGTGTCGATAAGTCACAGAAGATAAGCTGTGCCGACTTCTGTTCCTTTGTTTCCTCCCAAATCTCAAATGCCTTGTCCACACAGGTGGTGGCTTTGGAATTTTCCTCATCAGGAAGCATATCATTGATTAAACGCTGGTCTAGTGCCAGTTTTCTTCCGTCATTGGTGATCTTGAGCATATTGTCAACGTGTGGCTCTACCTTCCTATCACGAACAGCCTCCGCACGATCCGCAAGGGACTGTACCATTTCTTTTTGGTATTCGCTCGGTTTCAACACCACATTTTCGTACTCTGCTTCCGGTACAGGCAGCTTTAGCATATCCGGTGTCTGAATATCCGCACTTTCCTTGAAAAGTGAAATCAGCTCCGGCAGATTGAAGAACTTGGCAAACCTTGTCTTTGCCCGGTATCCGGTTCCTTCCGGTGCAAGCTCTATAGCGGTCTGCGTTTCTCCGAAAGTAGCCGCCCAACTGTCGAAATTGCCAAGACCAAGTTTTTGGAGCGTACTGTATTGCAGATAGCGCATATTAGTATAAAGCTCCGTCATACTGTTGGAAATCGGTGTACCTGTGGCAAAAGTAATGCCCTTGCCGCCTGTCAGCTCGTCCATGTACTGACACTTTGCAAACATATCCGAGGACTTCTGTGCTTCTGTCTGTGCAATGCCCGCCACGTTCCGCATCTTGGTGTATAAGAAAAGGTTCTTATAATTGTGGCTCTCATCTACAAACAGCCTGTCAACACCAAGCTGTTCAAATGTTACTACATTGTCCTTGCGGGAAGTATCGTTCAATCGGCTCAGCCTTGCGTTTAATGATTTTTTTGTCTTTTCCATCTGTTTAATGGTGTAACGCTCGCCCTTTTCCGCCTTGACCGCTTCGATTGCCATTTCTATTTCCGTTATCTGCCGCTCAATCATGGCAGCCTGTCTTTCCATTGAAAGCGGTATCTTTTCAAACTGCGTATGCCCGATAATGACCGCATCATAATCCCCGGTTGCAATACGGGAACAGAATTTCTTACGGTTGGCAGGCTCAAAATCTTTTTTTGTGGCAGCTAAAATATTTGCACCCGGATACAGGCGCAGGAAATCACTCGCCCACTGCTCTGTTAAGTGGTTCGGTACGACAAATAAGCTTTTTTGACAAAGCCCTAACCGCTTGCTCTCCATTGCTGCAGCAATCATTTCAAAGGTCTTACCCGCACCCACGCAATGGGCAAGCAGAGTATTATCCCCATAAAGCTGATGTGCCACCGCATTTAGCTGATGCGGTCTTAATGTAATGTCCGGTGTCATCCCCGGAAACTTCAGATGTGAACCGTCATACTCTCTCGGTCTGGTGGAATTGAAAAGCTCATTGTACTTGGCACACAAGGTCTGTCTGCGCTCCGAATCACGAAATACCCAGTCCTTAAAGGCTTCCCTTATGGCTTCCTGTTTCTGACTGGCAAGCGTGGTTTCCTTTTTGTTAAGAACTCTCTTTTCCTTTCCATCTTCCTCTATCGTATCAAAAATACGGGTATCACGAAGGTTTAAGGAATCCTCTAGAATGCGGTAGGCATTTGCCCGGCTCGTTCCGTATGTCATATTGACAAGGGAATTGCCACGATCCGCATTTTTGTCCTTTACGTTCCACTGTCCTGTCACATCGGAATACTGCACCCCGACAAGGTTGCGGTCAAAGAGGTAATCCGGTGTTTCAAAGGTTTCCCGCATGAAATCCTCAATGTACTTAGGTTCAATCCATGTGGCACCGATACGCACCTCAATCTCGCTTGCATCAAGCTCCTTTGGCTGTACACCCTCAAGGGCTGTGACATTGATTGCAAACTCCGGTCGATTCTCTGCAAAAACCCTTGCCGTTGCCAGCTTCTCCCGGACATTGCCGCTTAAATACTCGTCTGCGGTTTCCCACTTTTCTGTAACCGGATTCTGAAAAATAATTCCGGCAAGTTCCTTTGCCACATCTTCCTCGCTTTTTCCTGTAAGCTCCGACATATAGGCTAGGTCTACCCTTGCCTTTTCCCCTAATGACACCGCCAGTGCTTCACTTGCGGTATCCACGCTTGTGACAACTTCTGCTTTCTTAATGGTTCGCTTGGAAAACATATCCGCCTTGCCTTTGAAGTTGCCCTCATCGTCTAATTTCTCCAATGAACAAAGCAGACAATAACTTGAGTCCTGATTAAACGCTCTCTTATTGGTCTGTGAATTGATCAGACCGTATTTCTTGGAAAACGCATCATACAGCTCATTAAGCTCTGCCTGCTTGCTCTTAATCATATCTTCTAGGTATTCATTCAACTGATAGTCAATCAGCTCCTGTGTACAGTCACGAATCTGCACCATGCCTTTCATGCGCTGCTCCATCGTTTCTGATACATCCACAGGCTTCATAATGGAATTTTCCCGGTAATACACCCTCTCGTCCACGATCGTGTAACTGTAATTCTTCACGCTTGGATCGGCGGGAATGGCTTCTCTTGTCAGCTCATCGTCAAGCTCATCGAACTCTACCCCGTCTATGCTTCCCTCGATATGGGATATAGCCTTTTCAAGCTGCTTGGATAGAGGAATGGCTGTATCCGATGTACAGGTGGCTTCCATGCCAAACTGCCCGCTGACCATTTCCATTTTTCCCATGATCATCTCCGGGTGGTCTGCAAAATACTGGTTCATGGCTATGCCATCTTCATTTTCACAAAGATGCACCCAATCCGGCAGGATGTCGATTACCCTGTCACGTTTCTTTAAGAAAAGAATGTCCGAAGTGACCTCCGTCCCCGCATTTTCCTTAAAGGCTGTGTTTGGAAGCCTGATCGCTCCAAGAAGCTCCGCTCTCTGCGCAAGGTACTTTCTGACTTCCGGACTTTTCTTATCCATTGTTCCCTTTGAAGTGACAAATGCCACTACGCCGCCCGGTCTGACCTTATCTAAGGCTTTGGCGAAAAAGTAATCGTGTATGAGGAAGTTATGCTTATCATAGGCTCTGTCTGCCACCTTGTACTGACCGAAAGGCACGTTTCCGATTGCCACATCAAAGAAATCATTGGGATACTCCGTCTTTTCAAAGCCTGTGATCTTCACATCGGCATTCGGGTATAGCTGCCTTGCAATTCTTCCGGTAATTTCATCAAGCTCCACACCATAAAGCCTGCTCTCCTGCATACTTTCCGGCAGCATACCGAAAAAGTTGCCAATACCCATTGCCGGCTCCAAAATGTTGCCTTTTGAAAAGCCCATTCGTTCCATCGCATCATAAATCGCCTTGATAATCACAGGGCTTGTGTAGTGGGCATTTAAGGTGCTTTCCCTTGCTGAATCGTATTCCTCGGCTGACAACAGGCTCTTTAATTCCTGATATTCACTTGCCCAATTCGCTTTTGTTTCATCAAAGGCATCAGCAAGACCACCCCAGCCCACATATTTTGCTAAAATTTCCTGTTCTTCCGGCGTGGCAATACGGTTTTCGCCCTCAATCTTTTCAAGCGTTCTGATTGCTTCCACGTTCTGACGGAATTTTTCTTTTGCCGCAAAGCCTTTTCCGGCACTTTCCTCTGTTTCCGGAGCAATGTGGAAGTTGACTGCACCCGATTTGTCAAGCGGCGGCTGTTCCTTTGGTGCTTCTGCTTCATTCTGCGGCTCTAGTTCGGCAATCACTTCACTTTCTTGCATTGGATTGGACAATTCTTCATTTTTCTGTTCATATTCACCCCATACTCTTTGGGAAACAGCAGAAAAATAAGGAGATTCTTCTTCCATAATGCTGAAGCGAATCTCCTCCATGTCCTCAAGGCTCTTTGCCTCGGCTATTTTATCATGGTACTTAAAATATAATGCTTCCCTGCCAAGAATACCCTCCAATCGTGCCAGTTCAGGCTCCGGCATACGTTCCCAAATATCATTCTTCTCCGTATGAATGGTAAAGCCTTCTCCGTCATCATGGTACTCAAGCGTATATTGCAGCTTATCATGTTCCCCACGAATATCACACTCAAAATCATAGACTGTTGTTCGTGTACCTCTGATATATTCCCGGTCTATCAATACAAGGTTTTGAACATCATCCGCAGTCAAAGGCTGTTCTTCTTTCTGCTCTATGGAAAGCTCGCTCTCATAACGTGCCGCATACTGTCCGGCATCCTTTAACAGACTGTCCATATCCAGAGCTTTTTCTGTTTCGCCGCTGATTGTCTGCATCATTACATAGTCTGCCGCTTCTGCAAAAAGGAAATCATAGACCTCTTTTCCTTCTAAAGTACGCTCATCGTCAGTAATCATGACCGCCTGTGTTTCCTCGTTCCATCCAACCACATCTTTCCGGTTTAATGCCCCACAGATTTTAACCACAGCCGACATTTCAGACAGCCTTTCATTTAACTGCTCTATGTCCGCTTTTTCGGTTTCAGGTGCTTTTGCTTCTCCTTCAGAAATGGCTTCTGTTTCTTCCCTCTCCGGTACAGGCTGTTTTTCCGGCTCTCTGTCCAATTCCTGATACCGCCTTGCCTGATTGGTAAAACCGTCAAGCACAGCCGGGTGCGAAGTTACAATCAGATCTCTCGTATTCCATTCTGCACTCGGTACAATGCCCTTTGCCCATTCCTTGTTATTGACGGAAAACCGCCCGTCATGAGCTAAGTGTGTAATGGTATTGGCAAGGACATATTCCACACGTTCCTTTCCATACTGTTCGATAACGCCTTTTGCGGTATCTCTTGGAAGCGTGGTACCGTCAAAGTTCTCTGCAATCGCCTTCTCAATGGCTTCCTTACATTTCAGGCGGGTGCCACGCTCCAACTTCGCCTGTTCTTTTCGCATGGCTTTCTCTGCCTGTTCCTGTTTATACTGTGCATAGGCTTCCTTTCCCTCCGGCGAAAGGTATTTATCTGCCTGCACAAGCTCCCGGATACGTTTCTCCACTACATTCCAGTTTAAAAGCACCTTTGCGTAAGGACTGCCATAGTTACCTTTCTCTAGACGAATACCTTTGGCATCGTGATCCTCGTGCGCTCTGTCACTTCCCGGAAGTGCATGGGAGCTGCCACCCGTACCATATTCATTTTTCAGAAAAGCAATGTTGTCTTTCTTGTCATGCCCTTCCATGAAATACTCATAGATACGGAACTTTCCATGTTCAAAGCCGCTTCCTCCTGTCAGCCTGTAATCAATCTCGTCCTGTGTGATGAAGTCCTCATTCCTTACTTCCACCGTATCAGGTACCGGAAATTCTTTCTTTTCCACACCTAAATCCGCAAGCTGTTCTAATAAATAATCTGGTCTTTTCACATACCGCCATTTAATCTGCTTTTCTCCGCTGTCAAGCTGTGCTTTTGCCTTTTCAAGCTCATCCTTAATCAGTTCTCTACCCTCAGTGGTAGATAAAAGCTCGCATAGCCTTTCCATGCTTGCCGGGTAGTTAGAAAATTTCAGCTCCAGAGTCTCCGGCATTTCCGATATACCGTCACGAAAAAAATTGTTAATGTCCGTAGCAATTCTCTCACGCTCCACCGCATCCACAAGGAATACTTCATTGGCACTCATATAAGTACCATTCTCCACCATAACGCGGATATGGCTCTCCACTTCGCTCCAGCTCATCACTGCAAGGGCATTTTCCTTTGCCGATGTACCGTAACCTATACGCATACCCATTTCATCAAACCACAGTGAAACAGGATTTCCGTCAAACTCAAAACCTTTTCCGGTGGTCTTATACTCGTTCTTTAAAAATTCTGCCATTTCTTCCGGTATCTTACCCTGCTGATACTTGGCATAGATACGCTTTCTGCTGTTATCCCTACCGCCGCCACTACGCAAGATACTGTCAATCTGCTCCTGTGGCAAAGAAAAAGCAGCGGGCATGGTATACTGAATACTTGCTTCCGCTGCTGCGATAGTGCCGACCTGTTCCTCAAAACTTGGAAATAAACTTAACTGCTGATAGGTTCCCTCCGGCTGTTCGATATTTAACTGTAGATTAGTTCCGTCATCACGATCTCCTCTGCCGAGTGTACGATACTGTTCATCTTTGCTACCCAGAGCATCTGATTCTCTGCTTTCATCTGCTCCGTTATCCCCTCTCTCTCCTTCATCTGTCCGGTCAAAAGTTCCATTCTCTCCTCTGCCTGCTCCTGGATCATTAACAGGTGTTCCTTCAGCTTCCCGCTCAGAAGAAGTCCCGTATATACTCCATTCTTGTGTTCCTGTAAAAACTTCCTCCTCATCAGTCCGTACTTCGTCAGTACCTCCTTCGGCTGCTCGTCCATTACTACCATCGGTATCTGATAATCCCCGTTCTTCTCGTATGTCAGATTCATCATATTTGCTCCTTTCCCCGGCTTCTCCGGTCTGTGTGATAGATTCTCCGTCTTGGTTTTTACTTTCACGCTTTAAAGCATTGTAGCGTGTTTCTGAGGTGTTTGCAAGTCCTTTTTGAACAGAATTTTCCGCTGTGCGGTTCCTTGCATTCTCCCTCTCATACACCCCGATTGCTTTGCCTATCTCCATCAGGATAGGCTTGGATAAATCGGACACGTTACTTCCAAGCTGTGACAGCGTTTCCACTGTGTTAAACTCATGGATATAAGGGAAATTTATTTCTTCGGCAAGCTCACTCTCCTCCATGCCACACCGCTTTAAAACGGTATAGGCAATACTGTCAGCAAGGGTTTCCCGTATCCTTACTTCTATATTCAGCTCGTCCAGTTCCTCTAAAAAGCTCCCTTCCTTTAAGTATTCCATATCCGAAGCAAGCTCCTTATAACAGTCCTCTGCAATACGTCCGGCGATCTCCCGGATACGTCCCACAAACCCGGCTTCCATGTCGGTATCCCCATAAGTCTTTTCCAAACGGGAAAGCACCGCTTCCATGTGTTCCTCACGCATCTCCCAAAGGTTAGGGAATTGTCCGATTCTTCTTGCCTTGTGAACGTCTGATATGTCAAAGACATATTTCAAACCGGAAAAACTGTCCTCATCAATCAGCGCAATGCCCTTTGCACCTTTGTTTACCCAACAGTGCATCTTTTCATTCCATATCTCTATGGAAGCACAGGCGGTTGCATCCGGTCTTTGGGCATAGATTAAAAGCTGTTCCTTGAACGGATATTTGTACAGTCCGGAAGCAGTATTTAAGTACCGCCTCCAGCTTTCTTCATTCCGCACGACTTCTTTTGCTGTTTCCTCTGCCAGTGCGGAAATCAATTTATATTTTCTCATGATAAACCTCCGTAAAAAAGGCTGTAAGGCACTTTAAGCACCCTACAGCCTGTGACCAGTTACTTATCGGCATCAAGCGTAAAAACCATGCTCCTCAATGCCTTTTTCCAGAATACAGTTGATCAGTTCCTCCAACTCCACGTTGTTAATCTCGCTGACAACGATCAGCTTGACAAGGGTATCCTTCGGAACAGATACCGCATAACGCTCCTCATCTGCACGAAGCTCATGCACACAGATACCAAGTCCGTCTGCAATCTTGCACATAACACCAAGTTCAGGCTCCTTAACTCCTGCCATAATGTCAAGGATTGTTCTCTCCGGCACACCGGAAATTCTGGAAAGCTCCGCAATCCCGATTTCTTCCTCTTTCATCACATTTAATAATTTGTCTCCTGTTGTAAACATATCCCTTTCCTCCCTACTCTGCTTTTCTTCCAAATGAAAATGTATCTTCTTTTTCCTTTTTCGGGGCAAATCTGCCTTTGACTTCCAAAAGCCTTTTTTCCATAATGGAGAACATGGCTTCCACCTGCTCCTGTGTGTACTCATAATTGGTGCGGTTGGAAAGGTTCTCAAGCCTACCGATTGCATCAATGACTTTGTTCACACGATACTCCCCAAGACGGACAAACTTGTCCGCCTTGCTCTCATTGTCCTGTACTTTCTTTGTTTCTTCTGCTCCCATTGTTACGTCCTCCTTTTATTTTTTCTTTCCTGTAAATTTCTTATTGGGAAACTCCATGACAAACTTAAACTGCACTCCGGACTTTTCTTCTCCGTCCTTTGTGTAGTGGTATTCTTCCGTACCGCTCGGAATGATATAGGCATCGTATTTCTTGCCCGCCTTGCTTGTAAGCCCCTTTAACAGCGTCTTTTTCCCGGTAAGCAGGCTTTCCACCTGTTCATCTGACAGGGCAACACCCATGATCCGGCTTACATTCATGCCGCACTTATTCTTGCAGAAAGCTCCGTATTTTCCCTTTACTACCTCTCCGCCACAGTTCGGGCATTTACCAAGTACCTTCTGCTCCTGTGCAAACATCTTTTTCTGCTCGTCACTGACTTCGTGGTAGGTGTGGATTAAGTCAGATACCATTGTTTCAATATCTGACATGAAGTCCTCACGCTCCATCTCTCCCTTTGCAACAAGGGTAAGGGCATTTTCCCAGTCAGCGGTAAGTTTCGGGGACTTCACCACATCGGGAAGCACCGTAATCAGCTTCATTCCATCCTCTGTGGGGATCATCTGCTTTTTCTCACGCTTCACGAAACCGTCCTTGACTAACTTCTCGATAATGTCTGCTCTGGTGGCAGGTGTGCCAAGTCCCTTACGCTCCACATCGTCACTCATGTCCTCGTTTCCGGCTCGTTCCATTGCAGACAGAAGGGAATCTTCTGTGAAGATTTGTCAAGGTGGGATGTGGATTTATTTCTTTTTATTTGTACATTCATTCATAATCAGCGTATTTACGCTGTCCGTAAAAGTCCGCTTGGTATTCTGTGGGAAATGCACCCTTACCCGATAAGTGGTATTACCTATCCTTTTCTTGAAATTCTCTGTATTCACTTTCTTTACTTCTTCCATGCTCCTCTTCCTTTCTTCACGCAAAAAGGACAGCTACAAACCATTGGTTGTAAACTGCCCTTTCGCTGTTATAATGACTGTTCATTTTTCCTCCTGCTGTGTATCTGACTGCGCTGGTTCTGCTCCGCTTCTCGGGTCATGGTAAGCATTTTTCTGTTATGCTCAATAACCTCTGTTGACGCAAGCTCCGTAACTACTCTCGCATAGTCGGGATTGCTCTCCTGCAATCGTTTTTCCAGCTTCGTCTTTTCCGCTGTCCATTTCTTAGGTGTAATCTTCTCATCAGAGGACAGCATTTTCTTTAATTCCGCACGATAACTGTCGTAATCTCTAAGCTCTCTTTCATGCTCCCTATCATACTTACGCTTGGCAAATCCTTTCAGCGAATTACTGGTCTTATGATACACGATATAAGGCTCATACTCGCTGTATGCCACAAGCAACTGCTCCAGTCTTGCTATCTGCTCCGCAATCTGCTGTCGTTCTGCTGACAGCTTCTCATAAGCTGGCTCTCGCTGTGTCTTAAACGCCTGCAACTGCTCAAAGCTCTCAATCTGATTTGCAACAACAAACCTTTCCATTTTGTCCTGCTCCTGCAATGCCTGTCTTTGTGAAATCTTCCTCACATATTTGCTTTTGACAATCGGCAATTCCAGTCTGCCCTTTTTACTGACAACTGCCCTAATCATATCAAGGACTTCATTGGCAGTATTCCGCACCGCTTCGACTGGCTTGGAATTAACAA
Organism: Agathobacter sp.; assembly: GCA_045123895.1. Lineage (GTDB taxonomy): Bacteria > Bacillota > Clostridia > Lachnospirales > Lachnospiraceae > Roseburia. Next base: position 9,942 of record JBGVKW010000042.1, read on the forward strand.
GCTTCTGCAACTGTTCCTCTGCTTTTGCCACAAGCATTTTTGCAGTAAGAATAGCCTTATTCTGCTCCATTATCCTGCGGTTGATATTCCCTCTCTCGCTCTGTATTCCTGCCTTTTCCAGTGCGGTGGCTTTCTCTCCCAAATGTATCTGCGGTATAATATCAAGCCCCTGCTCCGCAAATGACCTATGCTCCCAAAAATTCTCCCTTAATCCGTTCTTATCATTGACCGCATTTATGGTATCGGCTAAATCCTTTCGCCACTTCTTCGCATTCTCCCTGCTGTTCCATCCAGTGACATCCTGCGTGGTGCATTTATATTGCCCATTCTTTTTTCTTATCTTGTTTCCGTCTGCGTCCAGTACATAAATTTTTTTCTGCTTATCTCCCCATGAACCATCTTCCAAAATCGGACGCATGGTAAGCATGATATGACAATGAAGATTACGCTGGTGCGTATTCGGATTTTCGGAGTCATGAATGGCAAACTGTGCGCACATTCCGTCATCCACAAAGTTTCTTTTCACATAATCCCTCATTACCTCTATGGCAAGCTCATAACTCCACTCATTCGGCAGACTGATTTTATATGACCTTGCAAGCTGTGCCTTGGCAGATTTGCTCTCTTTCATTTCAACGGAGTTCCATAGCACCGACGGGTCTAAATATTCTGCTGGAGCATTAACTGGTAGCATAACCTCATTATGCACCAAATCCTCACTATATTTCGGGTAGTAGGTTGTTCCGTCATATTCAGAGTACATTGTGGTACGGCTGATATATGCTGACCTATCAACTGCGGATGAGCCACCTCTGCACTTTGCACCTCTCCCTATAATTGCAACTCGGGTACTTAGGTTTTTAACAGCCATAGCAACACCTCACTCTCCTGCAAAGGCTGTGGCTGACCGATACTGTGAATTGTGCGGTATCGGCTGACTTTGTGGGCAGTGCAGCTCCGCTTTTTGGAGCTTCACTGAACGCAAAGTATGCAAATGGGTAGGTGCGTCCTCTGCACCGAAGGGAAAACGCAGTGTTCCCTTTTGACTGCCCTCGGCAGGCAATGGCTGTCTGCAAGACCCCTCGGAGAGCGCACATACCATCGCAGATGGTATATCTGTGCGCAACGAGAAAATCTCGTTGACTGGTTTTAGGCATTTTCGCTCTTGCCAGTACCCTCATCCCCTGCCACCTCACTTTCGGCTTTTGCAACTGCATTTACTCGCTTTTCAGCATTTTCCCTTTTCACGATTTCAATAATGCGCTGGCACTGCTCCGACTTCATCCCCGAAGCAATAATTCTGTTCAGCTCCTGCTCGTCAAACTGGTAGCACTCTGGGAAATATTTATGAACAATACCGCCCATCATGTACTTATGCTGATTTTCCTCTTTTCGCTTCTGCTGACTTGCCTTTCTCTTAGCTTCTGCAAGTCTTGCCTTAGCCTGCTCCACAATCTTCTCTGCCTTTAATACCTCTGCTGTTTTTTCGTTATTCTGTAACATGATTTCATTCTCCTTTTTCTTGATTTTTTGCACCAAAAAAGGCGGTCATGGTTTTGATTTTCCATGCCACCTTTTGGTGTTCATTATTAAATTAAAGTGCGGTACAACCTGAAAGTTGTCTATCTCATTACATAGATAAAAATTTACTTTGTAAGCACTTTTTTGCAATACCTATGAGCCCCACAATGAGGACATACTAATTTACGCTTTGTAATTGTGTGCAATCCCATAACATAGGACTTCATATCAGGAACAAATCTATTATTGCATTCAGGACATTCAAATGCTCCTGCTTCTCTGTCAAGAATACAAGCAATTGATACACCCATTCCAATAATCGTCAAGCTTATCACAATTAACAAAATTTGTAACCAGGTCTCCATTTCTAACATCCCTGCAACCATAACTAAAGGTACAGCAGCAACAACTGATAACCCAGCCACCATAGTTGATAATATAATTTTCTTTTTACTTTCCTGTGCTTCTTTTACTAAATTCACCATATTTTCCTCCGCTTTCTTACGATAATCATCTTCTGATACTCTTTCCCCAGATAAAAGCTCATTTACTGTTATCTCTAATTCATTACACAAAGGCAACAATAATGATACTTCTGGAAAACCATTTCCTCGTTCCCATTTAGAAATTGTCTTATCACTGATATCTAATTTTTCAGAGAGTTGTTTTTGGGTATATCCTTTTCTCTTTCTTTCATCAGCGATAAATTTTCCAATCTTTATTTGGTCCATTTGTTTTCCCTCCTTCCTGGTTTGATTATCATACAAAATATCTCCACTTTACACCCACGAAACGTAGAATATGGTGAATTTATGCGGTTTCTACGCTCCGTAGAGTGAAAAATATGAATTTACTAGCTCAACAAACTGGAATTGAGAATTCACCTGTTTTAAGGGATTTAATAACTGTTATATTTTATCATTAAATTCCTCATAAGCCCTTGAAAACACTATATTTGCCGCAGGTGAGCTTTCCCTTAGGCTTTCCCTTGTTTTATATCTTTCCATATGAGTTTACGAACTCTGATAAGGGAAAAAATAAGGGAAAGAAAATTCTATAACATAGCATAACACAAAATAGCAACGACATGGTGAGCTGATTGAAATGCTTCCAATTTATAACTCACAATATGATAATTTACCAAAATAGAACGAACTAATCTCTAGCAAGCATGACGTTTCTCTGTGTGATAAAGTCTTACTTTTTATGTTTTCGGTTGTTAATGACTTACATCTTTTCGCAGCAGAAAAACTGCATACAACAGCAAGGGAATAAAAAGGCAGAGATTCATTAGGTATGCGCCTGCGCTTGGGGTGTTATTGCTCGCTATCGCTTCAGTTGTCGCTTGCCGAACATAAAAATCACCAAAGCCGCCCACCATGTCATATATACTATGAAGAATGCCGCACCACAGAAGGTTCCAATTCGTTCTAATCAGCAGTGCCGAGAAGGCAACTCCCATAATAAAAGTATAGCCTACCTGCGACAATACTGCCACGGTGCTAACTCCCGTTCGAAAATTCATCATGTGTGTCAACGAAAACATGAGGCTTGACGCAAAAACAGCCCAGATGATTCTTCTATGACTATTCCCAAAGAGTTCTATGTATTGCCGCAGCAGCACACCCCGAAAGAGTATCTCCTCATAAAAACCGATGGCAATACACTCTAAAACCATCAACAGAAGCAACCGTGGAGTTGCATGAGCCACGCTGCCAATTTCTAAATTGGCAGCAATATAGACAAAGAACAGCCAACTGAGGGCAAAGCAGGTTTTATCAATTCTATATGTGAATATCCGCATATCGCTTAGCTGAGATAGAATCGGAAGGAGCAAAGCCAACCCGAGCAGTCTAACGGTTATGCCCATCCCATATTTTGTTCCCAAATCACTGGAATCCAGTTTTATTCCCACGCAAGCAAATCCCTGTGCAATACCCTTTGGAAGAATATCCAATACAAAAAAAACACCCACGAGTACAACTAAGAATAAAACAAGTATTGTTTTTTGCGGCGACATTATATCTCTGTGTATCATCTCACAATATACCTCCCAAGAGTTTTTCGTTATTCATTCCTTTTCAATCGCATCTATTTGACTTCATATTCACATTTAGTAAATCTCCAATTCCCGATTTCAATTTTTTTGCTGTTCATACGCTTGGCAAGCTGACGGGTTTCAATAAACTCATCCGTCACGGTAACAAAAAACTGCTTGCCGTCTTTTTCCACCAAATAAAACTGTTTATCCGTGTTTTTTACCGAGTTGATTAGTCCGGGAATCCCGAACGGAGCATCGGTGAAGATACCAAGCACATTGTCAATAACTTTTTCACCCTTTGTCAGTTTTTGCTCTCCGATAAGGGTGTGGATTTCTGCGTTAGGGAACTTATCCAACACAGCACGGTCTTTCCGTTTACCCTTACCGCCCTTTCCGTATTCCGATAAGTTATACGGTTCACGCATAACCAATTCGTCAATTGCTTCGCCGTTGTCGAGCAGATAATCAATGCTTATATTCAGTAATTTGGAAAGAATTTTCAGATTATCTACATCGGGAATACCGTTATCCGTTTCCCATTTTGCAACCGCAGAACGGGAAACGCCCAATTTCTCAGATAACTGTTCTTGGGAAAGCCCTGCCTGTTTTCTTGCTTCTTTTAATTTTTTACCTAATGTCATTGTGATGACCTCCTTGATTGTTTTGATGAACCCAATGTAATCTGAAACGTCATCAAATGCAATAAACTATCTATGACAACGCTGTTACTCTGCGTGACAAAGCCGAAATATAGGTTATTCAGTTACTTTTTCCCTTTTTCCTTTTGATTTTTCTCTGGCTTTACCGATACATTTTCCAATATAGTAACCAGCGAAATACCATACAAATCCTACAGCAGCCGAAGCAAATGGACTTCCCAAAAATATGCCGTGATGCCTGCACAAATTGCTCCCAGTATGCCGCCAATGAGTATACTTATAATCTTTGTGGCTTTCATCGTGCTATTTTGTCCCTCCATTTTTACTCTGTCTTGTCGTTTTTGCCCTGTCGATATATTCTCTCTTTAATGAAAATCCGCAGTTCAAAGAACAGCATAAACAACGTGGCGACCAGAAATCCGATCATCAAAATCCTGTGGCAGACAGCAAAATAGGCGATATAGGCCACGATAGCCAATAAGTACACGATAACCAGTATGTGCCATTTCTTAGCGGAGCTATCGGCAATGATTTTCCTTTTTACAGCAACATTTCCCTTAATCAGCTCGTCCAAACTCAACCCAAATTCATCACTAATTGCTATCAGGTTGGCAACATCGGGAATTCCTTTGTCCGTTTCCCATTTGGTAATTGCCTGTCTGGACACATTTAACTTTACAGCAAGCTGTTCTTGTGAAAGACCTGCCTGTTTTCTCTGTTCTCTGATTTTTTCTCCTAAACTCATATTTGAGTCCTCCTTGTTTGAAATTTGCAGGCTCATCATAGCGATTTCGCAGGAATTCCACAAGAAACAACCGATTACATTTATGCTACTTAGCGTAGCAATCATGATTTTCTACTGTTTTGCGAAGGATCGACCTATGATATATACTCCGGCGAGCATTTCTCCGACAGAAATTCCCATCATCAAACCGGACAGAAAATCTCTGAAATCCGTTCCGCCTAGCAACTGAGAAAATGCAAACAAAGCAATTCCCATTACAATCAGCAGGATACCGAGAATTGACATTCTCTGTTTTTCAAGCTGCTGTATCCGCCCGAGCATATCAAGTATTTGTTCTTCGTCAAACACCCGAATACTGCTGTCAGCCTTAACCTCGCCGTCTATAAGCTCAGATACGGTAATGCCAAGCTCTTGGCACAATGGTTTTATAATGCCGTAGTCAGGCATACACTTTCCGCATTCCCATTTTTATACGGTTTTATTGGACACGCCGAGTATTTCCGCAAGCTGCTCTTGGGTCAGGTTTTTCTCTTTTCTTTTCTGGGCAATAAATTTGCCGATTTTCAGTTGGTTCATAACTTTACCTCCAATGTGTTTTTCCCCTGCATTTTAATGCTTTCTAAAGCAAAAACACACACCTCAAACGGAGAATATGCGTGGAATCGCTGATTTTAATGTAAATTTCACTATTACTGCTTAAAACCAAAACAATTCACTCAATTCAAAAATATGTGCATTAACAGTCCAATCAAAAAGCAAACTGTCGCCGTAACAACAGCACTGATGATAACCTTCAATACATTTTGGTATGGACGCTTTCCTACTTCCACTGCTTTGTGGAGTTCATCCAGTTTCTTTCCCTCTGTAAATGCAACTATCTCCTTGTAAGTCTGAATATCATTTTCTTTCTTGATTTTTTCAACTTTCAATGCCCAAAACATTGTAATTGCAAACAACACCCCGAAAGGTATGAACGCATATCGTTCTAACCAAAAGAATAGCGGTGCCGCTGTGATAATCAAAATAAAAAAATGAATACTGAAAATGTTTCCGTAATAATTAAACTTCTTAACCTCCTGCTCGTTGATAATTTCTTTCATTGTCTCAACATCTCCTTTAATTAGTTGGTCGAGAGATACATTGAACAATGAACTGAGAAGCAACAGGCTGTGGATATCCGGATAGCTTTTCTCATTCTCCCAATTTGAAACCGTCTGCCTTGTCACATAGACCTTCTCCGCCAATTCCTCTTGGGACAGATTAAGCTCTGTTCGATACTTTTTTATTTGTGCGTTCAGCTCCATAAATATTTCTCCTTCACAAGTGATTTGTTCTCCCTACCTGCTTCGAGAATAATCACTTTTTCTTTTTTTGTCTATCAAACCTGTTTTACTTTGCTGAAAACACGGTGTCAAAAGTATTTGACAGCACTTAAAACCATATAAAAACAGCTCGTTTTTCATCTCTTTCTTTGTATTAATAAGTATATTCCCAATGCAAATACAAATCCACCAAGCAAAATAAAGAAAGACCATATTACATTCCAGTACGGTGATTGTACATCAAACATCCACAATAAAAGTTTATTCCAAAAGTCCAATCCGACAGCAATAGCGAACAAATCAAACAACACATAGATACCGCCAAAGACATATATCCATCTCCACCAGTAGTTGCAATGCCGGTTTTTACAAAAAGTAATAATACCCAAAACGCACAGTATTGCTAATATTCCCATCAGCACAAAATAAAACAATCCTTTATTATGTAACACGCCTGTCCAGAATTCAGCGTAGGAATTTCTGTCAATCAATCCCCATATCCTGTGCATATGGAACAAGCCGAAAAAAATAAAAAACCAAGGTTCAAATGCCATTATTTTCTTTTTATCCATACTTTCCTTCGTATAATTTATTCGCTTGTTCTACTTTCGAACAGAGACAAGCCTTATAAAAACAGCTTGATTATTTTTCATAATGATTCTATTTTGCATTACGATTATTTTTTATATTACAAGCCATTATAATTAGATTTGTACCAACAAAGCATAGCACAAATGCAATTGTTCCTAATATAGCATTAACACCCTTTCCCTCGTATCCCAGAGACATAAAGCTGAACATATTTATACTTACGAGTTCCATAATAATGCCTGAAATAAACAGCTTCATATGCCCGAATTTTTCATTCATATAATTATACACTCTATTTGTATTCATATATATTTTAACAATAAAATTCATATAGACTCCAAAAAGAATAATAATAGCTCCTATACTGCAACCGAAAATACGAATTACTGTGTCTGTTCTATTGACCATAAACGGTAAGAAGCAAATCAATGAACCTATCCCAATTAAAAGAAATGAAATTAAACTCAATTTCCATATGTTCTTTGTTAATAAAACATATTCCAATAACATATGTTCGGTTTTATATTGTATTTCTTCTTGTTGTATATGTTCTCCTGCCAATAATTCATTGACACTAATGTGAAACAACTTACATATTGGTTGAAACAATTTCACATCCGGCAATGACTTACCATTTTCCCATTTTGAAATAGCTTTATTGGTTACTCCTAATTCATCTGCCAACTGAACTTGCGTCATATTGCTTTCTTTTCTTAATTGGGCAATAAAAGCACCTGTTTTTTCTTGATTCATTTTACTTCGGTCTCCTTCTCATTTATTGTTTATTGCCTTCATTATAATCGTTTCTGTAAAAATGTCTATCGACTGCTGGTAGAACGCATGATATGAAAGGAGAAAATTGTCTATCTACCGTTGGTAGAACACTTATACACTCCAAATATGTCGGCAAGTTCCTCCTGTATGTAGCCGAAAACACAGTATTAAAAGTATTTAACAGCATATAAAACCTCATAAAAACAGCTTGATTATTTCTTTCGCCCATGAGAGGTAAGTCGGAACAACCGTATCGAGCGATTGCTTTACGGCAGTAATATCCTGTGCGGAAAGCTCGCCAATTTTTTGAAAAACGCTTCCTGCGGCTTCGGTATCTCCTAACGCAATCATAGCTCTTGCATTATCACCGAGTGCAAAATATTTACCAATAGATAATGCTCCGACAGAAAAATCACCGATAGCGATTGCGCCGAGAGAAATGATACCTAAACTAATTGCACCGGTTGCAAATACGCCAATGGAAAAACAACCAGCGGACAAAAGACCGAGAGCAAACATACCGAGTGAAAGCAAGCCAAAAGAAAGCATACCAAGCGATAGCACTCCAAAGGATAGCATACCAAGCGATACAATTCCTCTTGCCTTTAAGCCAACTGCAATAACTCCACGGGCATTTAATCCAACGGCAATAAAACCTCTTGCATTTCTTCCGATATGCCACAAAGGCATACCCAAAACAGTTTTTTCACTTTTTCTTTCACGGATTCTCTTCCTGAGAAATAGAGTATCTGTATCTGATTGAGGTTTATAAATCGTTTCTTCCGCATCTTTGAGAAGATAATCAAGAGAGCAGTTAAACAATTTACTTATCCGTATCAGCTTTTCTGTTTCGGGATATGTAATATTACTTTCCCATTTACTGATGGCTTGTCTTGATACGCCAAGAACATCTGCAAGCTGTTCCTGCGTATAATTATTTTCTTTTCGTAATTTTGATAATTTGTCGCCTAATGTCATAGCGAGTCCTCCAATCTGAAAATTTTGTTCGTTTCAATGATACCTGTTAGCTGTTCTAAAGACCACCATCACATAGTTTCTTAATGTAAACTATAGGTTGCATCGCCGGATTTATGGCACATTTATCCTGTTTTTTAGAACGATACAGTGCCTTTTTCTTTCCATTTCTCTTTTGGGGATTCCCTCTGATACAGGTGACAAAATCTAAAATAATCTGTCAAAAAAGCAAAAACGCAGAGCAAATGCCAGAAAATACATTCGATACCGCATGTATGAACCAGTTTGGTAGGATGGAACCACCTATCTTTTTCTCATTAATAAATCCCATGCACCAACCAATTCCACTCGTAAACAGGATAATATAAATAGTTTGCACCTCTCTACGCCATTCCAAAATGCTCCAACGCATCCCTAATAGCTTTTTCCTTTTCCTCTGGACACTGAGGCTGTCTGCTATCCTCCGACTTAGGCAAGTTATAGTTTTCCCCAACCTCTATTCCACATTTTCTTTTTACCTGTGAAATATACAGATTCGAAACCTTCAACCCATGTGTCTTAAACACATAATCCTTAATCTCTACATAAGTCGCCTTACTTTCCGCTGAAGTCACATCCAGCTCGTCCAACTCCAATTCCACCTCAACATAATCATCCGCTTTTCGTTGGGACAAGAGAACAACCGTCTCCACATGCCCGGTATGACAAAACTGATCAAATGCCTGTATCTTCCCGATTTCATATCCATTCCCACACAGGAATTTCAAATCCCTTGCCAGCGTTGCAGAATCACAGCTTACATATACAATTCTCTGTGGACTCATCTTCACCATGGTGTCGAGACAGGCTTCATCACAGCCTTTCCTTGGAGGGTCAACCACGATTACATCTGGGCGAAGCATATCTTCTTCAACAGTAGCTTTATCATTTTTGCCAACTCTTTTTGAAGCATTCTCATAAAATTCCGGGAGTACCTCTTCGGCTTTTCCTACAAAAAATTGTGCATTTGTAATACCATTTATTTTTGCATTATTCCTTGCATCTTCAATTGCCTGCGGAACAATCTCTACACCGTATACTTTCTTTGCCTTCTGTGAAAGAAAAAGCGAAATCGTACCAATTCCACAATACAAATCCCAAACCGATTCGTTACCGGTAAGTCCTGCAAAATCAAGAGCTGTACTGTAAAGCTTTTCTGTCTGAATTGGATTAACCTGATAAAATGACTGGGGTGAAATCTGATAGGTGATTCCAGTTCCAGTAGGAGAAAAATCCGGACACGACAAAAGATGAATAGTATCCTCTATATATGACTGTCCCCATATTGAAACAGTCTGTTTTCCAAGAATAACATTTGTCTTTTCAGTATTAACATTATAAGAAATAGAAGTCATTCCCTCTATTTTTGACAAAGCCTCACAAAGAATATCTGTACTTATTAATTTCTTTGTATTAACAACCAGACATACCATTATCTGCTTTGAGGTAAAACCATATCTTATGAGAACATGTCTTATGATTCCCCTGTGATTTACCTCATCATAAGGAGCAACATTACAGTCCTCCATCCATTTTTTTACAATATCAAGAATCTCTCTATTGACAGGAACTCCAAGAAGACAATCATCAACGGGGATAATATTGTGACTCCTTGAAGCATAAAATCCAGATATAATTTTACCCTCTTTGTCTTTACCAATAGGAAACTGCGCCTTGTTTCTGTATCTGAAAGGCTGGTCCATTCCAACTGGTGGAAGCATTTTACCGTCAATATCTTCTGGTGAAAATCCGCCGATTCTAATGATATTATTTCTTACTTTATCATTTTTGAACTCAAGCTGTTTTTCGTATGAGAGAGCCTGAATCTGACAACCTCCGCATTTTCTGTGAAGATCACATTTTGGCTCAACGCGAAAAGTGGAAGGGTTCTTTATCTCTTCCACTCTTGCGTATCCGTAATTCTTTTTTAATTTCATGGCACGGGCAACGATGACATCACCAATCACTGCATCCTTGATGAAAAAGGTCATTCCATCATAATGCCCAATTCCTTCCCCATCAATGCCCATGTCAGTTATCTCAATTTCGAATAAATCATTTTTTTGCAAAGTTCTCTTCCTCTTTACATCTGCATGTACTTTACATTTGTATGTATACAACTATAGTTTATATACTTGTTTTACGGTAATTTGTCTCCATGAATCTATTGTATCCCTGCCACTCAAGGTTGTTCTCCGGAACATTTACCAAAAGTTCTTTGAAAGTCTCCATCTTGGCATCGATGTTGTCGGCAAAGCTAAGAGCAAGTGCCTCGATAAGAGCAGGTTTCTTTGGTGAACCATACTCAAGCTCGCCGTGGTGAGCAAGAATACAATGCTTTAATTCATTGGCAAGTACTACTGGGAACCCATCAATATTTCTGATTTCCTCTCCAATCCACTCAGCTCCAATCATGATATGGCCAAGGAGCTGACCAGCGTCTGTATAGTCATTCTCCGGAAAAGTTGAAAGCTCTTTTAATTTTCCTATATCATGAAAAAGCGCTGATGTAATAAGTAAATCTCTGTTTAAAACAGGATATTGTTTTGAAAAGAAGTCACAGTTTTTAGCAACTGATAATGAATGCTCCAAAAGTCCACCTACAAATCCGTGATGAACACTTTTTGCTGCTGAATGAAATTTAAATCTTTTTTCAAAATCCTTATCATCGAAAAATCTGTGAAGCAGCTGACTAAGATATGGATTTTCAACTGAGGAAACAAGTCCCATCACTTCCTGATACATCTCATCAACATCTCTCTCACTAACAGGAAGATAATCCTTTGGATCATATTCTCCCTCACCGACTTTTCTGGCTCTCTTTATTGAACACTGAAGATTTCCCTGAAAACTTGTAATATCTCCTGTAATGGCAACGTAATCCATCGCCTCGAACTCTTCTATTCCCACAGAACCCACATCCCAGATTTTTGCATCCAGGGTTCCAGTTTTATCCTGTAAAACCACATTGTCATATGGCTTTCCATTTTTTGTCATAGCTGTCTGTTTTGATTTGCATAAAAAAACTTCACTTATGCGCTCTCCCTCTCGGAGAGTTGAAATATATTTCATAATTCCTCCTAATTCAACACGCCAATTTTAACCTGGCATGTGATTTCTGTGTAGCCATTACTTCCTTTTCGCTTAATACTGATATCATAAGTTTCTCCCGGTTTAAGTTGCAGAAGAACCTCATTATATGCCGTAACAGAAGAAACTTTCTTATTATTTATCTCTGTAACAACATCTCCACTTTGAATACCAGCTTCAAAAGCTGGAGAATCCATGACTACCTCTTTTATATAAACACCTTTTGGTATATTATATCTGTTTGCAATTTTATCAGTAACAGTTGTAATTGTAGTGCCCAGATATGGTATATCTAACCCGTTTTCAAGCATATTGATAATAGGAATCAAATCTGAAACAGCAACTGCAACAATTGTATCATCACTAGACACAAGACCCTTTAATTCAAATCCTACAACCTCTCCCGATAAATTAATCAGTATTCCACTCTCTTTCTTAGCCCCGGCTATATCAGTAGTAATCACTGAATAGTTATTATCGCAGGCTGACACCTCATTGCTTGTAGATGTAACTGTTCCCGAAAATATTGAATAGTTTTTCTGTAATGCAATAACAAGCGAACCACGCGACATTGAGCTTGCCGTGCTAAGCTTTGCTACAACAATCTGCGATTTTGTATTATCATCAAGAAGGGATTTGTCCACAGAAACAATTGCGATGCCTGAAATACTGTCGTATTTTACAGCAACAGCATCAACAATAGTATCATTCGCAAATGTAACACTTAATCTATCTGCACTCTCTATAAAACTTTTCTCTGTAAGAATAAGCAGCTGTTTACCATTGTCTCCTACGATAAGTCCAACACCCTGACCTTCTGTTTCATATGAATTATTAAATATATCTGTAGCTCCCGTAACCGATGTGATATTTACAATGGACTTGCTTGCACTTGAACCAATTGAATAAATCTCGTTTTGAATTCGCTGATAATCCCCAACACTAAAATTGTAGTTGACATCTACTGGTAGATTTACTTCAACCTCTGTCTCCAACTGCAGTGTTTCAGATTCACTTTCAGATGAGACCGCCACCAGTTCTTTGTCCGCCGAATCTGTTATACGCGGCAGGGCAATTGCAAATACTATAACAGATGTCAGAGCAAATACCAGACCACATGCAGCCGAAATAGCAAGCTTGATGGCAATCTTTTTTTTATTTAGTGGTTTATCTTTTATTTTTTCACGGATAAAATCTTCCATTTGGGTCCTCGTTCTTGTAAATTTACGTACGTATATATTATATTCACAAACTTAGCCCCTTGCAACCATTTTTACCTTTGCTATCAGCTCTATATTCGCTATAATGGTTTAAGGAAGGATATTAGGAAAATGAATAATAAAGTATATAAAACACTCGAATATAACAAAATATTACAGATGCTTAGTGAATATGCTGCCTGTCAGGAAACAAAGGACAGGTGTCTTACACTTGAACCAATTACTAACATAGATGAAATCAATCAATTGCAGAAGACAACATCAGATGCACTCAGCCGGCTGTACAGACACGGCAACCTCTCTTTTGTGGGAGTAAACAATGTACACGCATCCCTTAAAAGACTTTCTATCGGTGGCTCTCTTAACACAACTGAGCTTTTAAAGATAGCCGGTTTACTTGAGGTTGCAAAACGCACAAAAGCATATGGGCGTACAGCTTCTGATGAAGACAACATAGATTCGCTAACCGGTTTTTTTAATGAGATTGAGCCTCTTACCAATCTCCACAATGAGATTAAACGTTGCATACTCTCTGAGGAAGAAATCGCAGACGATGCAAGTTCCGAGCTTTTTAAAATCAGAAAATCTATCCGTGGAATGAACGACAGAATTCACGCCCAGATTGCAAAAATTATGAACAATACAACAACTCGTTCATATCTGCAGGATGCAGTTGTTACAATGCGAGACGGTCGCTACTGCCTCCCTGTAAAGGCTGATTCAAAATCACAGGTACCCGGAATGATGCACGACCAGTCTTCTAGTGGCTCCACTGTTTTCATTGAGCCAATAGCTGTCGTAAATCTAAACAATGAGCTAAAGGAACTCTTTATAAAGGAGCAGGATGAAATTAATGTAATTCTTGCCAGACTAAGCGAAGAGGTTGCTCTTAATGAAACCGCTATTTTGCATGACTATACTATACTCTCAGAGCTTGATTTTATTTTTGCAAAAGCAGCTCTTGCCAAATCCTACAATGGTGTTGCACCTGTATTTAATACAGAGGGTCATATTAACATCAGAAAAGGACGTCATCCTTTGCTCGACGCAAAAAAAGTTGTTCCAATTGATGTAAGACTTGGAGAAGATTTTAAACAGCTTATTATCACAGGCCCAAACACAGGTGGAAAAACAGTTTCACTTAAGACCGTTGGACTTTTATCAATAATGGGTCAGGCAGGACTTCATATTCCGGCAGCGGACAGATCACAGCTTTCTGTTTTTGAAGAAATATTTGCAGACATTGGAGATGAACAAAGTATTGAGCAAAGTCTTAGTACCTTCTCCTCTCACATGACCAACATTGTAAAGATTCTAAAAAAGGCAGACAGTAAGAGTCTTTGCCTTTTTGATGAGCTTTGCTCCGGAACCGACCCAACAGAAGGTGCAGCCCTTGCTATATCCATTTTAAGTAAGCTTCATCTGTATGGTGCAGTCACAATGGCAACAACACATTACAGTGAACTTAAGGTTTACGCACTTTCAACTGAAGGTGTGGAAAATGCCTGCTGTGAATTTAATGTCGAAACGCTCAGCCCAACCTATCGCTTATTAATCGGTATTCCAGGAAAGAGTAATGCTTTCGCTATTTCTTCCAAACTTGGTTTACCAACAGAGATAATTGATGATGCAAGAAACAGAATTTCAGAAAAAGATGTAGATTTCGAAGACCTTCTTGCCAATCTTGAAGCCTCTCGACAGACTATAGAAAAAGAACAAATTGAAATCAATAATTACAAGGCTCAGGTTGAACAGCTCAAGAAAAAACTTGAGGATAAGAATAAGCGAATTGACCAGAGTAAAGATAAAATTATTCGTGAAGCCAACGAGGAAGCTCACAAGATTCTCAAAGAAGCAAAAGACCTTGCTGACAAAACAATCCGCAATTTCAATAAATACGGACAGGGGCAGGCTCCTATGAGCCAAATGGAAAAAGAGCGAAGCAATCTTCGTGACCAGATGTCAGCAAAAGAAAAGCAACTTTCAAGCATGAAAAAAGCAAGTCAGACGAAGAATCATAAAGCACCTAAAAAGCTTAGACTAGGTGACAGTGTTCTGGTTATTTCATTAAATATGAAAGGAACAGTTCACACTCTTCCTAATGCAAAAGGTGATTTATACGTACAGATGGGAATTCTTCGTTCACTTGTAAACATTAACGATCTTGTTTTGCTTGAGGAAGAAGCATCACCAGCAAAAAAATTCAAGGGAAACACAGGCAAAATCAAGATGAACAAGTCAATGTCTGTTTCATCTGAGATTAACCTTATTGGAAAAACATCTGATGAAGCAATCGCACTTTTGGATAAATACCTAGACGATGCATATATCGCTCATCTGTCATCAGTGCGAATTGTTCATGGAAAGGGAACCGGCGCACTTAGAAAAGCGGTTCACAACCATTTAAAGCGAATGTCTACCATCAAATCATATCGTCTTGCTGAATTCGGCGAAGGCGATGCAGGGGTTACAATAGCCGAGTTTAAATAATTAATTAGGAGAATGAAAATGGCAACAAAACAAAAAATTCTTATTGTTGACGATGACAACAATATTGCAGAACTTATATCACTGTATCTGACCAAGGAATGTTATGATACAAAAATCGTTAATGGGGGAGAGGAAGCATTACTTGCTTTTGACGCGTATGCGCCAAATCTGATTCTTCTCGATTTAATGCTTCCTGGTATTGATGGATATCAGGTTTGCCGTGAGATAAGAACCAAATCAAATGTTCCTATCATCATGCTTTCAGCCAAGGGTGAAATATTCGACAAGGTTTTAGGACTTGAGCTTGGTGCTGACGATTACATCTTGAAACCCTTTGACTCAAAAGAACTTGTAGCACGCGTTAAGGCTGTTCTTAGAAGATTCCAGCCTGCAAAACCAGAACCAGTTATTACTTCAGATATAAAATGCGTCAACTATACAGATTTATCTGTAAATTTATCAAATTACTCTGTTACCTATGAAGGGCATCAGGTAGACATGCCTCCAAAGGAATTAGAGCTATTATATTTTCTGGCGTCCTCACCAAATCAGGTATTCACCAGAGAACAGCTACTAGACCATATTTGGGGATATGAATATATTGGAGACACACGTACAGTTGATGTTCACGTAAAAAGAATTCGTGAAAAGATTAAAGACAAACCCGAGTGGAGCATTTCCACTGTCTGGGGAATTGGATATAAATTTGAGGTATCACAATGAAAAAAACTATCTCTCTGAAGTTATTAATTTGTTATCTCGCATTTGGAATGGTTTCATTTATCATTGTCTGTACTTTTTCTCAAAATTTGACCCGAAACCATGTTATTGACGATGAAGCATCAGCTCTGTATCGCGAATGTACATTGATTGCGTCAGAATACGCCTCTGACTACTTTAACTCAGACTTTTCTGCTCATGATTTTCAAGATCATATGGAACTAATATCTGATTATCTAGAAGCAGATATCTGGGTTATCAATCCAAGAGGCGAGATTTTGTTAAAGGCTTCAGATGCCTCTGTTTATACTAACACCAATAAAAGCAATAAAGATAAAAAAGCATTGTCAATAGAAGGATTTGATGTTACAGATTTTGGCAGCAGCTATTACACAATAGGAAATTTTTATAATAACTTTAATGAAGAAACCATATCCGTTTTTTCTCCAATAAATGTTTACTATCAAACCCGTGGATACATAGTTATACACAAACCTGTAAGCAAACTCACTAATAATATCAACAACATAATGAATGTATCATTTTATACTGTGGGCTTTGTTTATTTAATTGGTGTTTCAATATTCATTTTTGTAATTTTTACGGTAATCAGACCATTAAAGAAAATTACTAATGTTGCCAAAGAATATGCAAATGGAAACTTTTCCAGTAAAATTGAGCTCTATTCCAACGATGAAATCGGCTACCTTGCGAAAACCTTAAACTATATGTCTACTGAGTTAAATACTCTTGAGGAGGACCAGCGTAAATTTGTATCAAATGTATCTCATGATTTTCGCTCACCACTTACCTCCATCAAGGGATATGTCGAAGCAATGAAAGACGGAACAATACCGGTAGAGATGCAGGATAAATATCTTGGAATTATTCTTTTTGAAACAGAAAGACTAAACAAGCTTACTCAGAGTCTGATTGATTTAAATAAATACGGACACCATGGCATACGACTTGACATCGCCGATTTTGACATAAATAATATGATTCGTATGACAATACTGACTTTTGAAGGAAAGTGCTCTGAAAAAAATATTACCTTCGACCTGCTTCTTACAGGTAAGGAACTTTTTGTTCGTGCGGATATGACAAAGGTGCAACAGATTCTTTATAATCTGATTGACAATGCTGTTAAGTTTTCTAAAAATGATTCAAGCATTAAGATTGAGACAAATATTAAAAACGAGAAAATTCTTATCTCCGTTAAAGATAGTGGAATCGGTATTCCCAAAGATAGTCTTCCAAAAATATGGGATCGTTTCTACAAGACGGACATCTCTCGTGGAAAAGATAAACGAGGAAGCGGACTTGGGCTATCTATTGTAAAAGAAATTGTAAATGCACATAATGAAAACATAAATGTAATAAGCACGGAAGGGGTCGGAACTGAATTCATTTTCACTCTTCCAAAATCAAAAAAAGAAGGCTAAGCCTTCTTTTTTATTTTACTACATATTCATTTTCTTTTGAATCAATTACTGTATATCTGCCAACAATGCTGTCCTTATCAGAATCATCTGTGGAATCATCGTCATCCACTTCATCCTCAACAAAACCTGATGCATCTTCATTTACAGTTTTTCCAAACAAATCATAAGTAAATACAAAGCCCTGCTCAGACTTTATTCTCAGATAAATTCGAACTTTATCATTGCCTACAATTGGAACACTGTCTTCAATTTGAACAGTACCTTCTATCTGATTTGGAGCATCCTTTTCCTTTTGCTCTGTATCATCATTAGAATTTTTATTTGTATGTTTTTCAGAATCCCCCTGCTGTGTTGCTCCTTCATCACTCTTTGTGAGAAGATCATATACATCATAAGTTCTTACAACACTACCATTGTCTTCTAAAACAAGCTCATATTTTGAAAACTCAAAATAATCATTATCTATAACTGACAAATCAACAGAACTGTCTATTACAAGATTACTATCTTCTAATGTTGGCTCCTCACTTAATACACCTGAAACAACATTATCAAAAAGCTTTGTAACCCCCTCATAATCATGTAAAACTTCAGTATTTCTCTTATTTCCATCTTCAAACAAGAATGTCACATTACCAGCATAAGATTCATCCATAGGAAGTGTTGCCTCTCCTACGAACTTAATCCCATCAAGATACAGCTTAATCTCATTTGTTCCAAAATATACCTTTGTAACTGTAGATTCCGTATACTCTTTTGGAATAACTTCAATATTTACAGTATATTTCATTTCCTTGAAGTTAGCCGACATAAGCGTAATCTTCCATTCAGAAATAAGACTCGCCTCTTCTTCAAGTGTCGCCTTGATATCATCTTGCATTGTCTCAACATCAGATAAAATCACAGCCGTGTTGTCCGTGGCATATGATATCTGCGCATCAAGCCTATTTACTTTTTTATACAACAAAACTGACACCAGTGACATTCCAATCAGAAGTGCCACAATAACAAAATTAAATATATTCTTCTTAAAATTCATTATTCCTCTGATGCTTCCTTTGCAACAATCGCAATACCAAGTTCTTCAAGCTGTGCCTCATCAACAGTTCCAGGGGCCTCTGACATTAAATCAGATGCATCCTTTACCTTAGGGAATGCAATTACATCCTTAATATTTTCTGTGTGAAGCATATGCATACAGATTCTGTCGACACCGTATGCAAGTCCTGCGTGTGGTGGAACACCATATGAGAATGCGTCGAGAAGGAAACCGAACTGCTCGTGTGCACGTTCTTTTGTAAATCCTAAAAGCTCGAACATCTTCTCCTGAATGTCATCCTGGTGAATACGGACTGAACCACCACCAAGCTCTGTTCCGTTTAATACAATATCGTAAGCCTTTGCTCTTACTGCGCCCTGGTCCTCATCAACCTTATCCCAATCCTCTTCCATAGGCATTGTGAATGGATGATGCATAGCAAGGAATCTGTTCTCCTCGTCTGACCACTCGAATAATGGGAACTCTGTAACCCATAAGAAGTTGTACTTGTTCTCATCGATAAGACCAAGCTCTGCTCCTAACTGGAGACGGATTGCACCAAGTACATTCCATACTATCTTATGCTTGTCAGCCGCAAAAAGAAGTAAGTCTCCCGGTTTTCCACCCATTTTTTCTACTAATGCTTTAAGCTCATCCTCTGTCATGAATTTTGCAAAAGATGATTTGTATGTTCCATCTTCATTGATGCAAAGATATGCAAGTCCCTTTGCTCCATATCCTTTTGCAAATTCAACCAATTTATCAATTTTCTTTCTAGGCATTGCACCCTGTCCCTCAACACAGAGACCACGAACAGTTCCACCATTCTCAAGTGCGCCTGTAAATACACCAAATCCACATCCCCTTACAACGTCTGATACATCGCAAAGTTCCATACCGAAACGTGTATCCGGTTTGTCTGAACCATAACGGTCCATCGCTTCCTGCCAAGGCATACGTGGGAATGGAATCTGAACCTCAATTCCAGCAGCCTCTTTGAAAAGATGTTTCAAAAGTCTCTCATTTACGTCAATTACATCATCCACATCAACGAATGAAAGCTCCATATCAGCCTGTGTAAACTCAGGCTGTCTGTCTGCACGTAAATCCTCATCACGGAAGCAACGTGCAATCTGGAAATATCTGTCATATCCTGAAGCCATAAGAAGCTGTTTAAAAATCTGTGGCGACTGTGGAAGAGCATAAAAATGTCCATTGTGAATACGGCTAGGAACGAGATAATCTCTTGCTCCCTCTGGAGTAGATTTACAAAGAATTGGTGTCTCAATCTCTAAAAATCCTTCATTTGCCATAAAGTCACGCATGATTCTTAGTACATTACTTCTAAGCATAAGATTTCTCTGAATATCAGGACGGCGAAGATCAAGATAACGATACTTAAGTCTTGTCTCCTCGTTTGTCTTAGAATTCTCCTCAATCTGGAATGGAGGAGTCTGTGACTCTGAAAGTATTCTGAGTGATGTAGCTATAATCTCGATATCACCTGTCTTTAAGTTCTCATTTACTGCTGCAGAACGCTTCTGTACTGTTCCTTCTACCGCAATTACAAACTCAGATCTAAGTGTTCCCGCTTTTTCAAAGCCTTCTGCTCCAACACTGTTCTCATCAAATACAATCTGTAAAATTCCGCTTCTATCTCTTAAGTCTACGAAAATCAGACTTCCTAAATTTCTTCTCTTCTGTACCCAGCCCATAACAGTGACTTTCTCACCGATGTTGGCATTAGATACTTCTGTACATCTATGGCTTCTATGTAAGCCCTGCATTGATTCTGCCATTTTTTCCTCCTAATTTGCTATATAATTAATCCCTGTTAAAGAACTCCACAAACTCTTCATATCCGTCTTTTGTGAGCTGCTCCTTCTGGAATTTTTTGTTCTTATTCATACGAACAACAAGTACCTGCTGTCCGTTCTTACGAGCTTCGCTTGCCTGTTTCATTACATCAACAAGCTTCTTAGCAGGATATTTTTTCTCCACAAGATAAGCAACCTTCTTTGGACTCTCTGGAATCTTGAAACCACTCTCCATAAGAAGAAGAATGATTCTCTCAAAACCAATTGAAAATCCACATGCTGGTACATCTTTTCCTGTGAATTTACCAATCATCTTGTCATATCTTCCACCGCCACCGCATGCAGCACCAAGCTCTGGCATTGAAATTTCAAAAATAGTT
Organism: Agathobacter sp.; assembly: GCA_045123895.1. Lineage (GTDB taxonomy): Bacteria > Bacillota > Clostridia > Lachnospirales > Lachnospiraceae > Roseburia. The sequence continues at coordinate 30,810 of JBGVKW010000042.1, forward strand.
CCTGTATAATATCCCATTCCTCTTACAAGAGTTGGGTCAAAAACAAGTGTAAATTCTGCACCCTTTGTAGCATTTACAGCAGTTGCAATCTCTGTCATATTTGAAACAACTTCTTCCTCGAGGAAATCTCCAAGTGTCTCAGCAAGGAAAGCAACACCTTCTGCAACATCCTTTTTCTCCTCAAGAAGCTTGAAAAGTCCAAGATATTTATCGATAGATTCCTGTGGGTGTCCGGCTTTTAAAAGCTCCTCCGCCACGCCTTCTACACCTATTTTATCCATTTTATCCAATGTTATGAACAATCCGTCGTAATCTTCCTCTGCAAATCCAGAGTATGCTGCCATAGCTTTTAAGATTCTTCTCTCATTGATTCTGATTTCAAAATTCTTAAATCCAAGCTTCCCGATTGTAGTTGTTGTAGCTGTTATAAGCTCGATTTCAGCAAGATTACTTGGTTCACCGAGAATATCAATATCACACTGTGTAAACTGTCTGTAACGACCTCTCTGTGGTCTGTCAGCTCTCCATACACTTCCCATCTGAAGTGCTTTAAAAGGTGAAGGAAGGTCATTTGCATTGTTTGAATAAAAACGTGAAAGTGGAACTGTAAGGTCATAACGCATTCCAAAATCAACAACATCTGACTCGTCCTTTGCAGTCTCGAGATTCAACTTTTCTCCACGCTTCATTACCTTGAAAATAAGTTTCTCATTCTCTCCACCCTGCTTGCTTGTAAGGTTTGCAATGTTCTCCATGCAAGGAGTCTCGATAGGAGTAAAACCAAAGCTTCTGTATGTCTCTTTGATTACGTTTGTCACATAATCACGAATTTCCATCTCAGCTGGTAAAATATCCTTCATTCCGTTAACCGGCTTTTTACTTAATGCCATTTTACTTCCTCCATTTTGTCTATTTTACGGGCAATCATCTCATCGATTCGCTCCAGATAATTCTTAACATCTTTTACATTTTCTACTCTGTCGATTTTCCTGTTTCCATCGGCATTTAGTTCAGGAAGCACAAACTTTGTTGAAGCACCTGCACCAAGTGCCATTATAGTCTGTTTTTCCTCCATAATCAAGATATTATATACACCAGCCTTGCCTAGTGCTGCATATCCCACGTTCTCCATATTGCCTGCCATTCCCTTCTGGCGATACAGATAATATGGTTCAAGTCCCATTTGTCTGCAATACTCTTCGCACAAATCCATATGCTCCTGGGTATTTACCATCTGCATATCCTGATAACGGTCTTTAAAAACAGTGAGTCTTGCCGCTCTTTTTACAGCAAGTGAATGAACAGTTACATTGTCAGGACCAAGCTCTTTGATGATTTCCATTGTATTTTTAACATCCTCAAGGTTTTCCTCCGGAAGCCCCATGATAAGGTCCATATTAATGTTATCAAAGCCCAGCTCTCTTGCCATTTTAAAACTGTTTATTGTATCTTCAACAGAATGATGTCTTCCTATTATGTCAAGAGTCTGCTGTTTCATTGTCTGAGGGTTAACGGATATTCTGCTGATTCCGTTTTTCCTTAGCACCTCTAATTTTTCCCTTGTAATGGAATCCGGTCTTCCTGCTTCAACTGTAAACTCCAGACAATCTTTTAAATCAAAGCTGCATTTTATCTTGCGGATAAGTCTGTCAAGCTGCGCCGGATTTAATGTGGTAGGAGTTCCTCCTCCTATATAAATGGAATTAAGCTTCTTGTGATAAAATTTAGCCGCAGTAAAATCAATCTCTTTCTCAAGTGCGTCCAGATACAAATCCACTTTGTCCTTCCACACTCCAAGGGGATAAGATGTGAAGGAGCAATACGCACAGGTACTTGGACAAAATGGAATTCCTATGTATAGACTGTATCCGTTCTCGTAATCAACCTTCGATAACAGTTCCTTTTCTCTCTTTGCAATCCCAATAGAAAGCTTTATCTTCTCATCGCTTGCCAGATAATTTTCTTTTATATAGTCAAAAGCCGAAGCTTCATCCATTCCATCTTCAAGGCACTTCATAGCAATCTTTGTAGGACGTATTCCTGATAAAGTTCCCCAAGGCAGGCCTCTTTTTAACCCTTTTTCAAGCATCTTATAAAGAGCAATTTTTAGCCTGTTTTTAGTATCCTTACGATTCTTAGACTCCACATCCACCTTCACAGTGGTATCCTCTAAGCTCCAGTTGATTGTAATCTCATTGCCTACATAATCTATTTTAAAAACATAAAGTGCATCTGAAAAATCTTCATCTCCATCCATCTCGTGATGTGTACAGGCAAGATTTTTACCAGACACCTCTTCTGGCAGGCAGCTATAGTACATTTCCACATCCTCATGCGGAAAAAACTCCTTCAGAAGTGAATGTACATCATATTCAAAATCCGGTTTGTTAAATAATACTACTATCATAGATACGGGTTATACATCCTCTCATTTTCAATCGTTGTAAAATCATTGTGTCCCGGAAAAACATCTGTGTTCTCAGGCAAAGTAAGAAGTTTTTCTTTTACGCTTCTTACAAGATCCGACATGCTGCCCTTCTTAAAATCAGTTCTTCCTATGGAACCGCAGAATAAGGAATCTCCTGTAAATACCACGTTCTCATATGCAAAATAGTAACAGCATCCACCTGGTGTATGCCCTGGTGTATGAAGTACTCTTATATGAAAACCAGCAAGATCAATTTCCTGCTCGTCTTTTAAGAAAACATCTGCTCTGTATTCTTCTGGTTTCTGTATCATCCAGCTGGCATTTGTCTCCACATCGGTAAGAGTCTCCTTGTCATCTTCATGAACGTATATCTTAATGCCATATTCATCCGCCAGCTCCTCTGCTGCTGATGCATGGTCAAAATGTGCATGAGTAAGAAGTATTGCAACCGGTTTATATTCGTTTTCTTTTATCTTTTCTGAGAGCTTTTTGGCTGCTGCTCCCGGATCAATAATAATCATTTCTTTTGTCTCTTTGTTCACCGCAAAGTAACAGTTTGTCTGTACGGGACCAACTACAAAATGGTCAATTTTTAAATTCGACATATTTTCTCCTATCTTTCCAAGAAAACCACCGGTAATTAGCCGGTGGTTCTTTCTACATCAATTACGTTCTCAATCTGTCTGAGTTTCTCTATAAGGGCACCAATCTGTGCTCTTCCTTTTATGTTGAAAAACACCTCTATTGTTGCTACGCCCTGTTTACTTGTATTTGAATGAATTCCGTTAATATTTATTTCTTTTTCTGTAAAAATCCTTGAGATATCTACCAAAAGTCCCGGTCTGTCATTACAGAATATCTTGAGTGCAGCCTGATATACTGCATTTTTATCTTCATATGCGGAATCCTGCCACTCCGCCTCGATAAGTCTAGCTTTCTCAAGCTGTGAAAGATTCATCACATTTACACAGTCTGTTCTATGGATTGATATTCCTCTTCCTCTGGTAACAAATCCTACGATTTCATCTCCTGGAACAGGACTACAGCATCTTGAAAAATGAACTGCGACATCATACAGACCATGAACAACAATTCCACTCCTAGACTTCGGCTGAGACTGAGGAGCCTGCGACTTATCCGCGATATTTTCTAGAATATCCTCATCACTTACAGGTACAATATGATCTTTCTTGTACTCCTCATACATTCTGTTTACGACCTGGCTTTCTTTTAATCCACCATGTCCTACAGCTGCAAGAGCTGAATCCCAGTCATGAAATCCATATTTTCTAAGAATCTTTGCCTGATACTCGCTTTTATTTATTTCTGAAAAATTGATTGCATGTGCCTTTGCATAGGCAACCATCAATTCTTTTCCATGAACTATATTTTCTTCTTTGAGCTCACTCTTAAACCACTGATTTATCTTATTTTTAGCCTGTGTGCTCTTTACAATTTTAAGCCAGTCCCTGCTTGGACCTCTTGAATTCTGTGAGGTAATGATTTCAATCTGGTCACCATTTTTAATCACGTAATCTATTGTAACCAGTTTACCATTTACCTTTGCTCCAACCATTTTATTTCCAACTGCCGAATGAATGCTGTAGGCAAAATCAATTGGAGTTGAGCCATTTGGAAGGTTCTTTACATCACCTGAAGGTGTAAATGCGAATACGTTGTCCGAAAAGAGATCAAGATCACTCTTTAAAAGACTCATAAATTCTTTATTGTCAGACATGTCCTGCTGCCACTCAAGAATCTGTCTAAGCCAGCTAAGCTTCTCCTCCTCCGTTACAGTAGTCGCTGTTGCATTTCCATTGTTTGCTTCTTTGTATTTCCAATGAGCCGCGATACCGTATTCTGCTGTACGATGCATCTCATAGGTTCTAATCTGTATCTCAAAAGGTTGTCCACTTGGACCAATCAGTGTAGTATGCAGCGACTGATACATATTCTGCTTCGGCATTGCGATGTAATCCTTGAAACGACCTGGAATTGGTTTGTATTTCTCATGCATAATTCCAAGTGCTGCATAACAATCCTTGATGGAATCCACAAGGATTCTGATTGCAAACAAATCATATATCTGGTCAATCGTCTTATCCTGATTTACCATCTTCTTGTAAATACTAAAGAAATGCTTTGCTCTTCCGTATATTTCTGCCTTGATTCCGGATTCCTTTATATACTCAGTTACATCATTTACAAGTCCTTGAATATAGTTCTCTCTTTGATTTTTTCTAAGTGCAACTTTTTCTACTAAATCATAATATGCATCAGGATTCAGGTATTTCATTGCCAGGTCATCAAGCTCAATTTTAATCTTGCTGATACCTAATCGCTGCGCAATTGGACAATAAATATCCTGCGTCTCTCTTGCAATTCTAACCTGCGCTTCCTTCGACTGGTACTTTAACGTACGCATATTGTGAAGTCTGTCCGCAAGCTTTATCATTATTACTCGAATATCCTTTGCCATGGCAAGGAACATCTTTCTAAGGTTCTCCGCCTGCATCTCGAGTCTGTCTGCATTCTTGTCTTTTCCACTTTTTGCATTGTCTGCCAAATGAAGATGCTGCAACTTGGTAACACCATCTACCAATAGTGTAACGTCCTCTCCAAACTGCTCCTTCATCTCCTCAGGAGTCATTACAGTATCCTCAAGCACATCATGAAGAAGTCCTGCCGCAATTGTCTCCTTATCTAACTCAAGCTCGGCCAATATTCTTGCTACACAAAGAGGATGAATAATGTATGGCTCTCCAGATTTTCTAACCTGTCCCTCATGGGCATCATAAGCGACCTTGTACGCTTTCTCTACAAGGGTCGTATCCGCCGAAGGATGATACTTTTTGATTTCCGCAATAAGCTCATCAAACAAATCCTCAGGGCTTGTAAAATCTTTTGTTCCACGTATTCCACTTGACTCTGAACGAAACTCTTCCGCAATTCGCTCAAGTTCTTCTGCTGAATAGTCTGCCACAGGCCTCACCTCTTTAGATATAATTTATAATTATATTTTATTTTTTTAGAAATTGCAATCATTATAGAGTGTGTAATTATTGAGGTTTACAATTATTTTGTTTGAAATTATTATGATGAAAATCATTTTGATAAAAATTGTTGCGGCTTGACTAGCCCGGCTAATTATCATCGGGCTTTATTCCTTTCTCGCTCGGATTCTTTTCCTTTCGTACCTGTTCCTTTTTCCTTTCGTACCGGGAAAAGTCACTCCAGCACAGCCTTTTTGCTTCTCTGGAGTGACTTTTACAGATTTACTCCCCGACTCTATCAATTTCTACATGGGATAATTCCCCTTAAAATTGATTATCTTAAGTTTAGCGCTATCTTTATATTCTCACCATAATCCTTTCCACTTTTGTCAAAAATAAGTATATGTTCCATATCCTTGCTTCTGTCCTTAAACGCCGGATACAAAAAACCACAAATCGGTTCACCAGGTTCGTAGTCATTATCTACCGGAAAAATAGATGCAATCAGATAATCATACACTTCTTCTGATTCCCATTGGGATTCATTATCCTTTCCTTTTAGTGGTACATCATAACTACCACGGAAAATAAATAAAGCAAATTGACAGTCAAATGGAATCTGTTCACCAAATATCTCATAAAAAGTCTCCATCAAAGCGTCATTTTTGAGATTTTCTGTACATACAGCATCGAGAAGTGTTAGCATTCTATCTTTCCCTCTTGCGTATTCAGGAATCCGTACTTCTTTAAGCTCTTGATTCGTTTCAGAAAAGAGAACAGCTTTTGCAAGTTCTATATTCTTTGCCTTATCAGCTGATGTCAAATTAAGAAAATTAGTATTAAATGTTTCATCCACAAAGCCTTCTTCATCATAATAAGCACCGGCAATTCTCGTAAAATTACTTCTTGCAACTGTCATCCTTCTAGTAAGTTCAAGCAAGTCTTCTCTATTTATCATTTTTACCTTCTTCCTATTAATTCACTTGAAATTTTCACGAACGCCTCTGCGTTCTTGCTGCGGAATGCGCGTCAGCTTTTCTAACATTTTCATCTGTGTATTCCTACAATCCTCGGTCGGGTTTAATCTCAGTTGGAGATTGGATTCCCACTGAGACGAATTTGAAATATACTCACCTGTGTTATGAAATGGGAGTCTTCTACAACCGAGATAATCTGATTATTCATAGTCGAGATTCTCCATGTTATTTTACTGCCTACTCAAGTTTCTAAGTTTATAAGCCGTAAATGCAATTCTTCGAAGGTTGTATTTGAAAGTTCAGGCAGTTTAAATTGATAATTGTAAGTCCAACACATTACATCCGACATTTAAAGCTGCCACATCTCATCTAGCCATTTCAATTCCATTTACTTCAATAAAATTTACTTCAATTAAATTTACTTCAATTCCACCAAAAAGGCGATTGTACACTTATCCAAAACGTACAATCGCCATTTCAAGTCATCAACATCTAATCAAATCCAATTATCCAATTACCATCTTAACGCCACCAAACATTCCAGCATTGTTTCCAAGTGTTGCAAGTTTGATTTCTGTCTCACGACTTGCATGGAATGCATTTGCTTTGAAGCTTTCTTTGGCTGTGTTGATGATGATATCTCCTGCTTTTGAGAGACCTCCACCTACTACGAATACCTCTGGGTCAACTACACAGGAAATTGTAGCTAATGCTTTTCCAAGTAATCCCATTGAATACTCAACTGCTGCTAATGCAGCTGTATCGCCTTCTTTTGCAGCGTCACATACATCTTTTGCTGTAAAGCCTGCATCAAGGCTGAGTTTTGTAGCCACATCTCTATGAGATGCTATATATTTTTCTGCCACACTTACAAGTCCGTTTGCTGATGCGTACTGCTCAAGACAGCCTTTTTTGCCGCATCCGCAGGTTACTTCTTCATCATCTACCATTGGGATATGTCCAATTTCACCTGCTGCACCATTTGCTCCAGAAACAATTTTTCCGTCACGAATAATTCCACCACCTACTCCTGTTCCAAGAGTAACCATTACTACATTCTGGTAGCCTTTTCCGCCACCCATCCACATCTCACCAAGAGCTGCAACGTTAGCGTCATTTCCAGCCTTTACTTTTAATCCGCCACAAAGGTCTGAAAGTGTCGACTCAACATTGAACACTCCCCATCCGAGATTGACGCACTTATATACTGTTCCGTCCTCACCAACTGGTCCTGGAACACCCATTCCGATTCCCTCAACATCATCATTTGTGATTGAGTTCTTAGTGTTATTTTCTTCAATTGCTTTTGCTATATCAGAAAGAATTAATTCTCCACCATTTTCTGTTCTTGTTGGAATCTCCCATGTATCAATAAGTTCTCCCATTGTATCAAAAAAACCCATCTTGATAGTTGTTCCACCGATATCTACTCCATATGCGTATTTCTTCATTTCTGTTCCTCCAAAATAAGTGTTCTACATCAATAAAACCATTGTATTTCTATATCCGTTTTTTTTCAATACATTAAACAGTATTATCGTTTATTTTCGTAAATCGTACTCTTTTGTTTTAAGAAATAAGCCGGCTTACAAAAATGTATCACACCACATTCATCTTATTTATACAAAATATATCTGTTAAAACTATGTCCATCTGTATCAATTTTTCCTGCGTACTCAAATCCAAGCTTTTGCGTAAGACCAATAGACGCAATATTTTTTTCATCTATGAGACAATTGATTTTATCAAATTCAGTATTTTGCCAGGCATAGTTTATTACAAATCTGCAAACTTCAGTGGCATATCCCCTGCCCTGATATTCAGGTGCAATCATATAACCAAGTTCCAGCTCAGATTCGTCGCCGTATTGACGATGTTCAAGTCCGGCTCTTCCTATAAGCTCTTTTGTTGTCCTGTCAAAAATAAGCCACATTCCGTATTCGTAGTAACCATACATGTGACGGATATATGCCTTTTGGTATTCTTTTTCCTGTTCATAATCAAACAATGGTTCCATGAAATCAGTCATGTTCGGCTTTTCGTATAACTCAAACAGGCTGTCCAAATCTTCCATAGAAAATTCTCTGATACTGCACCTTTTGGTTTCTCCAATAGTCCATGGGATTCCATGAAAACGCATTCTCACCCGGTCTAAATATTCCTCGTCTATCTCTTCAATATTTTGAACCACATAGTTTGTATGCAAAAAATCACTACTACCGTCAACAAAAAAACCTACTGTTGCAACGCCTGCCTGATTTGCTATCTCAATCTGGAAATTATCTGTCACAATCCAAATAGCATCTTCTGCCGACACCTGTTGCTCTGCCAAAAAACACAAAAGCTCGTCAGCCTCTGAAATATCAGGCATTTTCAAGACATTACAAAAAGAGGCAAGCATCAAACTTGCCTCTAACTTTGTATCTAAATCTTTTTCTCTCAAGCAATTTTCTCTTAAACTGCTATCTTCTGAAGAATATCTCTTCTCAAAAAGAATAACCATTAAAGTGTCTCCGGTTCTGGATAATCAACTCCGAAAGTTTCAACTGTTACTGTCTTCATAACCTGATCCTCAAGAGGACGGTCCATGTAGTCAGTTGGCATCTCAGCGATTTTGTTTACAACATCCATTCCCTCTGTAATTTTTCCAAAAGCAGCGTACTCGCCGTCAAGATGTGGTGCATCCTTGTGCATGATAAAGAACTGGCTTCCTGCTGAATCAGGAATCATTGTACGAGCCATTGAAAGAACACCTGGTGTATGAGCCAAATCATTTTTGAAACCATTGCTTGAGAACTCACCCTTGATGCTGTACCCTGGACCGCCTGTTCCATTTCCGTCTGGATCTCCACCCTGAAGCATAAATCCACGGATTACTCTGTGGAAAATTACTCCATCATAAAAATTGTGGTTAATAAGACTGATAAAATTGTTTACTGTATTTGGAGCGATTTCAGGATAAAGCTCAGCTTTCATCACGTCTCCATTTGCCATTGTAATTGTCACGATTGGATTCTGTGCCATTATATTTTCCTCTTTTCTTCTATATTTTTTGATTTACCTCTAGTTGGAGAAGACTCCCACTTGATAAAGTACTTATTTTGTAAGAGCATCCACCACTTTAGGAAATTCCATAAAATGAGATGCCTTCACTAATACTGTATCCTTTGGCTGTACAAATTCTTTGAGTTCAGCAGTCATGCTGTCTGCATCCATAAAATAGTGAATATCGCAGTCCGGATTTTTCTTGGCTGCTGCCTTTGCATAATTCTCGGCAAGCTTTCCTGCTGCAAAAAGTACAGGGATTTTGTACTCACCAACTGCTGTTCCCACTTCATAGTGAAGTGCCGCTTCGTCATCTCCAAGCTCTCCCATATCTCCAAGTACTGCAATTGTGCGTCCACTTGCATGAGATAAAACTTCAATTGATGACTTCATTGAAACAGGATTTGCATTGTAGCAATCATCTATTACTGTAATGTCATTTGCTTTGATAAAATTCGTACGCCCTGCAATTGTTGTAGCAGCTTCTATTCCAGACTTAATCTGCTCGAGGGTAAGACCAAGCTGCAGACCAACTGCTGTAGCAGCCATTGCATTGTATACATTGTGCTCTCCAGGGATTGAAATATGCGCAAAAAAATCACCTTCAGGTGTGAAAAAATGAGCTTCCATTCCTTCAAACCCTAGATTTTTCACATCCTCAACATGTATCATATTGCCACCTGCTTTTCCATAAAAAATAGCAGGCTTTCCATTTACAACCTCTTTTGTCGCCAGCTTATCATCATCTCCGTTAAGCACTGCAACCCCATCTGGCATCATATGCTCGAAGCTTTCTGTTTTTGCTTTTAACACGCCATCTCTGTCCCCTAGAAATTCAAGATGACAGTAACCTATATTGGTAATAACCATCACATCAGGACAAGCCATTGTTGCAAGCCTGTGCATCTCATTAAAATCCGAGATTCCCATCTCAAGAACTGCCACCTCATGTTCTGGTCTTATTCTAAAAATAGTAAGTGGAAGACCAATTTCATTATTGAAATTGCCCGCAGTCTTTAAGACGTTAAACTTCTGTGAAAGTACAGATGAAATCATCTCTTTGGTACTTGTCTTTCCAACACTTCCGGTAATTCCTACAACCGGAATGGTGAGATTTTTTCTATAAAAAGCAGCAATTTTTTTCATTGCTTCTGTAGAAGACTCCACAAGGATGTAAGGCCCTGCCGGATTATCCAGTTCCTTTTCTGACAATACAGCCAGCGCCCCCTGGTCAAAAACCTGTGGAATAAAATCATGTCCATCCACACGTTCTCCTTTTATGGGAATAAATAAAAATCCTTTTTCTACCTGTCTGCTGTCTGTCACAGCACCGGTAATCTGTTTTCCTAAAAGAGCTTCATCTCCTACGTATTTTCCATCACAGGCTTTTGTGATATTTTCCAAGGTAAGACTTTTCATTTCTGACATAATTTACCCCTCATATTTCTTCAGCGAAATTGCAATTAAATGCTCACAAAGCTGATTATAGTTCACACCAACAGCTGCTGCTTCCTGTGGCAAAAGACTTGTCGCTGTCATACCAGGAAGAGTATTAGCCTCAAGACAGAAAATCTCGTTCTTCTCATTCAAAAGGAAGTCGGTTCTTGAATATGTATCTAATCCAATCACACGGGCAACTTCCTCTGCATAATGCTGCATTTTCTCTGTCACATCATCTGGCAATTCTGCCGGACATGTCTCTACTGCGCTACCTGCTTTGTATTTATTCTTGTAATCATAAAAACCTTCAATTGGGGCAATCTCTATTACCGGAAGAGCTTTTCCCTCGATAACACCTACAGAGAACTCTCTTCCCTGTACGAACTCTTCTATGATAAGCTCATTCTCCCACTTAAACGCATCATCTAAGGCTTTTGAAAATTCAGCTTCTTCTCTTACGATAGTAACTCCGATGCTTGAGCCTCCACAACAAGGCTTTACGATACATGGCAAGCTTACATCAAGCTTTGATAAATCATCTTCTCTTGTAGCTCTTGTCATTGAAATTCCCTTTGGAGTAGGAATGCCGTTTGCAATAAAAAACTGCTTTGCAGTATCTTTATTCATGGCGATTGCTGAGCTTAAATAATCGCTTCCTGTGTATTTGATTCCAAAAAGGTCAAAAGCTGCCTGAATTTTTCCGTTTTCTCCATTTTCTCCATGAAGGGCCATAAAAACAATATCTGACATCTGACAGAGTCTGATAACATTTGGTCCAAAGAAACAATCCGACTGATCCTTTCTGGATGCCTTTACTTTTGCTAAATCAGGAGCCTCTGTTGGAATATCAGAAACCTTTACACTGATTTCATCAGCTCTGTCAAAAATTCCAGTCAACTCCTCTTCCTTATCACTATATCCCATAAAAACATCAAGTAAAATTACACGATGTCCATTCTCTTTAAGGGCTTTTGCAACCATGCTTCCTGTTTTAAAAGAAACATCTCTTTCTGTACTAAGTCCTCCTGCCAGTACTACGATATCCATAATATTCCTCTTTTCTTCATTGTTCATTTTTGAACGATATTCTTTGAAATTATAACACCTTCATTTTACTTACTCAAGATTTTTACAGTAATTGTAATAATTTCAGTAACTTTCATCCATTAGCGACATGAGCCGCCATTCGCACAAAAGATAAAGCGCCGGCATAACCAGCGCTTTTAAGAAGTCCTCCATATCTTTATCATTTGTTCATAACTTTACTACAATTAACGGCCTCGCAAAAAAGAAAATAATCTCACAAAAATGCGCCGCCCTGTCTTGTCCTTTTCTTTTAGTGTTTTCCCATAATCAAATACCAGATTTTCATATTGTTTAAGAGGCATCTCCTCAACATTAAACAATATCTGGTTAAGTATATTGTCTTCGTAGTAACTACTTGCCTGATTGCTTTGCTCAATCAAATCCATAACGTCGATTATGCATTCATTCATTCCCCATTTCCTCCTCATAATTGGAGTACTTCTTACATTTCCCATACTAAACCTATCTCTGATATTGTTTCATAGAGAAACCACTTTGTCTAGTTGCGTTTCGCAACTATTCTTTTTTATAAACTCAAATCAAAATTGTGATGAATTTTTACTTTCATATTTTTATCTTCTTTTGCATCATAATATTCTATTGTATCCTGAAAAAATCCCCTTCGAAGAAGCTTATAATTTTCACAATGTACAAAGGATAATTCATATCTGGTACTTACCGGTTCACGATGCAGAAACTTGTCAATATCATCTAGGAATTTATCACTTTGCATATAGCTTTTTACATCATTTCTTATCTCTTTATTTTTAGTACCTACCCTTATTGTCTCAATTAGATTTGCCGTTCTGGTAAATCTCGCATGAGACTTGGCATAATCTGGCGATATTTTGCAGTAATACAATCTTCCATATCTTGTCGTAACAAATGCTCTATGCTGTGCCACTGTATAAATTTCAGCAAACAAAGCTCCTATATACATTAACAATACTAATACAGCATACGATCCAACAGATAAGCCTATAACTAAATCAAGTGGACGCGGCTTTCCAGGCTTAAACAATTTAAGCATCACAAAAACCATTGAAACAATGAAGACAGCATCCAACACATAACATAGTATCTGAGCTATTTTTTCAGCTCCAGGACCAGATACCGTGTACACCTTTGAAATATTATCCTGATCAAGAATTTCTTCCTTGGACTTTAGCTGTTCCTCTTTCTCCTTTAGTTTTTTCTCCTGCTCATCCTTTTCCTTTCTATATTCCCTGTACGCTTCCTCTCGCTGCAATCTTACAATCTCTTTACTTTTTATTTTTCCTTCCTCATGCAACTGTTGTCTTTGAAGTTTTAATTTCTTACGCTCAAGCTTATCCTGCTCGTAATTCGGATTAGCCAGCTTCCGTATAAAATGGATTGAATACCATCCAAGCAAAACTGCAATTGCCATTATTACAAATAAAACCCTAATGTCATCACAATGACCAGATTTTGAAATCATATATACTGCCAAAAATACAATTGCCCACGCACATATTGCAATTATTGAAATAGAAATTGCCCATAACCACTTTAAAAATTTCATAACACACTCTTTTTATTAAATTTTTCATTTCCATGTATCCATTACATCTTCTCTTCTTGATAATATGCATTTTATAAACACAAACTGCATCATCTCTACCAGTATACTATATATCCCTGTCCATATCACATGTGGAATAATAGAACTGCCAAACATATCGTTTCCCCTTGCTCCACTTTGGACACATACCATAATCGCCAGGAGAATCATTACTGCTACTATAAGTGTAACAGTGGTCTGCATCATTATAATAATAGTAATTTGTCTCCTTGTCGCTCCGCAGTTACAATATATTTCAATCGTATCCCTCTGACAATACGTTGTTGTATATATGCAAAAGCACATCATTGCCGATATAAGAACGAGTATCAACAAAATAAAAATTGTCGATGTTGTTACACTTTTCTTGAATCCTCTTTGCGTATTATCTTTGATATCTGAATAACTATATATTTCATAATTTTTTTGAATTGATTGTAACTCCTTTTGAACTGACATTGTGGCATTTTGATTAGACGAAATTTCTTCTGGTATAAGATATACATTTTCTACCGGCTCAGTGCTGCTTTGTGTTATACGATTTGTGATGCAAATATTGCCACCATAGCTTGTGAGCAAATCTGAAAGTTCAGGCTTATTAGTCTGCACATTGTCACGAAGCAAATATCCCGTATCATTCAATACACCCACTATTTTTGCTCTATATTCCTCACCATTTCCAGATATCAGTATGCTATCGCCCATCTTATATTTTCTCGAAAGTCCTGTTCCTATGATACATTCAATCTGATTAGAATCAGGTTGTATCCATCTTCCTTTTTTTACAGGAATTTCAATCTGCAACATAGCGCTGTTGGCCTCATACAAATAAAATTCATTTCCTTTTTCATCCTGTGCATTGAGTGTCAATTCATATCTAGCTATTTTAAAATTCTGTTTATTCAAAACCTCTTCAAGCTTCTCTTGTTTTATTGCTTTATCTCCAAAATTGATATAATAAAAGTCATGCCTTGTATCATCAAGATATGTCAGCTGCCTATACATCCTATAATTATCATAAAGTGTACTGTTTGCTACAAACATCATGAGTATAAACGTCACTATAGTTACAATATTAAATCTTATATTTTTTATATAAATATTCTTAAAACACTCCAACATAAAAAACAATTCCTATCACTATCATTTTCATATACTGAACCAGCATAATAACAGCTATTTCTTTTCCAATTTGCATTTTACTACTTCCACAGTAATAAAATATTTTTAGTCTATCCTCTACTCTTTTTAACATAAATATAATCAAATAAACGAATGCACTATTGCAGCATAAAAATATAATAATTAACGATATTGATATCCCACCATATACTTTTTCAAGGTAAGACATCATTAGTATTGGTAATAAACCAAATATCCAAAAAAATGCCGAACATAGCTTATCTGTTTTAAATAATATGCGTTTTATTTCTCTGTACATAGCATCTGTTCCTTCTGACCACCCTCTTCAAAATCATACACAGTATCACATATTTTTCTAAGTTTATCATCATGAGTCGCCATTATTATGGTAATTCCATACTTTTCATTAATATCCTTTAGTATTGATATTACCTCCTTAGCGTTCTCACTATCCAATGCACTGGTCGGTTCGTCCGCAAATACTATCTGTGGACGTTTTGCAAGAGCTCGTGCTATAACAACTCGTTGCCTCTCTCCCCCGGACATATACGATACATCCTGATTTAATAGCGTATTTATTTGCATTTGCATACATATCTTCTGTAACCACTCGGTATCAACATCATCTTTGCAGATACGATATGGCACAATGATATTTTCATATGCACTCATATGCTCTATAAGCGAATACGATTGATCTATATAGCCAAATCTATGATTCCTATACCAACCACGAACTTTATCTGATTTAATATCAATATTCTTCTCTTCGTAGTAATACATTCCACTTTCTGGCGATGTTATCATAGCTAATATTTTGAGAAGTGTAGTTTTTCCTACTCCTGATTTGCCTATGATACCGTGGATATTTCCCAACTCAAATTGCAGTGATACATTTTTAAGAATATTCTTGTAATAAATATTTTCTAATTGAATAAACATTTTTTTCTCCATTTGCATTAATTTAATATATGTTCAAAATAAATATGCCATTTAAATCTTAAGAAACCACTTAATTAAAAATAAAGAATTCTTAATTTTTATGAATATTGCTATTTTTGTTAATCCATCCCACGCTCATATATTTTTACATTTTAAAAGCTGCCACTTTCGTGACAGCTTTTAATCCCCTTAATTTAATACTCTGGCTCAATCAAACCGTAAGTATTTCCTTTTCTCTTGTATACAACATTCACTTCATCTGTTTCAGCATTTCTAAATACGAAGAAATCATGTCCTGTGAGTTCCATCTGGATGCATGCATCCTCTGGATACATTGGTTTCATACCAAATCTCTTGGTACGAACAATCTTAACATCTTCATCATCCTCTTCAATATCAGCCTCAATAAACTCCTGTTTGAATGACTCTGCTGCTGCAAGTTTCTTAGATGTAATTCTTGTTCTGTACTTCTTCAACTGTCTCTCGATAACCTCTTCAACAAGATCAATTGATACATACATATCATTGCTAACCTGCTCTGAACGAATCACATGACCCTTTGTAGGAATTGTTACTTCTATCTTCTGTCTCTCTTTTTCAACGCTAAGTGTAACGTAAACATCTGTGTCTGGTTTAAAGTACTTCTCAAGCTTTGAAAGCTTATCCTCAACTGCCTCCTTAATACCTTCTGTTAAATCAATATTTCTTCCAGTGATTGTAATTCTCATGTTGTCCAACCCCTTTGCAGTTTATTTGATACGGGTTTGTATCATGTGAATATTATACCATAAATAAAAATTTCATCAATGATTTTTATGCAACTTCATCAATAAATGTTAAATTTCATCAAACTCGGCAAGCTGTGAACTCAGCTCCTCCCACAGCTCCATATCTTCTAAAATAAGAGCCTCTAATTCATCAATCTGGTTCTGTATCTCGGTCAGTTTTGAATAGCTTGACTGGTACTCAGGTCTTAGCATTTCCTGTTTTAATTCATCAAGCTTTTCTTCCTTTTCGGCGAGTTCTTCTTCCGCTCTTTTTACCTTCTTCTCAATTTTGGAACGCTCTTTTCCAGGATTATAATATGGCTTTTTCGCAGGTTTTACTTCAGTTGAAAGAACATTCCCCTTTTGACTGATTGCTCCACCAAAAATTGCACTGCCTTTGTAACCGCCATCATCAAGAGCCGCCTCTCTATCAAGCTTCTCCTGATACTGCTCGTATCCAAACGGATATAGGTTAGTTGTACCATCCTCAAAAACCAGTAGCTGGGTTGCTACTTTTTTTACAAAATATCTGTCGTGGGATACGAATATAAGCGTCCCTTTAAAATCCTTTAACATACTCTCGAGAGTCTCTTTTCCTACGATATCCATGTGGTTGGTAGGCTCATCAAGAATGAGAACATTCGGCTTATTTTTCAATATCTTACACAGAGCAAGTCTTACTTTTTCACCACCGGAAAGCATATCTACATTCTTAAACACATCCTCTCCTGTAAACAGAAAAGCTCCTAGGGCATTTCTAGCCTCAGTCTCTGTAAGGTTCGGATATTCATCCCAAAAATCATCAAGAACTGTTTTACCGCTTGAATACATTGCCATCTGCTGATCGAAATATCCAACCTGTACATTTGTACCAAAAGTATACTCTCCTGAGAGCGCTGGGATTTTTCCGACAAGAGTCTTTAGGAAGGTTGATTTCCCAAGTCCGTTCCCACCGAGAATTCCAAGCTTCTCACCTTTTTTTAAATCAAGAGACACTACTGAAAGTGGCTGCTCATATCCGATTCCCATATTTGATACATAAAGCACATCATTTCCCGTTTCCTTATCCGGTTGGAAATTGGCATGAAAGGTTTTATTGTCGTATCTATCTGGCGCTTCAATTTTTACCATGTGCTCTATGGCTTTTTGTTTGGAACGAGCCATTGAGACCTTGGTGGGTTTGTTCTTGAAGCGGTCAACCATTCTCTGCAATCTTTCGATTTCTTTTTGCTGGGCCACATGGTCCTTCATCTGCTTCTCATAGTCTTCTTTTTTGCGCTGCATGAAATAAGAGTAATTTCCAGGATATCTTTTTGCAGTTCCATACTCTATTTCATATACAACATCAACCACATTGTCGAGAAACATTCTATCGTGGGATACTACAACAACAGCTTTGGGATAATTCTTCAGATAACCTTCTAACCACTCAATTGTTGTGACATCAAGGTGGTTGGTTGGCTCGTCGAGAAGAAGTATGTCCGGCTTTGACAAAAGAAGCTTGATAAAAGCTATCTTTGTCTGCTGTCCTCCGGAAAATTCTTTGAGGGGTTTCTTTCTCTCCTCATCAGAAAAACCGAACTTTCTAATCATCACCTCGTATTCTTTCTCGAAGTAATAACCGCCGTCTTCCTTAAAGGCCTCCTCCATTGCGGTATATCTTGCAACCTTCTCATCAGAATAATCAGTCTCAAGCTCTGCTGCCGCACGCTCCAACTCTTTTTTACGCGCAATCATTGTTTCAAAGCATTTTCTGACCTCTTTTTCCAGAGTGATTTCAGGGTCATCAAATGCAATCTGCTTGAGGTATCCAATCTCAGGATTACCTGCTTTTGCAATAAATGCACTCTCATCACTGTCAAGCTTATCCATATCAACTTCTCCGGATATAAGCTTTAATAGAGTAGTCTTTCCGCAACCATTTCTACCTACTATTGCGATTTTCTCTGTGTTTCTTATTTCAAAATCAATGGTATGTAATATGACGTCGTCTCCAAAGCTAACCGCGCCATTACTTATCTGATATAACATTTTGTTTCCTCTCTAATTCTCCTCAAAACCGAGAACATAATTTACAAACTGCTCTGCAGTTCTTCCTGAGATTCCGCCATGGCTAAGCTCCCATGCATTTGCCTTTGCACAAAGCTCTTCATCCGAAAGTGTAATTCCAGACCTTCTTGCAAGCTCAATCACAATATTGAAATACTCTTTCTGTGTTGGTTTTGAGTAGTTGATTGTCACACCGAAACGATTTACAAGAGAAAGCTTCTCCTCCACCGTGTCAGAATGATGTCTGTCATTAGTGTTGTCCATATCGTTTCTGTCGTTCCACGTCTCTTTTATTAGATGACGTCTGTTTGATGTAGCATAAATAAGTATGTTGTCAGGTCTTGTCTCAACACCACCTTCGATTACAGCCTTTAAGAATTTGTATTCGATTTCATGCTCCTCAAAAGACAGGTCATCCATATAAATAATAAACTTATAGTTTCTGTTTTTAATCTCAGCAATTATCTTTGAAAGATATTTGAACTGATGCTTGTAAATCTCAATCATACGAAGTCCATCATCATAATACTGATTTACAATGGCCTTTATACTTGTAGACTTTCCAGTTCCACTGTCACCAAAAAGTAAAACATTGTTGGCCTTTCTTCCCTTTACAAAAGCTTCGGTATTGTCTACGAGCTTTTTCTTCTGAATCTCATATCCTACCAAATCATCAAGCATAACGGTATCCATGTTGTTGATTGGGCGAAACTCAAAACCGCCGTCATTTTGCTCTTCTATTCGAAATGCCTTGTTTAATCCAAACATTCCTACTCCGTATGATTTGTAAAAATCAGATACCACCTCAAAAAACTCTTTTTCATCCTTTGTAGCCTCAAGCTTTTTGCTTAGAGCCTGTACTTTTTCACTTACATTCTTGTTGTACATAAGCTCTTTCTTTACAATGGATTTGTAATTTGAAATCTGTGAAAAACAATTGATTCCCAGTTCCTTTTCAATCTTTGAAAAATCATAATTAAACAGATATCTAAAGATTCTAAAATCATTCTCAACAAGTCCGTTTACACTGCCTTCACTAGCCCCCACCTTTTCACATGTGATGCTAAATGGGTTCTCACTTGTCATAATATAGAAAGTAAGATAATTGTGCCATAAATTATCATCAAATCCATAATCGGTTGCAACCTTAAGAAGATGCTTCACCTCAGTATTTATGTCCCTGACTAACTCAGTTTTGTTGTAATCACCACTTTCGAACTTCTCAAATAATAGTCCTAATTTATATAAAATTTCATCTGAGGACAAATCCCCGTACATTAAAAGTTTTGATATTTCCTGATACATGTTACGCCTCCGTATCCTTTTTCCTAAAACATCCCTATTGTACTACAATTTTTTCCATATGCCTAGCATACACAGGTATTAATAGTTTTTTAATAATTGAAAATATTGACATTATTTGTAAAACAATCTAAAATATTTTGAAAATCAAACTATTTTGGAGGAAGGTACTATGGTTAGAATTGTTGTTGATTCGGCTTGCGACTTAACAAAAGAAAAAGCTGATGCTCTTAATCTGGATTTTATGCCACTTAAGACAATTTTTGGTAAAGAAGAATTTTTGGATGGAATTACTCTCTCTCATGAGGATTTCTTTAAAAAACTTGAAGAGTGTGATGACTTACCTACAACAAGCCAGGTGTCACCTTATGATTTTGAGACCAAATTCGATGAGATAAAAAAAGCTGGAGATACAGCAGTTGTAATAACCATTTCTTCTCTTTTATCAGGAACATTTCAGAGCGCTACCATCGCTGCTTCTGAGTATGAAGACATTGTCTTTCCTGTAGACAGCAAGACCTTATGTCTCGCTGAGCAGAACCTGGTTCTATACGCAGTAGAACTTAGAGACAAAGGACTTTCAGCGAAAGAAATTGCAGCTGAACTTGACCGGGTAAAAGACCGTTCAAAGCTTTTTGCATTATTCGATACAATCGAATATGTCAGCCGCGGTGGTCGTGTATCAAAGGCAATTGCAATTGCCGGAAACCTGTTATCAATTAAGCCTATCATTTCAACAGATAAGGGTGAAGTAATCATACCGGGGAAAGCCCGTGGAATGAAAAAAGGTTTTTCTCTATTAAAGGATACAGTGAACGGTTGTAGGGGGGCAGACTTCTCAATGCCTGCATGCCTTGGATACTCAGGTATTTCGGATGATATTCTTCAGAAATTTATTGGAGAAAATCCTGAATTTTTAGACGGAAAACTGGGTACTTTGCCGATTAGTACAGTAGGTTCGACTGTGGGAACACACGCAGGTCCTGGTGCTATCTGCATCGCATTTTTTGAGGTAGAATAATGAGATTATTATTAGCAGAGGATGAAGAAGATTTAAGTCGTGCACTTGTTGCCGTATTAAAACACAATAATTATTCCGTTGATGCGGTTTTTAATGGTGCCGATGCACTTGATTATATAGAGGCCGGCAACAATTATGACGGTGTTATACTTGATATAATGATGCCAAAACTTGACGGTATTTCTGTTTTGCGAAAAATTCGTGCAAACGGAAATTCTGTTCCGGTTTTACTGCTTACTGCAAAAGCCGAAATAGATGACAGAGTAAACGGGCTTGACAGTGGTGCTGATGACTACCTAACAAAACCTTTTTCAACAAAAGAGCTTTTGGCGAGAATTCGCGCAATGACAAGACGCCAGTCTGACACAACAGACTCTATTCTTACCTTTTGCGACATCTCGCTCAATCGGCTAACCTATCAGTTATCCGGCACAAAGTCTGACGAGAACATACGTCTGTCCGGCAAAGAATATCAAATGTTTGAAATGCTTATGACCAATCCCGGTCAGATAATTTCAGCTGAACGTTTTTTTGAAAAAATATGGGGATATGACAGCGAGTCAGATATAAATGTTGTATGGGTATACATATCCCACCTTAGAAAAAAACTCTCAAGCGTAAGTAAGCAGATACAAATTAAGGCTAGCCGTGGTCTTGGCTACTCACTGGAGGCAAATGATGATTAAAAAACTAAGAAGAAAATTCATAGCGATTGCAATGATTTCAATTGCAATCGTTTTACTTATTATAGTTGGTGGGATAAATATTTCAAATTTTGTCAACACAAATCGTGCCATTAATTCAAGACTTGAACTAATCACCTCAAACTTTGACCACATTAATGATCTTGATAGTCCTCCACCTTTGGATACTCATAATAACCTGTTTAAACCGGGCCTCTCAAGGGAAAGTCCTTTTGACACCAGATATTTTTCAGTATTAATTGACAAAAATGGCGACGTCTTAGAGATAAACACTGGAAAAATTGCGTCTATATCTACAAATACTGCTTCTGAGTACGCACAACTTCTCTATTCAAAAAATAAGACGGAAGGGTTTATTGATGATTTTAAATACACCTCTCTTCCCCAAAACGGTTCCACACTGTACATATTTTTGGACTGCGAACGAGAACTTGATACCATAAATCATTACCTGATTACCAGTATTACCATAAGTCTCGCGGGACTTCTTTTTGTTTTTGTAATGCTTTGTTTCTTTTCAAAAATAATTCTAAAGCCAGTTGAGACAAGCTATCAAAAACAAAAACGATTTATTACTGATGCTAGCCACGAATTAAAAACACCTCTTACCATCATTGATGCAAATACAGAGGTTCTCGAAATGTTGCAAGGAGAAAATGAATGGACAGTTAGTAACCGCAAGCAGGTTCAAAGACTTTGCAATTTAACAGAAAAACTTGTTTTTCTGTCACGAATGGACGAAGAAGAGAACAAACCTGAAATGTCAGATTTTAATCTGTCTGATGCGGTATTAGATACAGTCTGCTCTTTTAATTCTGTTGCTACAGCAAAAGGGAAAACTATAGAGACAAATATAGCAGATGAATTGCATTACCACGGCGATGAGAAAATGATTCGCCAGTTAATTTCTATTCTTTTGGACAATGCAGTGAAATACTCTTCCGAAAATGGTTGGCTTAAGGTTTCACTGAAAACCTCCGGAAAAAACAAAATACTTCGCATATCGAATTCTGTGGACAATATTCCAAAAGGAAAACATGACATTCTTTTTGAACGTTTTTACAGAAATGACCCATCGAGAAATTCTAAAACTGGGGGATTTGGTATCGGTCTTTCTATTGCTTACGCCATAGTGGACGCACACAAAGGAAAAATCTCTGCCAAGAGCGAAGATGGTAAATCTATTATTTTTTCTGTTACATTGTAATCTTATCCATACTTTTATATAATACTAGTACAAAGGTTTCTTATTAATCAATCGTTATGGTACAGCGATTATTAGCATTTGTACCAGTGTGTATGGAGGGTATATTATGGATTTTGAGAATGAAAAAAACATTATAATTTTAGATCATCCGCTTATCCAGCATAAGATTACTTTGCTTAGGGACAAGCGTACCGGAACTAACGAATTTCGCAAACTCGTAGAAGAAATTGCTATGCTCGAGGGATACGAGGCACTATCTGATCTCCCTATGGAAGAAGTAGAGATTGACACTCCGCTTGAGACATGCATGTCGCCTAAGATTTCCGGCAGAAAGCTGGCTATCGTTCCAATTCTTCGCGCGGGTCTTGGAATGGTTCCAGGCATCCTCTCACTTGTCCCAACCGCAAAAGTGGGACATATTGGAATGTATCGAAACGAACAAACACACGAACCGGTTCCATACTACTGCAAGCTTCCTAATCCGATAGATGAGAGAACTATCGTTGTTACAGACCCCATGCTTGCAACAGGCGGTTCAGCTATTGACGCATTAAATCAGATTAAACAGGATGGCGGAAAAAGAATCAAGTTTATGTGCATAATCGCAGCTCCTGAAGGACTTGAAAAATTGCACGAAGCTCATCCTGATGTGCAGATTTATATCGGACATCTGGACAGGGAATTAAATGAAGCAGCATATATCTGCCCTGGACTTGGAGATGCAGGAGATAGAATTTTTGGAACAAAATAATTTTTAGCCAGACTTTACGTCTGGCTATTTTTTATCTGCTCTTATTGGAATATATCAAATCAGTCATTTCAATTTCAGTGCTCTTTCCAGAAGTAGTAAGTGTATATGTCTCTCCTTCTTTCAAACCTTCACAACTAATCGTTACGCACCTGTAACTTTTCTTTGTCTCATATGATACGAGCTGATTTCCATTAGAATCTGAAAGTGTAACCTCTCCCGCTTCCATAGTTTCATCAAGTACCACAAGCATACCTGCCTGGCTGGATTTTTCATCCATTTTCTCTGCCATTCCACTACTTCCAACAGCAACAACAGTTCCTCCATTTGTATAGAATGAACTCTTTTCTCCAAAATCAACTGGTGAATCCCCGTCACTGGTAGGCCCGTCAATGTATATGATTCCTCCATTAATGATTATGTCTCCATTCGAGTCCACTCCATCTCCACTTGCATTTACACTGATTGTTCCTCCATTTATCTCCAATAGAATTTCATCGTTTTCACCTGATGCATTCATTCCATCATCGCTTGATGTAATGTCGATTTTACCATCGTTTATTATAATTGATGCACTTTCTAGTCCTTCATAGCTTTTTGATATTAGTATTTCTCCACCATTTACAGT
>JBGVKW010000043.1:0-32724 GCA_045123895.1 Agathobacter sp.
ATGATTTCAATATCAAGAGCTTCAATCTGCTTATCAAGAAAATTCATTCTGTCAATGAGCTGTTTTAACTGGAAAGAGAAAGCATCCTGTGCTATCTTAATACCAAAGGTATCAGCTGCAGCTTCTTTGATGGAAATGGCTTTAGCTTTGGTAAGTCGGTTGTGGCTCTTATCTTTTATGATTTCAAAGAGCTCATCTATTGGTGCATTCTCAATATTCTCAGGGGTGAGATACTTTTCTAGAATGCCCATGGATGTGCTTACCCAAAGAGAAGAAAACTGTTTTTCGTACTCTGGGAAAATCTGTTCCATAATTGTGCCGATGCGGAGCTTAATTTCAGTTCTGGAAGAAATGACAGAATCACGATAACGACATAACTGGCGCATGGCAAGGAGGTTATCATCAGCCATGGAAGTAGTCCCAAACTGACCGAAACGAATCACTTCTGCAATCAAAAAAGAGTCAATTGAGTCGTTTTTGGTTTGTCGTATATACATTTTTCTCAAAGAATCAGACTGGATAGGATTGATTACATAGATGGTATATCCTTTTGCTTTTAGAAATGAATAAATGGGATACCAGTAATGGCCTGTAGCTTCCATGCCAAAGACACAAGGAGAATTACCGATATTTTTGAAAATAAAATTCATAAGCGAATCAGCACCTTTGTGTGTTGTTGCAAAGCGAAGAGAACGACCGATTTGTTTACCTTCAGGTGAAACAATGGATGCTTCATGATGATTTTTGCCAATATCAATGCCTACGATGTACATAATTGAAATCCTTTCTGTGTGTGTATTGTAAGTAGATAGAATCCTCACTTCAATGCGGGTTACAATCTGGTTAGATATACGAAGTACAGCACAAATGCTGCCAACATCCAGCTAATACGCAAAATCCTGCAAAGCAGAGGGAGCAGTCTCAATGAACGAAGTCACAAGTGCTTCAAGAGTGGTGACGCACACCTCTATCTATTACAGGATAATTGTGAAATAGGAATAAAAGAAAAGCAATAGATAGAAAAAGACTGCTTTGATTCCTATGTGTTTAGCATACCAGAGAAGAGAAGAATACGTTGCTAAAGAAGATGGCAAATGAGGTGATTCCTTTTATTATTGTACGTTCTTTGCTAGAAAAATTGACTTCACAATTGACACTTGAGCATGATAAACAGCAATTTGAGTTATTACAGGAATCATTACGCACTTTATTGCCGGATATAATGAAAAAAGTGTACACTAGATTAGAATGGAAAAACGACTCGGAATTGACAGATTTAGTTATTCAAGAGTTCGATGCAGAAATGCAAAATAAACATTTGGCTGATGTTGAAAATATTATTAGTATTTCTGGTGAAGAGTATTTCAATGTACAGACAGCGATTGCTAAGTATCTAGCTCTGGACAAAGAAATGGTCACATCTGTAGAAAGAGATATACAGGAGTCTATTGAAAGGACTCAGGAATTAAGGAGTAAACTTGAAAAATGTAATATTGAAGGTGCACAAGAGTATCTAGATAAAAAATCAGAATTGGCAATGCGAGTAAGCGAACTTACGGAAGAATTGCAATATGCTATTGAACTGGAGCAGAAGAAAAAAGAAGAATATGAACAGTCGCAAGCAATATTAAAGAGAGAAGAACGTAAATTTGATGAAGAATCTAAAAATAATTCCATAATGAATCTGTCAGAACGTTCAGTTGCATTTTTGGATGAGTTACAGAAGAGACTTTATAAGAACGAAATCAAAAAAGTTGAAGAGTTATTTATGAAAAAAATCAAGGAATTGGCAAGAAAAAATAGATTCATTGATAGAATTATGATTGATTCAGATTTTAATGTTCACATATATAAGAACATTACATTTAGTACCAGGAGCGTATGTAACCGTATCTTAAAAATAGGAATTCCTGCATACATTTCGGAGTATGGGACTATTCATTGCCAGGGATTACTATCTAGTTCCGGAGCCAAAGATTTAGCTGATTTTATAAGAATGTATGCCGATAGAGCAGAAAAAATTACTGTTTTGCAGGAAATCGAAAAATCAAGATTATCGAAGGGAGAAAAGCAAGTATTTATAATGGCATTGTATTGGTCATTTATGCAGCTTAATAAACAGGAAGTTCCATTTGTAATTGATACTCCATTTGCGAGAATTGATAGTGAACATCGTACAAATATTACCAAGAGATTTTTTATGGATTTATCCGGTCAGGTATTTATCTTTTCTACAAATGAGGAAATTGTGGGAGAGCATTATGAGCAAATGTGTAAGAAAATTCAAGCTAAATTCTTGCTTGAGAATGTTGACAATTTGCAAACTACAGTTTATGCAAATGAGTATTTTGGAGGAGAAATATGCAATTTAGATTAAGAACGTCAAAACGTACAGAAGAAATATTTGCTTCAATTTATGTACGTGAGCATCTTCAACCGTTTGCACTTGCTAAAATATCGATTTCGTTGGCATTGAATGATGGATATCAGTCTGCAGAAGAGAAAGCTGCAGACTCAAATGGTTTAGATTTGAATAGACAGACGATAACAAGCGAAAATGATGCTCTATTTAAAGCTTTAATTGAAATAAATGAAAACAGACATATATATGAAGATGAGTACTTTCCTGGTGTTGTAAAGCAGTACATTGATTATGGCGCTACTCTTTTGGAGCAGGAATATAAGTATGGACACGATTTTTATACTCATTTAGTAAATCTTGATAAGGGTATTTAGGAGGCTACACATGACAATATTGGAAGCGTTGAAGGTTGTTATGTCAGACAATCCCAATGGCATGACTAATAAAGAGGCTTATGACGAGATAATTAAAAGAAAATTGTATGAGTTTCCAGCCAAAAAGCCAGAGTCAGTTGTAAACGGAATGATTAGACGGCATTGTTATGGATTGAATTTCCCAACAGCAAATCCTGTTAAATACTTTAAAATTGTTCAATATAAAGGGAAGAAACCCTTGTATGCTTTATTGGACGAGAAGCCCGTAGAGAAAGTAAAAAAACGTATCAATGATGAAGCGGAACTTCCAGAAGAGAAAATTCAACTATATTACGATGAGCATTTAAAAAATATTTATACACAGATAAAGGAAAGTATATTAGAGAAAGATCCTCCTTTTTTTGAGAGACTAATAGTGGATTTATTGCTTAATATGGGATATGGATATGATAAAAATTCCGGTGTAGTGGTAGGTGGAAGTCACGATGGTGGAATTGATGGCATAATAAGTGAAGACAAGCTAGGACTTAGCTTGATTTATCTACAAGCTAAACGCTATGGCGAGAATAATAAGGTAGGAAGACCTGAATTACAAGCTTTTGTTGGAGCAATGCAAAATATTAATAAAGGTGTATTTATTACGACATCGGATTTTACCAAAGAGGCTGTAGAGTATACAGAACATCAGCAGCAGAAGAGTATTAAGCTTATTAACGGAGAAATGCTTACTGAGTTAATGGTGAAATTTGGTGTAGGGGTATTGGAACAACAAAATATCAAAATTTATAAAGTGGACAGTTCGTATTTTGAATGACGTATTTTAAATGATGGATTTTCAAATGATAGATGAAACATTAGGTTTTTTATGGCTGTGGAAAGAGCACGTAAAAAGGTATATCTGTCAGCAAGTTTAACGAGGTATAATGCATCTCATGAAAAAAAGAGTAGTAGACTATCTTGTTTTGGAAAGTTACCAGGTATTCAACTTGTTAAGCTATCATTTTAAGATATGAAAATGTGAACAATTAGGTAAATATGTTTACGGTTAGAGTCAAAGGAGTTCCCCGCACGATAGGATAGTGCTATCGTGTGGAGGATATGCTAAGGCTTCTTCTTTTCTACGCCTCATTATCTGCATTCAAGTCTGGGAATATAATCGGAAGTGCTACTTTAAAATAATTTGCAATTCGGTATGCCATCTGTACGGATGGGTCATGTACTCCTTTTTCAATATAGCCGATAGTTCTCCGGCTACAGTCTACAGCTTCTGCCAGTTTATCTTGTGAAATGTTTGCTTGCTGGCGGAAGAATAATAAGTTGTTAGGCAAGGATGCCACTTTTTTCTTGGTCTTGCAGTATCCATTGTCTTTAATTTCCATCAAATCACTCCATTCACAACATTTGTCGCTGAGGGCAGGGTGCGTCAGCCTATGATATAATTCTAAATGAATATCTGTCCTATAATACGGACACTAATTTAGAACCCTACCAAAAACTTTAAAGGAGCTTTCACTAGTAACCTTAATAGGTTCGTATTTGCTATTAAGGGATACGAGGTATACTCCGTCCTTATCATCCTTAAGCTGCTTGCAATAGGTCTTACCATCAAGGTAGAAAATGCCGATCTCACCGCTGTTTAAGGAATCTGTCTGCTGTACCCATACAGCTTGATTGTCATGATAGCGAGGTTCCATGCTGTCACCGTTGAGTGCCAGTCCAAAATCAGCTTCTTCTGGAACTTCTTCGCCCGCTTCAATCGTTTCAAAGTTCTCATAATCAAGGAATTCACCAGTACCGGCTGATGCTGAGAGGATGGACCACTTGATAGGTCTGCGGAAAGGAATAATGGTAGCTTCCTTCTTCTGGAACTGTTCAGAGAGTAGGAGCAGTCCGATGTATTCCAAAGCTCTTGCTTTTCCCTCATCATTTAATTTTGCCAATGGATCAGCTGGATTGAATCCGATGAACTCATTATAGATGTCGGTAATGCCTAAGATCTTGCAGAGAGCAAGGAACTGATGGGCATTTGGTGAGCTGATATCTTTTTCCCAAGCACTGATAGCAGCATTTGATACGTTAATACCATAGTTGCGAAGCTTATCTGCAAGTTCTATCTGCGACATTTTCTTATCTTTTCTATATGTGGCAAGTATGATGCCAATCTTTTTCTCCATAGTGTATCCTCCAAGGTGCTTTGCACTGTTCATAATCATAATTGAATATTCCGGTCTTGATGTCCATGCTGTCCGGTGATTAGGAAACCGATTGGCAAGTATCTAGAATACAAGAAACCTCACCAAAGTAAAGCCGGCTAACGCCCCGCAAAGCGGCTCTGGGCTTGACACTGGCTCGATTTCTTATGAATGGTAGCCAAGCCAATCAAAGGCGGTTTCCGTATCCGGAATGTAGGTTTCCCTTGCTCCGGAATCACGGTTTCATTACACAAGAATATACAATAATCAAATGATAATCGAATCAAAAGAAAATATCAAGCCAAATTCAACAAACAATTGAAATGGCACAAATAATGCCGTTGATTTCAAAAAGAGTTTGAATTATATTATATCTTGCGAGGACGGTTCGATACCGTACCGCTGCGGAAAAAGCTGCGGAAAAAATGAGACAAGTATGGAGGAGGGCATGTAATCTAAAGAATGGATTTAGGCAGGAGAATAGGTCAGCGAGAAGTACAAAGGACGAGTGGTGCGGACTTCGGCACATCGGAACTCATTCGTCATTTAATAATCATCAATGGTTTTCCTTTCCCTTTACCGTTGAGTCATAACAATCAACAGGAGGATTTTGATGATGACAGATAGAAAAGACAAGAGATTTGTGAGCTGCCCGGTGTGCGGCAGAATCCTGATGAAGTGTCAGGGCGAGTGTAATATCGAGATAACCTGTGGGAAATGCAACCGTGAGATAGTTGCTCTTGTGGATAATGAGAGAGTGATGGTGTTGGAGAACCGCAGAGGAAATGGTCAGGTGGGACAGGTTAAAGTAAGTGTCCAAAAGACTAAGGGATGTAAGCAGATGCAACCGATGAAGCGAGCAGCGAATTATTAAAACAGAATAGAATGAGGAATCAGAGGAACCGTCGGATTTGGCTGGAACCATCAAGGTCGGCACTGATTACCAAGAGTTTGTAACGAGTTGGATTTAGCATAGAACTATCAGGAGCCTACAAAACGGAAATAACACCAGGTGGCATATAATTGTCGCTACCGGTCTTATTGTCATACGTTTTGTAGACTCCTTTTCTTGTGCTTATTTCCGTTTTGGACTCCGGAAATGGAGAGAAAATGGAAATGACAATGGGAATGAGAATTAGAGAGTGCAGAGTAAAGATGGGAATGACACAGGAAGAATTGGCAGAGGCTATATATACAAAGAAATGTACGATTTCTGCTTATGAGACAGGAAAAATAGATATCAAGGTAAGCATTCTTAGGGATATCGCAAAGATACTTAATACTACAGCAGGATATTTGATGGATGGAGATGAGATGGGATTTGATGCTGATGTGATGCAGCTTGCTATGATGCTGCAGGAGATGAAGAATGAGGATGTGAGAAAAGTGGCGATTGAGCAGGTGAAGGTGCTGGCGAGGTTAAATAAAGATGCATAGGTCAAAAAGGTCAAAAAAATAAAAAAAGAGTTTACTTTCTCGCTTTTAAATCATATAATTAAAGCGTAGAAGTAAAGTGAAGAGGTGAATAGAATGACTAAAAAGGAAAAAATTGAAAAATTTATTGAAAAATATAACGGTTATCTTATTACCTCTTTGGTGTGTAGTGAAGATATTTCGAAGACCTATGTTGCAAAATATATTAAGGAACACGGTATGGAGAAGGTCTCAAGAGGTTTATATATAACGGATGATGTGTGGCCGGATGAGTTGTTCATTTTGCAGCAAAGAAATGGTGCGGTTATTTATTCCGGAGAAACAGCACTATATTTGCATGGTTTGACAGATAGGGAGTATTCATCTGTGTGTGTTACTGTGCCACAAGGATATAATGCGAGCCATCTAAAGGATAATGATTTTGATGTTTCGGTGAAATACGCTGCACCGGATTTATATAAAATAGGAATTTGTGAGATTACATCCAGCAGTGGAAATTTAGTTAAGGTTTACGATAAGGAGCGTTGCATTTGCGATTTGATAATGAATCGTAATAAGTATGAAGTACAAGTATTTCAAACGGCTATCAAGGAATATATGTCATCGAAGGACAAAAAGCTATCGCAGCTGATTGTATATGCGGATATGATGGGAATTCGAGATGAAGTGATGAAGTACGTGGAGGTGTTAGTGTGATTAGTTCATCAAGACAATTAAAAGATAAGGTGAGAAATATTTCGGATGGGAACAGTAATAAAGCGACTACGCTAATTCGAAATTTTATGATGGAAAGATTTCTGGAAAGAGTATCTATATCGTCATATCGAGATAATTTTATTCTTAAGGGTGGAATGTTGGTAGCGTCAATTGTTGGTGTAGATATGCGAGCTACGATGGATATTGATACAACAGTAAAATCATTACCGTTAAATGAGGCTGATGTACAGAGGATAATTGAAGAAATTTGTAACATTCCGCTGGAAGATAATGTTAGCTTTCAAATTAAAAGTACAAGAACTATTATGGAAGAGTTTGATTACCCGGGCATTCGTGTAATGCTGGAAGCTACGTTGGACAGGATGCGTCAACCAATTAAAATCGACATTTCTACGGATGATGTGATTACACCAAAGGCGGTAGAATACGACTATAAATTGATGTTTGAGGATAGAACGATTTCCGTTCTGACATATAACAAGGAAACATTGCTTGCTGAGAAAATGCAGACAATAATAAATAGAGGAATCGCGAATACCAGATTAAGAGATTTTTATGATGTTTACAGTATCATGAACTTCTATGGAGAGCAGATAGAGAAGCAGGTTTTATACGATGCATTTTCTGCTACCTGCGAAAGGCGGAAAACTATTTTTACCAAGGATGATATAGAAGCTACATTACATTTGGTATCTGCTGATTTACATATGTCAGAGCTTTGGGGGCAGTTTCAGAAAAGTAATTTTTATGTAGGGGACCTAGAGTGGAAAAGTGTGATTGATTATGTAGAGCATACGATGAAGAAGTATTTGCTGTGATTTATATATGAAGGTAGTGTGTACAATGGAGCAATTTATGTTTACAGGAGTTGATTATAAATGGAAACAAAGATAAATAAATTAAAAGCAAAGCTACAAAAGATTGGAACTCGTGACTTGTTAGGAATGATAGGAATCCATTTTATTACATTTGCTAATAACGCCAAAGAAGTTGCTGAACAATCTGATATTTTCAACAAAACAAATCTTATGTCACCACAAAAGCAATATGCATATCTTGCCGGATTGCTTATGAGTACAAATGACGAAAGTAATGGTCAGATTATTCGAGATGAAGATGGAGAAATATTTGAACAATTAGAAAGTGATGTTCAGGAAATTACTAATGAATATTTAAAAAATTTTCTCGATATAGATCAAAATTCCGAGAAGAATGTTGTAAAAAGAAATTTGATTTCAATGGAAGCATTTACATCTTATTTTGATATGGGGATATTGAGGTATCCAGAACAAACAATAACATTAATTCGAGAATTGTATAGTGATTTTGATTCTGAATTAGAAAGCTTGACAGGCTTGATAATAGAAGATTATATAGCATTCTATCAATTGGTTTGCGACATATTTGAAGAAAATATGAGTGCATCGACATATGCTGTGAATAATATAAAGAACTTTTTAAATTCTCTTAATCCCTATGCTGTTGACGTAGAACGAGAATTTGAGCGTATGATGACATTTGCACAAGGTATGGCAGGGGCAAATCTTCAAGACGCAATGGATAATCTAAATGTTATAAGGTCCTCAAAAATAAAAGAAATGTTTGGAAAAGAGAAAGGAGAAATATTATTAAATATTTTTGGTTTGTACAGAAAAGAGACAGATTTTTTGTATTATAATGGGAAAAATCCGTTTGCAGACCATCCGCTTTGTTGGCTTGAGGACGAGAAGTCGTTGTTTATTGTTCATCCACAGTTTGTATTAAATGCAGCGTATAATTATATTACTGAGATATTAGAAAATCCTAAAAATAAGTTTGCAGATAAATATAAGAAAGTAAAGGCAGAAATAGTTGAAAAATTGTTTCTTAATTTACTGACAGATATATTTGGAGAACAAGCGAAATATTATACAGGTGTATGCGAAGAACGTGGAACCAAAGAACATGATATTTTGATAGAATATAAGGATTATATATTAATCATAGAGGTAAAAGCCTCTAAGGTTAGAGAGCCATTTTTTAATCCGGAAAAAGGATATAAACGTATCCGAGATCATTTTAATTCGGATAGTGGAATTGGTGGAGCTTATGAACAAGCAATTATTCTAAAAAAATTTATTGAAGACAAAGATGATGCTGTATTATATGAAAATAAAAACAAAAAATTCATGATACAAAATGTGGCAGCAAAAAGAATAATACCAATTGTATTGACGTTAAATCAATTTGGTGGTTTAGCCGTAAATACCAGCTTAATATTGGAAAAAGAGGGTAGTCAGCCATATCCATGGGTTTGTAATTGGCACGATTTTGAAAATATTATAGAAATATTAAGATATTTAAATAAGAAGCCTGATGATTTTATAGATTATGTTATTTGGAGAAGTGAGAATCATCAGAATATATTAGCTTCAGATGAATTGGATGTGGTGGAAGGATATTTTATGGACTCTCATACGAAAGAACAAAATGGTGCAATATATTTTCCAGCCAATGGACCAAGTTTGATTGATAAGATTTATTTTGAAAATCATGGTATACCGTATGAGTATCCAGTCGCAACAACAAATGTTCGTAAAAAGAAAAAAGTAGGAAGAAATGAGCAGTGTCCATGCGGTAGTGGAAAAAAATTTAAAAAGTGTTGTATCGAAAAAGGTATTTATGATTAATTAAATTATTTAATATGGGGGAGAGAAATACAAGAATTCAGACGTAAATTAATTTCAATTTTATGGAAGGATGAAAGCAAACGAAATTTCTTGGTTTCTTCAAGTGAATAATAATGATAAGTCGGTTGGCTTTTTGATAAGCCTACCGGCTTTTTCTATTTCAAAAAGTCTATTCTCACGATACCGCAAGTATATTCTTTGGGTAACGACTTCGTCCATAGAACGCCGTAGAATAATACCTGTAAGAAATAAGCAACCGGTTAGCTTTTCCTTGCATCGATAAATCACTAAGTATGGAGGAAACGATGGCAACGAAAGCAAATATAATTAAAGTATATGCGCAGGCGGATTCAGCCAAGAAGGTAGATATTATTATCAGATATTATCCGAATTTCATGGGAATCGTTGAAAGCTACACTGACGGTCTCAGATATATGATTGAAAATGAAAAAGCTTTTAACAGACAAGCTAATCGTGGAGAACTGGGAGTCAGAGTTCAGGCTAAAGGAAATCATAGTGATATTACCGGCAACAGTGCAGTTGCCCGTGTGATGACCAGAGAGGCGCTTGTAGCTTGTGATTTTTCAGGAGATGTATTGGAGGGCGTTGATAGGCAGGAGGAATTTAAACAAGAAGCAATTACTCTTCGGACTATGAGACTGGATTATGAGTTGTTCAATCAGCAGCTTGGGATTCTCGGGGAGGAGGAAAGTGAAGTGTTCCAACAGTTTATCAGAGGCGAAAAAGACCTGCAGACTATAGCAGAGGATAAGGGAATCGTGTATGAATCCGCACAACAAAGGATTCACAGAGCAAAGAGAAAGATTAAGGTCCAGATGGTTGGATTTTTGGATGGAAATATAGGAGGAATGTAAGATGCCAAAAGCAAGAGTAGAAGTACCACAGTTAGAGAACATGGTTCAGACCGGAAAGAAGAAATTTGTTAGATATGCAGAAGGAGCTGCCCTTTATTCGTTGGGGCTTCATACTTTTCAGGAAATAGCCAAGGAAGCCAATGCGGTTTACAAGGTTAAGAGATGTGTTTTAGTTAATACAGAGAAGGTGGATGAGTATTTGGAGAACTTCTGCGAAATGTAGAAAATCCAAAGAAATCCTATCGTATCCATTGAC
Source organism: Agathobacter sp. (assembly GCA_045123895.1). Taxonomy (GTDB): domain Bacteria; phylum Bacillota; class Clostridia; order Lachnospirales; family Lachnospiraceae; genus Roseburia. The sequence continues at coordinate 10,880 of JBGVKW010000043.1, forward strand.
GATACTATTTTTGGAAACGGACAAAATTGGATTGCAAATGTGGAATAGACGGCACTATAATGGTCTTGAGTCAAAGTTATCCATAGACTTTTATTCAAAGATAATGAGAACCGGCTATTCCTCTTTTAATATAGGAGGAATGAAAAATGGCTGCTATTAAAGGAAGAAAAGACAGCAAGGGATATGTTCTAAGAACCGGTGAGTCACAGAGAAACGATGGCAGATATTGTTACGCATATTCTGACAGAAACAGAGTGCGTCATTATATCTATGCCAAGACTCTTCCGGAGCTTCGAGCAAGGGAAAAGGAACTTCAAATTAAATATGACCAGGGATTGGATGCGTATGCTGCCAAGAAGCTTACACTAAATGATTGCTTCGACAGATACATTAGTCAGAAGTACAATCTGAAAGAAACTACTAAGGCTAATTACATCTATATGTATAATCGTTTTGTAAGACCTACTTTTGGAAAAAGAAAGATTGCGGAGATTCGTTATTCCGATGTGAAAGAATTCTATTTTTCTGTTCTAAAGGAAGGGATAAAAGCAAATACATTGGAGAATATTCATACCGTAGTTCATCCGGCATTGCAGTTGGCTGTTAGAGATGGGCTAATTGTAAACAATCCATCAGATTCTGCAATGACAGAGATCAAGAGAAGCAAGCTTTGGGATGCACCGAAGAGAAGAGCTCTTACGATTCCACAGCAGAAAGCTTTTATGAATTATTTGGAATCAGACAGGGAATATGAGGGATGGTTACCTATCATTACAGTGCTACTTGGAACCGGTATGAGAATCGGAGAGTGTATCGCTATTCGGTGGGAGGATTTAGATTTTGAGAATCGTATGATTAGTGTGAATCATAATCTGTCAGATCGTCCGGATTCAAAAGGAGTATGTGCGAAGCATATTCAGACGCCCAAGACGGAAGCAGGCACAAGAACAATTCCAATGATTCAGGAAGTGTTTGAGGCATTCCTGACAGAGTATGAGATTCAGAAATGTCTTGGATTTTGTGAAGAAGAGATTGACGGATATTCCGGTTTTGTCTTTACTACAGCTTATCACACTGTTTATAGCGCGGCTGCTGTAAACAATGCAATTCACAGAGCAACAAAGGCGTATAATGATAAGGAAGAAAAGGAAGCAAAGAAGGACGGCAGAGAACCATTGCTTCTCCCGGATTTCTCGGCCCATCATCTGCGTCACACCTTTTGTACCAGACTTTGTGAGAACGAAACAAACTTGAAGGTCATCATGGATATTATGGGACATGCGGATATTTCTACTACAATGGATATCTATGCCGAATGTACCAAGGAGAAGAAAAAAGAAGTGATGACAAATATTGAAGGTTGTATTATAATTAAATAGTTAAGAATATCGAGATGTATTTTTAGTGTACGATGTGTCTAATGAGTTGATTGGATTCGATTAGACGCATATGAACGAAAAAGGACAACACGATATTGAGACCTATAAAATCCATATGGAGCCACATGGATGACTACATATTCATCAGTTTCAATGGATTTCGGTGGATTTAAAAAGAATTCACCTATGATTTTTCAGAATGATGAAAGGAGTCCAATGGACTTCAAAGGACAGAACGCATGTTCGAGTCCCGACAATGAAGAGTCAGAAAGACTAATTAATGCGTATTATGTAAGGGAATTGCTAGTAATAGCAAGGAAAAAGTGGTCAGATATTTATTTACCATATTTGTCCAACACGATACACATTCATATGCAACGATTTGTGGTCAATTTGTAGTCGATATTTACACGATATGCAAAATTGACGACGAAATGAATAAAACCAAATATTATCTCAGAGCAAGGAACGACTTGTGAGAGAACGTCAAAGACACTCATGTCTAGTAGAAATACTGGACTTGGGTGTCTTTTCTTTTTTTCACAAACCCAAATACAAAGAAGGAGTAAGCAAATGAAAGAAATCATAATTCCTGAACTAGAGGAAGAAATCAAAAAGCTTCCAAAGCAGTACGTGGATTCCGAGTCGGTTTGTAAGGGGTATCCTCTGAGATATTACGAGGTGAAAGCCCTGGCGAGAAGCTGTAATTCATTTCGAATGATTAGACAAAGAGGCGTCATTGACCTAGTAAAGTTTGAGAATTATATCAGGTCACAATTTTACGAGGAAGGAGAGGAACCGATGAGACGATTAGAAGAAGATAATCCAGAATTGGCTAGTGCAGTAAATAGCGGTAGCAAGAAATATGTGCGGTATGAGGAAGGTGCATACCTTTATTCTATGGGACGCAAGAATTTTACTGAACTTGCAAAAGAAGCTGACGCCGTTAGAAAAATCGGAGGCGTGTGCTTGGTAAGTGTTGAGAAATTAAATCAGTATATTGAAGAAGAATCGAAATAGGAGGGCATTATGGCATTTAAAAGAGGTTCAATTGAAGCACTAAAAATCAAAATTGAAAATGGACAAAAGCAATACATTCGCTACAACGAAGGCGCGGAGCTTTATTCTATGGGATTGCATACGTTTCGAGACCTGGCAATAGAAGCTGGCGCAACTAGGAAGATGCAGGGTGTAGTGCTTGTAAATGTGAGAATTATTAACGATTATATCGAGACCATGTACGGTTAGGGAGGAAAAATTATGTGTAAAGTTATAGCAATTGCAAATCAAAAGGGTGGCGTAGGTAAGACCACCACAACAGTAAATTTAGGAATGGGGTTGGCATCAGAAGGAAAGAAGGTCCTTTTGATTGACGCGGACCCACAGGGAAGTTTAACCATTAGTCTTGGATATTGCGAGCCAGATGAATTGGAGATGACCATTTCAAATCCGTTGATTGATGAGATTAACGACGAGGAATATGACGAGAAGGCTTGCATCATGCATCATAAGGGAAATGTGGATTTGATAGCAGGAAATATTGAACTGGCAGCGCTGGAAAACACGTTGGTAAGTGTTCTGAGTAGAGAACGAATTTTAAAAGGCTTTATTGATAAGGTAAAAGATGATTATGATTACATACTTATTGATTGTATGCCTTCACTTGGAATGCTGACACTTAATGTTTTGGCGGCTGCTGATTCAGTGCTAATTCCTGTACAGGCGGCCTATCTTCCGGTGAAGGGCTTGCAGGAATTAATCAAGACTATCGGAATGGTGAAGCGAAGAATCAACAATAAGCTTGAGATAGAGGGAATCTTGCTTACTATGGTGGATGCTAGAACAAATTTGGCGAAGGAGATAAGCCTTATGGTGTATGACACTTATGCATCTTCTGTGAAGGTATTCGATATTGAGATTCCTTCATCAGTAAGAGCATCGGAGACAAGCTACAAGGCGAAGAGTATCTATGAGCATGATCCAAAGGGTAAGGTTGCGTTTGCTTATACAGCGCTGACAAAGGAGGTACTTGCAGATGGAGAATAAGAACAAGATAAAGATTTCTTCTTATAATGATTTGTTTGGCCTTGGAAACAGCGAGAATTCTATGGAGATTGATATCAGGCAGATTCGAAGCTTTAAGGATCATCCTTTTAAGGTGATTGAGGATGAGAAGATGGAAGACTTGGTGGAAAGTATCAAAGCAAACGGAGTGCTTACACCAGTGATTGTAAGAGGAAATGAAGACGATGGATACGAGATGATATCAGGTCACAGGAGACTTCACGCAAGTAAGCTGGCAGGACTTGAATTGGTTCCAGCTTTTGTAAGGGAATTGTCGGATGAGGAAGCGACGATTGCAATGGTGGATAGCAATATTCAAAGGGAAGAGCTGTTGCCGAGTGAGAAGGCATTTGCTCTGAGAATGAAAATGGAGGCGATAAAGAGGCAGGGAACTAGGACGGATTTGAGTGATAGCGATGATGTTTACAGTGAATCCAATATGACTTCCGCTCAAAATGAGCGGAGGTTGGAGGCTGCAGATATTATTGGCGAAAATGTAGGAATGAGTCGAGCTCAGGTTCGCCGTTACATTCGTCTCACCTATCTTATCCCATCCCTTCTCAATCTTGTTGATCAGAAGCGATTGCAGTTTACCTGTGCAGTGGAAATCTCGTATTTTGACGAGAATATTCAGAAGTGGATTGATGAGTACATTCATGAAAATGGAACAATAAAGCCTTTTCAGATAACAGTTCTACGAGAACGGGCGGACAAAGAAAATATCGATCAGGCAAAAATGATACGTATTTTAAATGATAGCCTTTCTGGCAGAACTCCTGCCAAGAAGGTGGTTATGAATGAAAAGAAGTTAAGAAGATATTTTCCAGAAGATTATTCTCAGGCTCAAATGGAGCGAGTGATTGAGAATCTTTTGGAACAATGGAGCAATGAGCAGAAAGGAATCTAATATGGAATTTAAGTATTTATATGGAAAACAGGCGGAGCAGTTTAGTTATGTGAATATCCCAAAGGCATTAATCAGAGAGGAGGCATTTTCGGATGTCTCCTTGGAGGCAAAGATGTTGTATGGTCTGATTTTGGAACGAATGGGAATGTATAAGAAGAACAATTGGCAGGATGAGGATGGACGCGTGTATGTGGTGTATCCGGTAAAGGAAATCATGGAAGACATGAGCCGCAGCGAGAACAGTGTGACCAAATATATGATGGAACTTGAGGATGCAGGCTTGCTTGAGCGTAAGATTAGAAATGGTGGCAAGCCTACACAGCTTTATTTGAAGAGGTTGAATTATGTGTATGAAGGATAGAAAACAAATATCAAAAAAGGGAAAGGAGGAGACTGAATGTCAGAAAAATTGGTTGTAAATTACTTCTATGGACAGGATGTGCAGATGTCGCAGTTCTATCGAATTCCAAAGACATTGTACTCAGCTGAGTGTTTTAAGGACGTAAGTTTTGCGGCCAAGGCAATCTATGGAATGATGATAGATCGTGTCGGTCTGTCCATCAAAAACCAGTGGTTAGATGAAGAAGGCAAGACATACATATGCTATAGCATTGAAGAGATAATGGAAGACAGTAACTGCAAGAGAAGTTCAGTAATTAAGGCGTTGGAGCAGCTTCGAGAGGTTGGTTTGATTGAAACTGTAAGAAGAGGTCAGGGACTTTCTAACATTATTTATGTGAAGAATTTTGAGTTTGTGGAAGAGGAGTCTGTAGAGTCCAGAAGTTTAGAATCCGAATTTCTAGAAGTACAGAAGTCAAACTTTCAGAAGTCTGAAAATGAAACATCTAGAAGTACGGAAAACAAACCTTTAGAAGTTCAGAATCCGAACTCTAATAATACCAAAGAGAATAATATTTATATTAATAATACTAATCATATCTTATCTATCACAGAGAATATGCCAGATGAGATGGATGTGATGGAGGAGTACCAGGCATATTCTGAGATTATCAAGGAGAATATTGAGTATAGTGCGCTTATTGAGCGACATCCATACGAGAAAGATATGGTTGAGGGTATCTTTGACTTGATTCTTGAGACTGTGATTACACAGAGGGAGTCTATCCATGTGTCAGGGCAAGAATATCCAGCTGAGCTTGTGAAATCCAAGTTCTTGAAGCTTAATTATTCGCACATCGAGTATGTATTAGGCTGTATGGGAAAGAATACTACTAAGATCCATAACATCAAAAGCTATTTGCTGACTGCTTTGTTTAATGCTGGGAGTACGATGAGCAGCTATTATAAGGCGATGGTGAATCATGATATGCCGCAGTTTGCGGGATAGAGTTTATCTATTCATTACACAAGCGGGGATTTGCGCGAAAAAGCACAATAGATGAAAGGGGATTTGCGCTAATTTCATATTTACACAAGTGGGGATTTGCGTTATAATTCGGGTGGAAAGGTGGAAAAATAAATGGAAAAGCCGGTATTTAAAAGAAAAATATATGATGAAATACTTGAATGGAAAGAAAATAAAAGCGAAAAATACGCACTTTTAATTAAGGGGGCACGTCGAGTTGGGAAATCCACGATTGCAGAAGAATTCGCGAGAAAAGAGTTCAAAACATATATATTAATAGACTTTGCTCATACAAGTAAAGCAATTATAGAATTATTTGATGACACGTATGATTTAGACTTTTTCTTTTTGCAATTACAGCAGCTTACAGGAGTGAGATTGTATGAGAATGAGTCGGTAATCATTTTTGATGAAGTTCAGTTGTTTCCTAAGGCTAGACAGGCAATTAAATATCTTGTTGCAGATGGAAGATATAAATATATTGAGACGGGATCATTATTATCCATAAAAAGGAATACAAAGGATATTTTAATCCCTAGTGAAGAACACAAAATATCAATGTATCCCATGGATTTTGAAGAATTCCTATGGGCAATAGGAGATGAGATAACAGCTGAAACTATCAAGCATTTATTACAAAGCAAAAAACCGGCAGGAAATGCGATGCATAGAAATCTTATGCGAATATTTAGATTGTATATGCTTATTGGAGGGATGCCACAAGCCATAGAAACATATATAGACAAAAACAATTTGCAATTAGTCGATGAGGCTAAAAGAGAAATAGTCGATTTATATGAAGAAGATTTTGTTAAGATAGATGGAAGTGGGCTTGCAGGAGATATATATGATGCAATTCCTGCGAATCTGAGTGGAAACGCGTCTAGATATATATTGTCGAGCGCAAGAGAAGGTATCCGCTCTGAACAGGTGCGTGAGTTGATCCCAGATATGCTTAGTTCATATACGGTGAATATTGCATACCACGCAAATAATCCAAGTGTAGGGATGGCATTAGAAAAGGATGCGGGACGATATAAATTATTTACTTCTGACGTTGGGTTATTCGTAACACTGGCATTTAAAGATAAAAAATATACGGAGAATCTTATTTACAATAAGTTACTTTCAGATAAACTGGATGCAAATCTTGGATATGTTTATGAAAATGCTGTGGCGCAAATGCTGACAGTAAATGGAAATAATCTGTTCTATTATACAATGGAAAGTGATACATCAAATCATTTGTATGAGATTGATTTTTTATTGTCTAGAGGAGATAAGATTTGTCCATTAGAGGTGAAATCTGGCAACTACAGAGCTCACAAATCATTGGATGTTTTCTGCGATAAATTTAGTAGTCGTGTTCGGGAAAAGTATGTAGTTCATACTAAGGATTATAAATGGGAAAACGGAATAAACTATATACCAGTGTATATGATTCCTTTTTTATAAATTAAAAGAAGAGAATAAGGAGGACGTGTGCATGTTAGAGAGCAGTTTAACGGTTATTGTTACTGTGATAAGCGGAGTGATAGTATATGTTCTAACAGAATTACTTAAAGAAATATGGTTAGAGCCATTACGTAAATACCGTTTGATTAAAAGTGAAATAGCCGAGAATTTAATTTATTATGCAAATATGTATTCGAATCCGATTCGGCAAGAAGAGGCTAAAAATGAAGTACGAAAAGCAGAGTATATAAAAGCCTCTGAGCAAATAAGAGTGTCAGCGTCAAAACTCGGTGGATATATGGAAACAATATCTTGGTTTCACCCAGGGGTGCCGGGGAAAAAGAAGTTACGCGAAGCATATAGTGAATTAATTGGACTTTCAAATTCTTTTTTTATAACGTCTTCTGACTCGGATATTTATTTACGAAATGGAGAATACGTTGGGAATATAAAAATCAATTTGAGACTATTTGGGGCATACGCCAATAAAAACGTGCATAGGAGAAAAGATGAGAATAGATGAGTATTTAGATTTCCTTTTCAAGGGGAAGAAAGAGGAGGCAAATCAAATACGTTTTATGACAATACCAGATAAATTGGTAAAGTTTATCTGGCTTGATGGGTCAATGACCGATGAAAAGAAATATATAACTCTAAAAAATGATGAAATTTGGTTTGCGCATAAGAACAGTTTAAATGATCCATATGAGTATCAGGGAATGCTTTTAGATCAACACAAATTGTTAGAAGCAGGATATACGATTAATATAATAGAAGAATATCAAAAATTGTTTGATCTCAATGAATATGGGATAACTTGTTTCTCGTCAAACTCAGTTGATTATTTGCCAATGTGGGCTTATTACACAAACAATCATAAAGGGTTCTGTATAGAATATGATGTTATGAAAAAAGACTGCATACATGAAGTATTATATGAACCAGAACGTATAAAGGTGGCATCGTTAATTTTCCAAAGTAAGGAAGCGGTTAAACATGCAATCGCGACGGGAGATACAAGAAAAGCGGATTTTTTTACAGCTCTCTTTTTGCAGAATTTATTTATAAAGGCAAAAGCATGGGAGCATGAAAAAGAATACCGAATAGTCTATCCGTTAGATAATAATGTTGGGAAAAATGTACCCGTACATAAATTAGGAATCAGAACTAGTCGAATTGTTGCTGGAATAAATTGTTCTGATAAAGATATTGAGCGTTTGAATACTATTTCTAATGATTTGGGGTTAGGAAATGTTTATCGTAGTAAAATTCATAAAGAAAAGTACACCATAGACATTGTACGATAAGTCACATTCAGGCAAACGTTGGATTTGAGCTTATAAATGAAGAGCATGGTATTTTAAATTATGGATTAATCAAATATACGCGTATCGAGATATACTTGATTAGCTATATTTACAGGTATTCTGCTTTGGTTTATGTAATGTCATCTGCGAAAGTATATAAAATAGTAAAACCAAAAGAATTGATAGGTTTATTTTTACCTTATCATACAATGAATCCTGTACAAGCAATTGAGAGAATTTTAGAAGCCAAAGGGATGATCGCTGACGAAGAGGACCATAGACTGTAAAGTAAAGGCAAATAACAGGGGAGGATATAAATGTTTCCAATAATTAACTTAAAAGAAACCGGAATCAATCTTCGTAGAATTATGGACAAGCGAGGAATATCTGCTAAAGATGTTCAAGAATATTTGAACTTAGCAAGTGTCCAGAGTGTATATAATTGGTGCAATGGAATCAATATGCCAACAATTGATAACTTATATGCGTTAAGTCAATTATTCCAACTACCGATTGATGCAATTGTGCGTGGAAATAGAAAGACCTTAATTTCTGAGCCAATAATAATGAATCCAAGAGAGCGAAGATTATGGATGTATTATAAAAAAATAAGTGAATTAGCTGTTGCATAAAATTAAAGCACAGCTTTAATGACAGGATGTATGACCTCCTACAAAATAGACTTAAGTCATTTTGTAGGAGGTTTATTTTATGCATATAAGAGAATACGTTGACGATTATATAAAATACTATCCTGAAAGATGGAGCTGGAAGCTGAAAAATAGTATTGAACAGCATGATTTATATATGAGTACAAGGGCACGGAGAACTCGAGATTATAGAAATAGTGGGAATGTGGATTTGTTGCCAGATTTTTATTCTATCGAGCGAGATGCCGCTCAATTTGAATTGGAACATGTCGAATGGACAGACTTCTTCGGGCTTATATGGGAAGGTGACAAGGGTTTAAGTGCACATGTAGGAGCACCCAATTTTCAAGGAAATTTGTATTACAATTACCCAGATGGAGTAGACGCGGATGAAGCAGGCTATTGTATATCAGACAAGTATGATGCGTACAGTAATCAGCCGCCTTTGGATACATATACCCAAGTAGAATCTCGCGATGCAGTATGCTGGATAGATACCGCAAATGTAGTTGAAGCTGAATATAAATATGTTGTAGACAATAGATGATAATTACACAGACTATTTGTACATAATAAATGGATCTGAAAGTGAATTTTTCATAATTCAAAAAGATGAAAAGAGCGTAATTCCAATGAATGGGATGGGGATAGTGCGCTTTCACACGGTAGAAGAAATATTATCTCCGAACTATGAAGAAAAAATGAAGAAATTAGTGATAGAAGATGGTGAGGCTGCAGCTGCAATCGATGAACTGAAATTCAGAGGAAAATTACGAGACATTAGTAGAATAGAGCCATTAATTGAGGAATTCAAAGCTTTATGGGAAAAGTATCCAGATTTAAGGTTTGGTCAGCTAGTTTGTAATATTATGCCGGAGGATAAATTGTATTACGTTGAGGATGATATTATGCTGGATAGAATTAAAAAATGGGGTATAGAAAGAAGGGAGTGAGTATAAATGATACCTACATTATATGAACCCTTCAGGCATTGGTCTGAAGGTGGTTCTGTTTTTATATTGTCAGATTTACATTTTGATGATGACGATTGCAAATTGATGGATCCAGATTGGATTAGTCCAGAAGAACAGATTTCAATCATAAATAAAAGCGTGGCAAAAGGCGATACTTTTGTTTGCCTTGGTGATGTAGGTAATCCAAAGTATTTGCCTATGATAAAAGCAAGAAAGAAGATACTAATCCTTGGTAATCATGACGCAAAAGGTGCATATAAAGAATTGTTTGATGAAATATATACAGGGCCATTATTTATTTCAGATAAGATTTTGTTATCACACGAGCCTGTATATGGATTATCGTGGTGTTTAAATATACATGGGCATGATCATAATAATGTAGAAACCTATAAAGAAGGCTGTAAGCATATAAATCTTGCCGCAAATGTATGTGGATATACACCTGTAAATTTAGGTAAACTAATTAATAATGGAATTTTAGCTGATATAGATGGGATTCATCGTGTAACAATAGATAGGGCTTTAAAAAAGAAGAAATTGAAAAGATCAATTGATGATAATATGAAGCTTTCCTATAAGATGGAAATTATTCCTGATACTGAAGAAGGGGGATATGTAGTTTCTTTTCCGGATCTGCCGGGCTGTTTGGCGCAGGGGGATACAATCGAAGAAGCTATTTATAATGCGGAAGATGCTAAAAGAGAATGGTTTGCAGCTAGAACAGATTAAGCTTTTAAATAAAATAGTGATAAAAATAAGTATAAGCGTTTTTTACCTGATTAATAGATTAATTATTAATCAGGTTTTTTATTGATTAACAAATAATAATAATCGATATTTTAAGGTGCTTCGTATAATAATGGTACACTTTATATCGAACTATATACACAGTATAATATAAATTAGGGAGGTGATATGTTGCGATATATTGTAAAGAAAATATATTTTAGAGAAGAATTACAAGGCATAGATGAGGCTAAGTATAAAGTTATTCTATCAAATGCTATTGATGAGGAAATAATAATGTATGTATCTGCAGATGATCTCTTAAATCAAGGAATTGAGGAGGGCGATTATGTAGAGATAAATGAAGCAGGGAAAATAAATAAAGTTTATACATATGTATTTGATACATCTAATATTCAGAATATGGCGAAACAAATTGATGTGTCTGGTATAGCAAAGTCATTATCTGGAATGAGAGATGCAATTAATCAAATATTTACGCCTACATTGAGAGAAACGATTACTCAAATAACGAATGCTTTTGCGGCCTTTTCTAAAGCCATAAATTCCGAATATACAAAATCTATACGCGATTCATTATTAGCGATGAGCAAAGCGTATTCAGAAGCGAAAAATAATCCTAATAGCTTTATTAATTATTATGATTATCAAGAAAAATTGGATAATTTTCATTGGGCATGGCCATATGGAATTACTGCACAAGAATTAAAGACATTGCTAGAAAATGTTGATGATGAAAAACAGTTTGATAAAAAGATGGCATCCTTTTTTACAAGCGAACGCCTTGCTGCAATGTTTGAGGAAATAAAAACATTATTGCCAAGAAAACACAAAGTGGTTTTTGAACAGATCGTTTTTTCTTTTGATAATAAAAATTATGCGTTGGTAAATAATGGGCTAATGAGCATTATTGACAATATATTGATACTGCCTCTGAAGAATCGGGGATGTGTAAATCGAAGTGGAATACTGCATCCTATAATAACGTTTTATGCAGACAATTACAGTTTATCAAAAACAGATTTTTTATTTGAGTTACAGATGCTTTCTAATAATGTTGATTTGCTTTTTTACGATTATGATTTTAATAAAAAAATTCATATAGACAGTAACAAAAAGGTTAGACGTCATTTATCGACTCATGGACAGAAGTATTCTAATAATCGAACAGATGCAATAATGATTTTTAATACGCTTTGGGCATTATTAATTAATATTGACTATTTGTCCCCATTTAAAAGAACGTTAATAAGGAAAAAGAAAATTTTTTGCGTTGATACAAAAGATTATGTGATAGTTAACAGAATATATAAGGAACTTGAAATACAAAAAGAAATAGAAGGAGGGGAATAAATTATCATATGGAGGCAGGGTTTTATTCCTAAAGAAGGAGGAAGGACAGTTGCTAAATACAAAGAAAACAAAAAAACAGCACTATGTTCCACGATGCTATTTGAACAGATGGGCAAATGAAAAACACCAAATAAGCGTGTTTGATAAGTTAAATATTAGTGAATGGACAACAAATGTATATGATGTGGCAAGTGAAAACTGGTTCTATGATATTAATCAGGCAGAGCTAAGAGAAGATGTATTGAATCTTCTGCATCAAAATGGGGTGGTTCCGGAAGAAGATGAGCAGTTCATTGAGCATTTCTTTTCTGAGGAAGTTGAAAATGAGTATGCCGAATTATTAAGGCAGATTGTTGATAAAGAGATTACCCCATGGTATGAACAGAACTGCTTTTTTATTAGCCAAGAAAATAAGTTTCTTATGTCTATATGTATGGTGTATCAGTATATTAGAACAAAAAGTTCAAGACAATCTATTATTAATTCTTCGAAATGTATAGAACATTTTTTGAGAGATATAAATTGCGATGAGGAAGTAATAAAAAGACATACTATTCAAAGGCAGGAAGAAAAGATTATACAAGGAAATATGTTTTTTGATATTGACCATGTTACAGAATTGGCAGAAGCTTTTTGTTCTCTTACATGGATATTAGGAATTAATAAAACAAATACTCCATTGTTTACATCGGATCACCCCATAGGTACATATCCTCATATAAAAGAGTCAATTGTTTCAATGTCTGGAATTGGATCCAGAGGAGTAGAGGCATATTTTCCATTGTCGCCAAATCACATTTTAATTATGTTTGACGCGGACTATCATATAGGCATTAAAGGCCATGACAGAAAATACGTCTTATTAACAGACAAAGAAGACGTAGAAAGATATAACAGATTATGTGCTTATAATAGTGGCCAGTACGTGTTTTCTAATGAACCAGGATTTTCGTTAGTTAAAATAATGATAAAAGATAATCCAAATATATTTTCCTTGCCAAAAACAACATTGAGTTATGGTGGAAAGACATATACTTCAACAAGAATGGAGGATTGCCAATGATAGATTCGGACAAATTTTCGGAATACAAGAGGTATGTAAAAAAATATATGCTAAGAAGACTACAAACAGAGTTTGATCAGGAAAAGTTAATCGATGTTTGCAGTGGAATAAATAGTATTTTACTTGATTGGACCGGAAATACATATGTTGGAAGAAAGAAGGAACCAGTGGTAGAAAAAGTTTATCAAGATTTCTTTGAACTAATACATAACTTTTTAGAATTTTGTGCAATGAACGAAGAGAATCTTAATGTGATGGAAAGCTCGTTAGCAGAGTTAATGATGTTTAGAGGAACGGTATACAGATATTTAGGAATTGCAGATTCGCGTAATTATCGAAAAAAGCAAAAGGTTAATCCAGAGTATAATAATATATTTGTTTCATGGAGCCGAAGTGAGAGAAATGCATATATAGAAGGCAAACTATATGGTCCTAGAACATGGATGAAGGCTGAAATCATGGAACCAGAATTTGGAATAGATATTCATGGGTTCGAGCTTTGGTGTGAGAAATGGCTTGGAGAATCATCATTTATTACACGCGGAGAGGAAAAAGAAGTGGTTTTTCCAACGCTCGAGAAAAATATATGCGAGATAAAATATTTGTAATGCTGTAAATAACTAGACAGAATTGGCAGGTTAAGTGCCGAAATAGATTTAACATGCCAAATCTGGTGTGTTAATAGTTCATCATAATATGTTTACAGCAGGGGCAGCTGTGCTAGGCTGTTTTGCCAAAGGCTCTGATTGTAGGTAAATACCTATGGTCAGGGCCTTTTCTATTGCCTTCAAGCACAGCTGCGGGTTCATGCTGTCAACATATAGAAAACTATTCGCTATAAAGAATAAAAATTATTGAAACTATTTGCCTATGGGAATATACTAAAAGTAGCATATAGTTGTTTTATATACGGAGGAAATTTATGAACTTTGTGCCATCATCAGTTAAAGCAGAGGAGTGGGGAATTACTCAAAGAAGAGTAGCAATTTTATGCAAAGAAGGAAGAGTCCCTGGGGCGGAATTAGTTGGAAACAGATGGTTTTTGCCAATTGATGCTATAAAACCAGAGGATCCACGTAAAGCAAAGAAGGGTAAATAGATGATTGTATATTCGGGTCTTAAAAGTGATTTTTTATCAGCTGTAGAAGAGGATTCTATTGCGGCTGAAATTGAAGAAAATATATATAGCAAAATGCATCGAAGAACTGCGCAGAATGAATTTCGTTCATGGGAAAATTCATTGGAATATATGTATAAAGTTCTTAATGATAATGCAATTCCGTCCGATGCAGGTATCGCTATTGAATATAATATTCCTCAGACATCCAAACGAGTTGATTTTATAATTTCTGGATATGGAGAAAAGCAAGATCCTAATGTAGTGATTATAGAGTTAAAGCAATGGGACAAGGTAGAGTCTGTTGATGGGCAAGATGCAATTGTTGAAACATATACAGGTGGAGCAGTTCGCAAAGTTGTTCATCCGTCGTACCAGGCATGGTCTTATGCTGCTATGATATATGATTACAATCAGAATGTTCAGATGGGGAATATTGTTCTTCATCCATGTGCATATCTTCATAATTATAGAAAGAGTAATCCAGAAAAACTAGAGCAGAATCAATACAAGGATTATGTGGATGATGCTCCAATGTTTGCGAGAGGAGAGGTATCAAAACTACGCGATTTTATTAAAAAATCAGTTAAAATTGGAGATAATAAGCAACTATTATATGACATTGATAATGGAAAGATAAAACCTTCAAAGAGCTTGCAGGATTCAATAAAAAGCATGATTGAAGGTAATCAAGAATTTATCATGCTTGACGAACAAAAAGTAGTGTATGAGGAGATCCTAAAAACTGCACTATTATGTATGGAGGATCAGAAAAAACGTACAGTTGTAGTTAAGGGGGGACCAGGAACAGGAAAGACAGTTGTAGCAATTAACCTCTTGGCGAAACTGACAAATGAAGGATTATTTGTACAATATACATCCAAGAATAGCGCGCCAAGAAATGTATATTCTAAGAAATTAACGGGGCACAAAAAGAGCAGCATTAATAATATGTTTAAGGGTGCAGGCTCATATATTGATGCGGAGGAAAATATTGTAGACACTATTATTTGTGACGAAGGACATAGGCTTACAGCAAAGACACAGCTTGGGCCTAAAGTTGCAGGAGAAAATCAAATAAAAGAAATAATAAATGCGAGTTTGTGTAGCGTTTTCTTTATAGACGAGAGTCAGAGAGTTACATTAAGCGATATTGGAACAGTGGCTGAAATCAAAAAATGGGCGAGTGAATTAGGTTCTGAGATGATGGAACTTGAGCTTTTATCGCAGTTTAGATGTAATGGATCAGATGGTTATTTAGCATGGTTGGATGATGTCCTTGAGATTCGCGAAACTGCTAATTTTGATATGAAAGATGTAGATTATGATATCAGGATTATTGATTCTCCGACAGAAGTGCGTAACTTGATTATAGAAACAAATAAGGCACATAATCATTCAAGAATGCTTGCAGGTTATTGTTGGGAATGGATTAAAGCTGGAAAAAATGATTCAACAGTACACGATATAAAGATAGACGATTTTGAAATGAGCTGGAATTTAGGCAATACGACAACATTTGCTATAGATGAAGATTCGGTGAATGAAATTGGATGCATCCATACTTCGCAAGGGCTTGAATTTGATTATGCTGGAGTAATTATCGGTGATGATATGCGATATGAGGATGGACATGTTGTTACTGATTTTACAAAGAGAGCAAAGACAGATCAGTCGTTAAAGGGAATTAAAAAATTATACAAAGAAGATCCTGAATTTGCATTGAAAGAGGCTGATGAAATCATCAAGAATACATACCGTACATTAATGACGAGGGGAATGAAAGGCTGTTATGTTTTCTGTACGGATAGTAATTTGGCAAATTATTTACGAGAATGCTTGAAATAGAGGAGCAACTATGAAACAAGAAACTATAGATAGAATTAGAAAATTTACAGAAGACCGAGACTGGGACCAGTTCCATTCACCAGCAAACCTTGCAAAATCAATTGTGATTGAAGCTGCTGAATTATTGGAATGCTTCCAGTGGTCAGATGAAGAATATGACTTACAGCATATCCAAGAAGAATTAGCGGATGTAATGGTATATAGCCAGAATCTTCTTGATAAGCTGGGATTAGATGTTGACGAAATCATTAACATGAAGATGTCTCAGAACGAAGCAAAATATCCAGTAGAGAAAGCAAAGGGAAGTGCTGCAAAGTACGATCAATTATAAAATCTGAAAGGTGGAGTACATATGCAATTGCCATATTCCGAAGAACTGAATATTGAATATCTTGGTCGTCTTTTTGACAATACCAGTGAATGTTATAAGTTCTTTTGGTTTAAGGCAATTGTTGCAAAAGTCACCGAAGGAAAACAAGAGATATCCTACGAGGAACTCGTAGATGAAATGATAGCTGATGCTTGGTATATGGTTACAGAGTATCATCTGAGTCTTGGCCCGAAGGATACGTTAGAGGCAGTAGTTAATCTTATTAAACAAAAGTATCCTGAACTAAAATCTTGTGAGAAGAAGTCCGTTATTTTGAAACTTCTTCGAACTACAACAGATAAAGAGATTAACAGCAAAAAGCGAACGCTTACATATAATGTTCCATATCGACTTCAAGCTCCATTTATGCCATACATGAAGGGCAAAGAGTGGGATGTTTCTGAAAGCAATTTGATTGCAAAGATTAACCAAGAGCAAAGACTAATGTATTATTTCACTGCTCTCAATGGATTATCAACAGCAATTGTTGTTAACGATGATTGGGCTAATTATATCAACAAGAATCAGGAGATCATCAGAGGATGGCTCGAATACAATATGATTCTTTATATTCAAAAGAGAAATCCTAGTGTTCCTGGAATTGCGGATAAGCTATATCCACCTCAGGAGCGAAAGCTGGAGAAAATAAAAAAATATTGGAAGCTGATAATAGGGTTGGAGTCAGTACGAGAAATTTATGGAAACGAGATATTAACGGAAAAAGATATTTCTATAGATCACTTTGTTCCATGGTCCTACGTGGCACATGATGAAATGTGGAATCTCAATCCTACAACAAGGAGTATTAACAGCTCCAAGAGCAATAATCTTCCAGATTGGGAGATATATTTTGAACGTTTAGCAAGGCTGGAGTATCAATCATATCAGTTATTATGGAAACATGATCAAATTCATAAGGAATTTGAAAAGTGTGCGAAAGAGCATATTAATAGCGATGATATTAAGTACCGAGTTTATCGACAAGGTTTAGAATATAACGAATTTGCAGGAGAACTGAAATCAATTATTTTGCCAGTATATCAATCTGCGCAGAATTGTGGATTTAGCAGCTGGCTTTACGAGGTGAAATAGATGAAGGTACACAATAAATTAGTTAGAAATAAAATTCCAGAGATCATTGAAGTAGATGGGAAAACTTGTAAGACAAGAATTCTTTCGGATGAAGAATATATTGCTGCTCTCGAAGCAAAGCTTAATGAGGAGGTAGCAGAGTATCAGGCAGATAATAGTTTAGAAGAAATGGCAGATGTGCTTGAGGTATTACAAGCTATTTGTGTAGCACGAGGATACTCGTTAGAGGAGTTGGAAGCACTTAGGGCAAAGAAAGCAAACGAAAGAGGCGGATTTGCGAAGAAAATATTCTTGGAAAGTGTTGAGTAGGTAATAAAGCATTTGGGTTACCTAATCCAATCTTTAATAGATTAAGATTAACATATATATTTGACAACAATGGACACGAAGAAAGATTTCTATTAAATAAACACTTAAGATAAGGGGTGAATCTCTTGAAAGAAGGATTAATTCAAGATATACGACAAGGATTTGAAACTGCATATGTGAATGGTTCTTTAGCATCAAATTTGGAATATAAACCAAGTTTTGTATCCAATAATCCTGAAGAAGGTAAGAAAGTTATTTCTTCTATTGAAGAAGAATTGTTAAGATGTGAAACTTTTCAAATCAGTGTGGCTTTTATTACTATGAGTGGAATTACTCCACTTCTGCAAACACTTAAAGAACTGGAGAAGAGGGGAATTCCGGGAGAAATTCTGACAACCAATTATCTAGATTTTAGTGAACCAAGAGCATTATTAAAATTGAATGAGCTTAATAATATTACTCTGAAAATGTACGATGTGGAAGCTGCTGATAATGGATTTCACACAAAGGGATATATTTTTAAAAAAGATGAAGTATATCGAATAATACTTGGAAGTTCAAATATGACTAGTGCAGCGCTTACAAGTAACGTGGAATGGAATACGAAGATTATTTCTACTGAGCAAGGTGAGGTCGCTAGTGAAATAGTAAAGGAATTCAATGATTTATGGAATTCAGATTTTGCACTAAAGTTTGATGAGTTTTTTGAAATATATAAAGCACGATATGAAATAATAAAACATCAGAGAGAAGAGGCAAAAAAGGATGCAATTCCATCATTTGAGAAGTATACATTAAAACCAAATTCAATGCAGGAAGAATTTATAGTTAATCTTCGAAGAATTATTGATGCAGGTGAAGAACGTGCATTATTAATATCTGCAACAGGAACAGGAAAAACGTATGCATCAGCTTTTGCAATGCGTGAATTAGGTTTTAAAAGAGTATTATTCATAGTGCATAGAGCTCAATTGGCAAAACAGGCAAAGAAGTCATTTGAAAGAGTGTTTAATAATTCAATTTCAATGGGAATAGTTGGTGATGGTAAGCACGAATATGATTGTGATTTTGTATTTGCCATGGTTGAGACATTAAATAGAGATGAGCATTTATTCAAATATGAGAAAAATGCGTTTGATTGCATTATTTTAGATGAAGCGCATCATAGTCCAGCCAACACCTATCAAAAAGTAATGGAATATTTCACCCCTCAATTGTTTTTAGGGATGACAGCAACACCGGACAAGAGAGATGATCATATTGAGGGCCGAAATGTATATGAATTATTTCATCATCAGATAGCGCATGAAATTCGTTTACAAAAAGCAATGGAAGATAATTTGTTATGCCCTTTCCATT
The DNA here is from genome assembly GCA_045123895.1 of Agathobacter sp. Lineage (GTDB taxonomy): Bacteria > Bacillota > Clostridia > Lachnospirales > Lachnospiraceae > Roseburia. The sequence continues at coordinate 30,243 of JBGVKW010000043.1, forward strand.
ATTTTGGAATTAGTGAGTTCGCGATGCTTGATGATAAAGTTTTTAAAGGAAGAACTTTATCAGAAAAAGATTTCAATCTGCTAACTAGTGAGGCACGTGTAGATCATGTAATAGAGCAGGCACAGTATTACGGCTATAGCGGTGATAGAGTAAAGGGACTTATTTTCTGTAGTAGAAATAATGAATGTGAAATATTATCAAATCTATTTAACGAGAGAGGTTATAGAACACTTGCCCTTAGCAATGAGACTCCGCAGAAGCTCCGTGAGACAGCTTTTGAACGACTTGCAATGAAGGAGGAAGAATCAACAGATGAGTTACAACCATTAGATTATATTTTTTCGGTTGATATTTTGAATGAGGGTATCGATATTGTTGAAGTGAATCAAGTTATTATGTTACGTCCTACTCAATCGCCAATTGTATTTATACAGCAGCTCGGAAGGGGATTACGTAAAGCAGAGGGTAAGGAGTATGTTGTTATACTCGATTTTATTGGCAATTATGATAATAACTTTATGATTCCAGTTGCCTTGTCAGGAGATCGTACATATAACGCTGATGTAATAAGAAAATATGTTATTAGCGGGAATAGTACCATTCCGGGAGCATCGACTATTCATTTTGATGAAATATCAAAGGACAAGATTTTTCAAGCAATTGATAACATTAAGCCAAGTACATTCAAGCAATTAATAAAAGAAGGATATACAAATCTAAAGAATAGATTGGGTAGACGTCCAATGTTAATTGACTTTTATCAAAACGATGAAGTTGATCCGTTAGTTATTATCAGAGAATATAAAACATACTATTCATTTGTTGAGCAGATGGAAGGGATAAAAGGGTTATTCCATTTGTCAGAACAAGAAAAGCTTACATTGGAGTATTTGTCGAAAACTATTTTGAGTGGGGTTCGTCCAGATGAATTGGAAATATTACGGCAATTATTAGAGAAGGAGAGAATCGCATATTCTGATATTGTGGCTAATTGTAGAGAGTTATACGGTTATGAGATTACTCCAGAAAAAATAGATGCAGCCAGTAGTGTTCTTAAGGGTGAATTTGTAACGAATAGATCTGAGCGGGAAAAATTTAGTCATATTGATATTTTGGAGACAGATGAAAATAGTTTTCTAAATCGAATAATAAGTTATGCAGAGCGTCTTAGCCATATGGATTTTAATGAGCAAGTCAAAGATATTATTGCTGTAGGGCTGTCAAGATATCAGGATAAGTACTCAAAACCATATAAGACCTTACGTCCATTTGTGCTTTATGAAAAATATTCTAGAAGAGACATAAGCTTACTTATGGATGCAGGAAAAGATTTGTCTTCAACCATGTATGGAATGTCACAAATCGGAGATGATGTATTTATTTTCGTTACATATCATAAAGAAGAGAATACAGACGAGGATAAGCAATACGTGGAAGGTAAGCCTGATTATGCGGATGAATTTGTAGATAACGTGATTTTTAGATGGGATTCACAGATTGATAAGAAACTTGGTGGTGCATATATGGATAAGGTTTTGAATTCTTCTAGAAAACATTTATTGGTTCAAAAAACTGATGCAGAAAACAATTTTTTCTATATGGGAGAATTTGATGTAGTAGATGTGTTTGAAGATCAAAAGAAGAATAATAGTGGCATTATGAAACCGATATGTAAATTAAAATTCAAAATGCATACAGCAGTTAGGGAAGATCTTCTTAGATATTTCCATAGTAGTAATGTGGTGGAGGAAAAAGCAATATGAAGACAATACGAGTGGTTGCAGCTGTAATAAAAGCGAAAAATGAAAAAGGTGAACCTATAATTTTTGCAACCCAGCGTGGATATGGCGATTTTAAAGGTGGATGGGAATTCCCTGGCGGTAAGATAGAAGAAGGTGAAACACCGCAAGAGGCATTAAAGCGTGAGATTATAGAGGAGTTGGATACGGAGATATCGGTGGGAGAGTTAATTGAAACAGTTGAGTATGATTATCCTGCATTTCATTTGTCGATGGATTGCTTTTGGTGCGAAATAATAAAAGGGGACTTGGTGCTGAAAGAGCATGAGGATTCAAAATGGTTAGAGCAAGAGATGCTTGATTCAGTGAAATGGTTGCCGGCAGATTGTAGTGTTATTGAGATTATTAGAAATGGATTTTAGGAATTATTCCCCAATTTATAGTACCTACTTATTCCGATGAAAATGAACGGATATATAATAGATGAAAAAACGACTGAGGTGGCAGAGTATATGAAAAAAGCTGGTGAGCCACAACTTACAAAGACGCATGGTAGTAAGTCACTGTATCTATTTAGTCCGGATGATGTTGAGAAATATCGTAAAGAGCTTGATATTAAAGAGCACAATGATAATACCATTAAAGATGATTTCTTTGATTTTCTGGAGGAGAGAGACTATTCACTTTCCTATAAGATGCCATTTATGCTTGCAGTTGTTAAACATATTGATTCTATTGGTGAT